>CAZKOS010000104.1:2237-11051 GCA_964554445.1 uncultured Spirochaetaceae bacterium | reverse complement strand
TTTCAGTGGAACGGATTCTCGCCTTGGTAAAACGTCCCCTTCGGCAGGTTGAAGGAAACATCGTCCACTCCCATCATTTTCAGAGCCGCGAAAAGCGATTTCCCGGCGTGCTTGAACGCGACGCCGGTGTGGTGCGGGAACCTCTTTTCGATGAGCACGTGGCGGTAGAAGCGCGCCATCTCGGGCACGGCGAAGACCGCGATGCTGCCGAAGGATTTCGGATCGATGTCGAGGATTTCTCCCTCCGCCACGTACGAACGGAGTTGCGTATCGGCCGTGGACTGGAGCCTGAAAATCGTAATCTCTCCCGGCTTCATGCGGCCCTCGAGGGTGCCGCGGGTGATCTCCGGCTCCAAGCCCTGCTCCATGAGCCGGTGCATGATGAGCTGGTATTTGATGGCGGGATTGATCATGCAGGACGACGGCGTGTTGCCGCAGTGGAACCCCATGAACAGGTCGGTCGGCGCGTAGTTCTTCGTTTCTTTTTTCATCTCCTCGAACATGTCGGAGGGGACGGTATTGTTGACGTCGAGGATGGTCGCGGGGAGCCCGGTGGCGCAGGTCGCCATGTATTCGCTCACGGCGCCGTAGATGTCCGTCTCGCAGGCGGCGGGAATGCCCCGCGAGGCGAGCCGGGAGTTCACGTAGCAGGGCACGAAGCCGAAGTATTTTTCGAACGAGGGCCAGCACTTATTGGCGAAGACGGCATAGCGTGACGCGCCCAGATTCGTTTCCATGAAGGTTTCCAGGGCGCACTCGAACTGCGCGAGCTTGTCCAGCATCTCCGGGTAGGTGTTGCCGGCGCCCAGTTCCTTCGCCATGTCCCGGGCCTTGGCCTTGACGGCGGAGTGTTTTTCGGCGGAGAGGTACGCGTCGTAGAGATCGAGCTCGCTGTTTTCCATGATCTCGATTCCCAGGTCGTAGAGCGGCTTGATCGGGGCATTGCACGCCAGAAAATCCTGGGGGCGGGGCCCGAAGGAAAACACCTTGAGATGGTGAAGGCTTAAGACGATTCGCGCTACGGGGAAAAACTCCTCGATTTTCACGGCGAGCTCGTCGGCCGTGCCGACCGGGTAGGAGGGAATGTGGGGCCGTAATTTCCGCAGGCCGACGTTGTACGAGGTGTTGAGCATGCCGCAGTAGGCGTCGCCCCGGCCGTCGATCAGGTCGTTCTTGCTCTCCTCGGCCGCCGCCATGATCGCCGTCGGTCCGTCGAATTTCCGCGCCAATTGTGTGACGGGGCCTTCCGGCCCGAAATTCCCGAGGAAAATAACGAGCGCGTTGACGCCGGCCGTTTCCGCCTCCCCGAGGATTTTCAAAACGTCTTTTTCGTTTTCAATGACCGTCTCGAATTCCGTGATCGTTATTTTTCTGTGCGCGCAGGCCGCGGCGAGTTTTTTCCTTCTTGTTTCCGCGAGCGCTTTGGGGAAGCAATCCCTGCTGGCCGCGACCAATCCCATTTTGATATTTGCTACGTTGTTCATTGCCTGGTCTCCTCGCATCATTTCGTTTGTCCGTAATATGAAGACTCGCCGTGCTTGCGCAGGTAGTGCTTGTCGATCAAAGCCTTTTTCAACGGGGGGACGCCGGGATCGATCCGCAGGGTCAGGAAGGCGATGCGGGCGAGCTCCTCGAGAATCACGCTGTTGTAGACCGCCTTTTCGGGCGTCTCCCCCCAGGTGAACGGCCCGTGGCAGGCGACCAGGACCATCTCGATTTCCCGGTAGGGTAAGGAATTTTTTTCGAACGTGTCGACGATCAGGTTCCCCGTTTCTTCCTCGTAATCGCCCTTGATCATTTCGTCGCTCATGACGGGGGTGCACGGAACGGGGCGCGTGCAGTGATCGGCGTGGGTCGTTCCCAGGACGGGAATGGGCTTCATGGCCTGGGCCCAGGCCGCGGCGTAGGTCGAGTGGGTGTGAACCACTCCGGCGATTCCCTGGAACTTGCGGTAGAGCACCGTGTGCGTCTTGGTGTCCGACGAATACCTGAGCGCCCCTTCGACGACCTTGTTGTCCAGGTCCACCACCACCATGTCGGCGGGCTGCAGCTCGTCGTACGGGACGCCGCTCGGCTTGATGGCGAAGACGCCTTTCCGCGCGTCGAAGGCGCTCGCGTTCCCGAACGTGTATTTTATCAAATTACGTCGGGAGAGCTCCATGTTGCAGCGCCACGCCCGCTCCTTCAATTCCCGGTACGCCATGTCAACCTCCTTACACGGTCACGCCCGGCCCGGCGCGTACAAGCCCTTCTCGATGAGTTCCGCGGTCGCCGAATATTTTTCGTACAATTTCCGATAGACGGCCGCCTTCCGCGGGTCGGGAACGTATTCCCGCTCGAATCCGTTTCCCATGGCCTTTTGGGCGTCCCGCAGCGAAGGATGAATTCCCGCGGCGGCCGCCGCGCACATGGCCGCCCCGAGCGCGCACGCCTGCTCGGCCCGCGCCACCTTGATGGGCATGTCGAGCACGTCCGCCAGCACCTGCATGATGAAGGGCGACTTTTTCGCCACTCCGCCCAGGGCGATGACCCGCCTGATGTCGACCCCTTCCTCCCCGAAGCGCTCGTTGATTTTTTTCGCCCCGAAGGCCGTCGCCTCGACCAGGGAACGGTAGATCCGCGGGGCGTCGCTCCCCAGGTTGATGCCGGTGATCGCTCCCTTCAGGGACTGGTTCGCGAACGGCGTTCGTCTGCCGTTCATCCAGTCGAGGCTGACGAGGTCCGTTTCCCCGGGCGGGATTTTTTCCGCCGCCGCGTTCAGTTCCGGGATGATCCGTTTTTCCAGTTCCGCCGCCGCTTTTTCCGGCAGTCCCGAACGTTGAAGCAGGTTTGCCACCGGCCAGAGAAGCAGGTTTTTGAACCAGGCGTATATGTCGCCGAAGGCCGACTGTCCGGCCTCCATGCCGAGCATGCCGGGAAGCACCGACCCGTCGACCTGCCCGCAGATTCCCTTGATGAGCTTGTTCCCGATGTCCTCGAGCGGGGCGACGAGGATGTCGCAGGTCGAGGTGCCGACGATCTTGCAGAGCGCGTAGGGTTCGATCTCTCCCCCGACCGCGCCCATGTGCGCGTCGAACGCCCCGACGCCGACCGTCACGTTCCGGCCCAACCCGAGACGATCGGCCCATTCTTGCGTTAGCGTTCCCGCACTTTTCTCATTGGTAAACGTGTCCCGGTACAGCCTGCCCCGCAGACCGGCGAGCGCGGGATCGATGGAAACGAGGAACTTCTCGTCGGGCAGCCCGTCGAATTCCTCGTGCCACATCGCCTTGTGTCCGGCCGCGCAGCGGCTCCTTATCAACCGCAGGGGATCGGCGTTGCCCGTGAGCAGGGCGGGGATCCAGTCGCAGTGCTCCACCCAGGAATAAGCGGCGGCCCGGACGTCCCGGTCTTCCCGGAGCACATGGAGTATTTTCGCCCAGAACCATTCGGAGGAGTAGACCCCGCCGACGTACTTGGTGTAATCGACGCCCCGCCATTTTTTCGCCGCGGCGTTGATCTCCTCCGCCTCCCGGACGGCCGTGTGGTCCTTCCAGAGAACGAACATGGCGTTCGGATTGTCGCGGAACCGGTCGCGCAGGGAAAGCGGCGTGCCGGTTTCGTCCACGGCCGCCGGCGTCGATCCGGTCGTGTCGACCGATATGCCTTTCACGTTTTTCGCGATGTCGGAACGGCCGCCGATCGCTTTTTTGACCGTGACCTCGAGACCCTCAATGTAATCGAGCGGATGTTGACGGAACCGGTTGTTCACCGGGTCGCAGTACAGCCCCGATTTCCATCTATCGTAGTAATGGACGGCGCTGGAGATTTCCCCGCCGTTTCCCGCGTCGACAATGATCGATCTGACGGAATCCGTGCCGAAATCGATCCCAATAACGTACTGTTCACCGTTCATCTTGTTCTCCGGGCCCTACTGTAACAGGGGACGATGCGCGTGGCAAGGGCGTGGAACACGGTTGCTTTCGCGAATCGAATTTGATATTATTTTTTCGGGATCGATTCAAAACCCGGGCCCGAAAAAGTATCCTCTCGAATCCAACCAGAACGTCGGTTTTTTCGTGACGTGGAGGAATATGGCGCAGCTTCGGTTTTTCAACACTTTGGGCAGAAAAATCATGCCCTTCAACCCTTTGGAGAAAGGCGCGGTGAAACTGTACACCTGCGGACCAACCGTCTATAATTACGCACATACCGGCAACTTGCGCACCTACTTGTTCGAAGACTTTTTGCGGCGTACCCTCGAATACTTCGGGTACACCGTGCATCACGTCATGAACGTCACCGACGTCGGTCACCTCTCGGACGACGCGGACTCCGGAGAAGACAAGATGCTCAAGGCGGCCACCCAGGCCGGCAAGACGCCCTGGGAAATTGCAGAGTTCTACACCAAGGTTTTTTTCGAGGATTTTGCCGCACTCGGCTGCCTGATGCCGGAGACGATCTGTAAGGCCACCGACCACATCCCGGAAATGATCGATCTCATCAAGCGACTCGAGGCGAATGGGTTCACCTACCTGGCGGGAGGCAATGTCTATTTCGACATCTCGAAGTCGAAGCACTACGGAGAGCTGGCGCTTCTTTCACTCGACGATCTAAAAGCCGGTTCGAGAATTGAGGTCGATAAAAACAAAAAGAACCCACACGACTTTGTACTGTGGTTCACCCAATCAAAATTCGAGCACCAATCCATGCTCTGGGACTCCCCTTGGGGACGAGGTTACCCGGGCTGGCACATCGAATGCTCGGCCATGAGCATGAAGTACCTGGGCGAACAGTTCGACATTCACTGCGGCGGGATCGACGCCATTCCCGTGCATCATACGAACGAAATCGCCCAATCCGAAGCCGCCACCGGGAAGAAGTGGGTCAATTACTGGATGCACGGCGAGTTTCTCATCGTTGGCCAGGAAAAGATGTCGAAATCGAAAGGCAACCTCGTCCCGCTTCACGTTTTCAGGGATCAAGGCTACCACCCTTTCGATTACCGCTACTTTTGTCTGGGCGCCCATTACAGAAGTCAGCTTAATTACGGCAAGGAAGGCCTGGATGGCGCCAAGAACGGGCGGGCGGCCCTCAATGAAAAAATACTTCTATTGAAAGAAAGCGCGAACGGCGCCGCCGGCGACGCGAAAAGCGGCCCGACCGCGGCCTCCCTGGCTTCGTTCGAAGAGCACATCGCCCTCGACCTCAACACTCCCCAGGCCCTGGGCGACCTCTGGGGCCTGCTCCGCGATGAGAGCGTGCCCGCCGCCGACCGGCTCGCCGGCGCTTACCGGATGGACCGGGTCTTCGGCCTGGGCCTGAAAGAGGCGGAGCGCGAGAAGGTGAGCCTAGACGACGAGGTGCAGGCGCTCGTCGAGGAGCGGGAAGCGGCCCGCCGGGCGAAAAATTTTCCCCGGGCCGACGAAATCCGGAAAATCCTCGACGGCCGCGGTATCGTATTGGAAGACACTCCCCAGGGCATCCGCTGGAGAAAAAAATAAAAAAAGGCTGTAACAATACCACGATGCGAGCTGTTTTTTTATGTTGAAGAAGGGTTTCGACGAAAAGAGGTTCAATGAGGAGTACTCTCAGCTCTTTCCCGTGATCTTTCGGGTTGCGTACCGGGTGATCGGGGATGTCGGTATCGCCGAAGACCTGTGCCACGAGGCGTTCATCAAGTATTACGAGCGCCATGAGCCGCTCCCGGACACCAATCAGGCCAAGTATTGGTTG
The DNA here is from genome assembly GCA_964554445.1 of uncultured Spirochaetaceae bacterium. GTDB lineage: Bacteria > Spirochaetota > Spirochaetia > SZUA-6 > RPPD01 > JAFGSW01. The sequence goes on along the minus strand of CAZKOS010000104.1, from coordinate 5,336 downwards.
ATTCGGGTGGTGAAGAACATGGCCCTCAACTACGAGAAGCGGAAAGCCCGCGAGCGGAAAGCGCTCTCCAAACTTGAGAAGATCACGCCCCAGTACGCCGAGTCCGAAGAGAAACGGATCATGGACGAGGAGCTCAAGGGCTCCGTTCAGGAAGCCCTCAACAAGCTTCCGCCGAAACTCAGAACGGTGCTCGTGCTCAAGGAGTACGGGGGCTTGAATTACAAGGAAATAGGGACCATGCTGAATATCAGCGAGGGAAACGTGAAAGTACGCGTCTTTCGAGCGCGTGAACAGCTCGAGAAGTTGTTCAGGGGTTAGTGACGTATGAGCAGGATTTCGTGTCCAAAAGACGATCTATTGTCGGCCTATTTCGACGGGGAGATCGACAGCCCGTGGGACGCCGCGATCGCGGCGCACCTCGAATTGTGCGCGGCCTGCCGCGGGAAAATTTCGGCCTGGGAGGCCGTTTCCGGCCGCCTGCGCCGGGAGGAGGCGCCGCAACTCGAGGAGGCCGCCCGCCGCGTCCGGCAACGGATCGACCTCACTTTTGAGGAGCGCGACGATTGCGTCGAATCGGCGCCGGCGGCCGCGGGACTCTTCAATCGCAAGGTGGGCGAACGGCTTTCGTTTTTCAGGAAACAGGTGCTCCTGCCGGTCCCGATTCTCGTCGGCGGCCTGGCCGCCATGTTCGTGCTGGTGGCGTCGCTCTTTTTCTTCGTCGGCAAGAACGGAAGCGAGCTTGTTCAAGCCCGCGCCGAGCTTGAGAATCTGAAAACCATCCACGTCCAGTACACCGTGCGGGACCCGGGCCAATTGCTCAGGATGATGAACCCCTCCGCCCTCAACCAGGACGTGGTGTTCGAATTACCCGGCAATGACACCTTCAAAGTGGGGCAGCCGGAAGTTGTCTACGTCGAGGAGAGGAAATAACCCGCATGCTCAAAGGATTGTCGGCGGTCTGCCTTTCCATGCTCGCCCTCGTCCCGGCCTTCAGCCAGGACCGGGAGGACGTGAGCAATCCCGCGGAGCAGGCCTACGTGCTTTCGGTCACCCTCAAAGTCCTCGATCGGGACTCGGCGGTGACGGCGACCAACCAGGCGCGCAAGGTGACCTTTTCAGGAAAGCCGATCGGGATCAAGATCGACGGCCGGACCATCCAGGGCGTGGTCGTTTTTACGGTCTACGCGGAAAAAAACCGGCCGAAGGTGCTTCTCACCCAGGCCCAGCTGCTCGTCAAGGAGGACCAGAGCAAGGAGGGCAAGTGGGTCACCATCCTCAAGTCCATTCCCTTCACGCTCGATGAAAAGGTCGAATTCTACCCGCTCGGCAAGGATAACTTCAGCGCCAACAACCTCCTTTTCGAATTGCAGGTCGGTCTGTACACCGGCACGCCTCCGCAGCCGACCCCGGCGCAACAAACCGTTCCGCAGCCGACCCCGCCCTACGACACGGGGTCACCCCGGTGAACGCGGAAAAACCGGACGAGCGATCCGGACCGCCTCGAACCCCTTTTTACCAGCGGAAGGAATTCCTGCCCCTGGCCGTCTTCGGCGGATTTCTCGTCATTCTACTCCTCTCGACCGCCTTTTCCGGACGGCCGCCTTCCATCACCCGCGTCACACAGGAAGACAACCTGGCCGCCGAAATCGTCACCATTACGGGCTCTCATTTCGGCGCCGCGGGATCCGGCGGCGAGGTTCGCGTCGGCGATCTGGCGCTCGCCGACGCGAACTATTTGAGCTGGAGCGATGAGGAGATCATCGTCTCCATTCCCCGCGAAATTTCCTCCGGGCTCATTTACGTCGTCACCAAAGACGGGAAATGCCGCGGCGACATCTACATGAATCCGGACGAGATTCCCCGCCTCACCTCCAATACCGGCCCCCTCATCGAATCCTTGTCCGCGGCCAATGTCGCGCCCGGCCGGGTCGTCGTCCTCAAGGGCGAGCGCTTCGGCGCGGAGCGGGGGAAGAGCCGCGTCCTGTTCTCGGAGATCGTCCCTGCGGGCCTGCGCGGCGAGGAGCTGGACCAGAGCGAGCTCCTCGTCGGCGCCTCCGAGGCCGACGGCGACTACCTGTCCTGGAACGACCGCGAGATCAGCGTTCGCGTTCCCGACGGCGCCAAGACCGGCCCGGTCATGGTGGTGACGGACAAGGGCAAGAGCAATTACGTGGGACTGACCGTCATGTCCCCGGCGGGGAGGCGCGAGTACGGCGGCCGGATGACCTACCGGCTGCGCTTCGGCGCGCGCGTGTCGTCCACCGCGGCCGAAACGCCGAACTGGCTCACCCTCCTCGCGCCGCGGCCCGTCGACTGCCCCGAGCAGCGTGGTTTCAAGGCCGTCCCGATGAAGAACGAAACGCTCGCCGCCTCTGCGGCGGGGCAGGTCGAAATCAAACTCTCCGATCTCGCCCCCGGACGCGACGAGTCCGTCGCCGCGGAATTCACGGTTGACCGGTATTCGGTGACCACGGAAATCGATCCGAGCCTGGTGGTGGATTACGACCGGAACACGCCCTTCTACCGGGAGTTCACCGGAGACGACGCGTCCCTGGCCCCTTCCCACCCGGCGCTCCTCCCCCTCCTGCGCGAGGCCGCGGCCTCGGAAAAGAACCCCTACCGCGCGGCGCGGAAGATCTATGACTTCGTCATCGACCGGTTCACGCCGGAGGACGCGCCCGCCGCGCCGGTCTCGCCCGTGGCGATTCCGAACTGGTACGCCGTGTGCGCCGCCAAAACCGGCGGCCCGTTCGTCTATGCCTCGCTCTTCGCCTCGCTCGCCCGGAAAGCGGGAATCCCGGCGCGGCTCGTCGCCGGTTACCTCGTCGACGCGAACGGCACGGCGGTTCCCCATTATTGGAGCGAATTCTACCTTGAGGATTTCGGGTGGGTGCCGGTCGATCCGTACCTGGGCGAGGGGAGAACGCCGGGACCGCCCCCGGGCGGCGGCGATATGAGGAATTACTATTTCGGCAATCTCGACAACCGCCACCTCGCTTTCGCCAAGGGATACTGCGCCCTGGACAAGAGCGACGCGCGGGCCCGAACCGCCGTTCGGCCGGAAGCCGTCGGCCTGCAACCCTTCCACGAAATAGCGAG
>CAZKOS010000104.1:0-2137 GCA_964554445.1 uncultured Spirochaetaceae bacterium | reverse complement strand
TTTTCTTTGATTGACAATGCCTGCCCGGCCTCCTATACTATTGATGAGAGCATCCCCGTGGAAGGTAATATGTCCAGCCCCTTGCAGCTTTCATTGGTCAATTTCAAAATAGGTTCGTACATCATAGTCACGGGCAAGCAGAAGGCGGATTATTTCTACATTATCCGGTCGGGCAAGGTACGCGTCAGCCGGGAAGCCGAGGTCGTGGAGGAAGAGGGCGGCAATGTGCTGGGGCCCGGCGACTTTTTCGGCGTCATCTCGACCATGTCCGCGCACAGCCACATAGAGACGGCCATGGCCCTCACCGACGTCTCACTGATTTCGGTCCATCGCGACCAATACGGCCTTTTAATTGAAAAAAACACGCCGCTCGCCATCAAGATCATCATGAGTTTCTCCCAGAAGATGCGCCACCTGGACGAGGCCCTCACCCGTCTCACCTTCAAGAGCACCGCCGCCATCGATCCGGTCCACCTGTTCAACGTGGCTGAGTATTACGCCCGCCAGAACATGTACAACCTGGCCTACTACGCCTACAACCGCTATATCCAGTATTGTCCGAACGGCAGCAACTTCGCCCTGGCCAAGGAGCGGATGGCGAAAATCCACCCCTACGCCAAGGTGCCGCACCTCAATCCCAACCCGGCCGATTTCAACCGCACCTATCCCAAGGACACCATGATCTGCAGCGAAGCCGAGCCGGGCAAGGAGCTCTACATCATTCAGCGCGGTTCGGTGAAGATCTCGAAGATCGTCGACCAGAACGAGGTGATGCTCGCCATCCTCAAGAACGGCGACATCTTCGGCGAGATGGCCCTCCTGGAGAACATGCCGCGCTCGGCCTCGGCCGTCGCCCTGGAGGACACGTCGCTCCTCGTGGTCAACAAGGCGAACTTCCAGCGCATGGTCCAGACCCAGCCGCAGCTCATCTCGAAGCTCACCACGCTCCTCGCGGAGCGGCTCTGGTTCATCTACAAACAGCTCACCAACGCCCTCATCGCCGACCCGATCGGTAAAATCTACGACGCCCTCCTCATGCAGTTGGAAAAGAACCGGGTGACGCTGGTCGCGGGCCAGGAGTACACCTTCGACTTCGGACCCAAGGAGCTCATCACCCTGGTCGGCCTGCCCGTCAACCAGGCGCCCGCCTTCACCCAGAAGCTGTTCGAGAACAAAAAGATGCAGGTCTTAAACGGCAAGATCTCGGTCACCGACCTCGACGAGATCAAGCGCCAGGCCGACTATTACAAGAAAATGGAACAAATCGAACGCTCCCGCCGCCAGGGGTCCTTCCAGAACCGCTGAAATACTCTCCAAGCTCCTCGCCCGAAGAAATTTATAAGGAAGCCAGGAAAAACAGGAATCCAAGAAAAGGAAATATGGCAGAGGTTTGGGCCAAAAATAAAATTGATCCTAAACCATACCAGATTATATTCAAATATCATTCGTATTCCTCATTTTTCATCCTGCTTTCTCCTGGGTTCCTTTTTTCCTGGTTTCCTTAGAAATTCTTTTCAATTCACGGCTTCCTGTTGAGAATGCCCGAAAGCGTGTTAGAATTTAACCATAAGTCCATTACAGGAGGTGTCTAGATGAACGGTGGATTGATCATCGTGGAAAAGGCGCGGGGGACCGTCCGGTTCTTCTCGCCCGACGGCCGGGAGGTCCTGACGCGGATGACCGGCGTGGAAGTTCCCCTCGACAAGCTCTTCTCCGGGCTCACCCTGGAGGACGCGGTGGCGGACGCGAAGCGGTTCGCCGAGGGCGCCATCAGCCAGAAGGTGCAGCAGAAAATGCGCGGGGTTGTCTGCCGGCCGGTGGTGTCGGACGTGGCCGTGCGCTACCGGATCAAAATGGGGTTCGGCCGCGGCCGTGCCCACCAGCGGGAGCTCGCCTTCGAGCCCGGCGAGCAGATCGTGCGCAAGGGCGAATACGGCCGTGAGTTCTACTGGGTCAAGGACGGCCTGGTCGAGGCCGACCGCGTCGTCTACGCGCCGGGGACGGTGTTCGGCCGCGCGGCGTTGAACGACTGCATCCGCAAGTCGGACGTCTTCGCCAAGACGAGGGTCAGAGTGATCGCCATCGACAAGGATCACCCGGATCTTCGCAACAAGCGGCCCGTCATCGTCAAGAAATT
>CAZKOS010000103.1:0-11116 GCA_964554445.1 uncultured Spirochaetaceae bacterium | reverse complement strand
CCCGAAAAAGAACATGTTGAAACTCCCCATCGCGTTGACGATACGCACCAAGCTCAGGTTTTTTCTTCTTTTGGCGGCGGCGGGGCTTCTCTGCGCCGTCGCGGGCTTCTTCTTCGTCCGCTACCTGGTCAAGCCGTTTACCGGGCTCGTCGTCACCTTCCCCGAAGTCCGGGACCGGGGGGGATACCTGGAGTACGCGCCGCGGGTCTCCGACTCCCCGGCGCTCCAAGCCGGACTGAAGGACGGAGACAGGATCACGGCGGTCGGGGGGATCCCGATGCGTACGATCCGCGACATCGTCCGGTGGGAATCGAGCCACACCTCGTTCGAACCCGTGCCGGTCTCGATCGTCGACCGCACGGGCGCCTCGCGCGTCGTCGTCATCCGCCCCCAGATGAGCGTGGCGCAGAGCGGCTGGTTTTCCATCCTTTTTTTCATCGTCATTCTCGCCGCGAGCGCCGTCTACCTTCTCACCCATTACCGGAACGAGATGACGAACATACTCTTCGCGTTCATCGCGCTCTGCTACATGGTTTATACGAGCGTCCTGCCGTTCTATTACGAGAGCCCGGTGACGATGTTCTTCGTCAATCCGGGAGAGCAGACCGTCTGGCTCGTCGTCATTTTCCTGGCGTTCTTTCAAAAGGACATTCTTCCCCGGAAAGGCAAGATCGCGCTCGTCCTCGCGTGTTCGGCCGTGATCCTCTTTTTTTCCGTCGCCCGGTTTTACGAATACGGGCGCTGGCTGTTGTTCGGATTGGACCGCATGTACCGGGACGTGGAGGCGGTCAGGCGGCTTCAGAACATCAGCGACGTGCCGGGGTACGTCGTCTTCATCCTCTTTCTCGTTTTCATTTACCTTCGTTCCCGGCACCGCGATCTCAAGCATCACATTGAATGGATCGCCGCGGGCGCGCTCCTGGCGCTGCCGGCCCATTTTTTCTTCGATCAGCTGCCCCAGATCCTGCACGACGTCCAGGGCAACCCGTATTACATGGGCAACCCGTCCAACTTCTTTCTCGCCTTTCTCCCGCTCTCGTACCTCATCGGCCTGGTGCGCTCCCGCGGCTACCGGTTGAAGGTCCTGCGCAGCCGCGCGGTCGTCTATATCATCGCCGCGTTCGCGCTGCTCGCCTTTTTCGCGGCCCTCTTTCACCCGACGCAGCGCCTGTTCACGGACGTCTTCAAGCTCAATGCCGACATCTCGGGATTCATCGTGGCCATCGCGCTTTTCATCGCGGCCCTCTACCTGCAGCTTTTCGCCTTCCTCATCATCGATCGAAAGCTCCTGCGCGAGCAGGGACTCGACAAGCCGGAAAACGGGGAGGCGTTCGCCGACGGCGGCACGCGGGAGGACCGGCTCTCGCGCCGGTCGAGGATGGAGAGCGAGCTCCTCCTCTCGGGCATCATGGAGCGGCTCGACTCATTCCTCGAGCAGACGAGGAAATCCTGCCTCGAGCTGCAGAAACTCGTGTCGCGCGGCGCGGGGCAGGCGAAGGCCCAGGATCGGGGCGACGCCGCCGTCGAATACGGCGCGGCCCAGGCGCAGGGCCCGGGCGACCGGATCTTCGCCTCCATCCGCAAAAACATCCTCGGCCTGGAGCAGTTCAACAAGCGGTTCGCGACCGTCTGCCAGCGCCAGGCTTCGATCAGGATTTCGCTCGCCCTCGACGCCCTCGTCGACTCCGTCGTCACCCAGAGCCGCCGTCAGTGGAGCGGGATCAATCTCAACTACCAGCGCCGTCCGGGCGTCAAGGTGTTTTGCTCCCCGGAAGACGTCGCCCTGTGTCTTCTCCTCGCCATCGAGAACGCCTACGATTCCCTGCAGCGGAAGAACGAAAGCATTCTCATTCACGCGAGCGCCCAGGCCGAGCGGGTGACGGTTGAAATCGCCGACCAGGGATGCGGCGTGCCGCTGAAAAACCTTTCCCAGCTGGGCCAGCCGTTTTTCACCACCAAACGCGGCCGCGACGGGCTCGGCCTGTACTTCACCAGGGTGCTCCTCGAGCGGAACGGCGGGGCCCTGTCCGTCGAGCCCGGCCTCGAGACGGGGACCCGCGTCTTCCTTCACCTGCCGTCCTCCAAGCGCGCCGTTCGGCCCGGGGGAGAGGGCGAATGAACCGGGCCTCGCGCGTGGCCGTGGTGCGCTGCCTTTCCTACGAGCGGGAGGAGGTCGAGCGCGCGCTCGAGGAGGGCTTGCGCCTCCTGGGAGGCCTCCCGGCCCTGCTCGGCGAACGGCGCCGCGTGCTCCTCAAGCCCAACCTGCTCCACGGCGACGATCCGGCGCGGGGGTCCATCACCCACCCGGCCGTGCTGCGCGCGGCGGCGCTCGCCTGCCTGAAGGCCGGTTGCGAAGTGAGCTACGGCGATTCTCCGGCCTTCCACAACCCCCGGACCGCCGCCCGCCTGTGCGGGTACGAGGCCGTCGCCCGCGAGACGGGGATCGAGCTCGCGGATTTCGAGAACGGCGAGGAGCGGGCTTTTCCGGAGGGGAGGCAGAACCGGGTCTTCAAGGTGGCGCACGGGGCGCTCGCCGCCGAGGCGGTCGTCAACCTGCCGAAGATGAAAACGCACGGCCTCACCCGCATGACCGGGGCGGTGAAGAACATGTTCGGCCTCGTGCCCGGCCTCACCAAATCCTGGTTTCACGCCCGGCTCTCCGATGAGCGCTCGTTTTCGCGGATGCTCGTCGATCTCAACCGCTTCATCCCGCCCGCCTTGTCCGTCATGGACGCGGTGGACGGGATGGAGGGCAACGGGCCGCGCAACGGCCGCCTGGTGCGCACGGGGCTCCTGCTTCTTTCCGCCGATCCGGTGGCGCTCGACGCCGTCGCCTGCCGGATCATGGGAATCGATCCGGAGGAGATCTACTTTCTTTCATACGCGGAGAGCATCGGCTTCGGCCGGATCAAGGAGCGCGACATAGAGACGGCGGGCGTGCCGTTGTCCGCGGCCGCGGGCAGGCCGTACGAAACGCACCCGCCCTCCGCGGCCGTTTTTTCGAAATCGCCGTTCCTGAAATACCTCAAGCGCTTTCTCGTCCCGCGTCCCGTCATCGCCGCCGACCGCTGCACGCGCTGCGGCCAGTGCGTGCGCATCTGCCCCGTCGATCCCAAGGCGCTCGCGAACGTTGCCGGGCGGCCGCCGCGCTACGACTACGAACGGTGCATTCGCTGCTACTGCTGTCAGGAAACCTGTCCGGAAGGGGCGATCCGCATCCGGGTACCGGCGCTCGGCGTCCTGTTCCACGGACTGAAAAAACGGCTCTAGGAGGATCGGGCGTTGCCGGCTTCGCGGGCGTTGGGTTGATCAGATGCGTCGTGAACCGGCGACACCGGGGTTTTGTTCGGTTGAGCGTCTTTTCGTTTTCCTTTCGAACACGATCGCCGGAGGGAAAATCGAAAAAACCGGTTCCACCGCCGGCTGCTTATTTTCCATACTAGCGGCAAAATATATTGACGCCGCTGTGAGGCTTTATTATCTTATGTGAAAATCAATCGCACAAAGGGGTCGCAATGCAGGAGGGCGATAAGCATGCCAAACAACCGGATAAGACGCAACCTCCGGTCAATGAGAACGCGGAGGCGATGACCGGAAACGCCGCCGAACTTTCGCGCGGTGATGCGTCTCAGAACGCCGCGACCGACGACGGCGCCGGACGGACGGGAGCCGCCGCGGCCGGCGACGCGAAGAGCGGACCGGAAAGGTTGGCGCAGCTCGAGGCGGAAAACGCCGAGCTCAAAGACAGATACCTGAGGAAATACGCCGAGTTCGAAAACTATAAGAAGCGCGTCAACAAGGAACGGGAAGAAGCGGCCAAATTTTCCAACGCCATGCTGCTTCTGGACATCGTCGGCACCATCGATAATTTCGAGCGCGCCATCAAATCCGCCGAGGACGGGAAGGACTTTAAAACCTTCCATTCCGGAATCGCGCTCATTGAAAAACAGCTCGTGTCGACCCTGGAGAAGAAATGGGGGTTGGAGCGGTTTACCGCGAAGGGCGCGGCCTTCGATCCGGAACGGCACGAGGCCCTGATGGCGGAGGAAAGCCCGCAGGTGAAGGCCGCGACGGTGGCCGAAGACTTCCAAAGCGGTTATCTTTTACACGGGCGGGTATTAAGGCCGGCGAAAGTCAAGGTGCTGCAGCCCGCCGGCGAGAGCACAAACCGGCCGGCCGCCGGCGACAAAGATACGAAATGAAATTAAAGGAGTAGTATATGGGCAGAATAATCGGCATCGACTTAGGAACCACCAATTCATGCGTCGCGATCATGGAGGGCGGCGAGCCCGTCGTCATCCAGAATTCGGAAGGACAGCGGACCACTCCCTCCATCGTCGCGTTCACCGCCAAGGGGGAGCGCCTGGTCGGCCAACCGGCCAAGAACCAGATGATCACCAACCCCGAAAACACCGTCTACTCGATCAAGCGGTTCATGGGACGCCGCTTCAATGAGGTCAACGAGGAAATTCGGATGGTGCCCTACAAGGTCGTCGATTCGGGCGCCGACGCGCGCGTCGAGATCATGGGCAAACTCTATTCCCCGCCCGAGATTTCGGCCCTCATTCTCCAGAAAATGAAGAAAACGGCCGAGGACTACCTCGGCGAGCAGGTCACCGAAGCGGTCATCACCGTTCCGGCCTATTTCAACGACGCCCAGCGCCAGGCCACCAAGGACGCCGGCCGGATCGCGGGCCTCGACGTCAAGCGCATCGTCAATGAGCCCACCGCCTCGGCCCTCGCCTACGGCCTGGGCAAAAACGGCAAGGACGAAAAAATCGCCGTCTACGACCTGGGCGGCGGCACGTTCGACATCTCCATCCTCGAGCTCGGCGACGGGGTGTTCGAGGTGAAATCGACCAACGGCGACACGCACCTGGGCGGCGACAATTTCGACCAGCGCATCATCGATTGGCTCGTGGAGAATTTCAAGAAAGACTACGGCATCGATCTGTCAAAGGACAGGATGGCGCTCCAGCGGCTGAAGGAAGCCTCCGAGAAGGCGAAAATCGAGCTTTCGGGCACGCAGACGACGGACATCAACCTGCCGTTCATCACCGCCGACTCCTCCGGCCCCAAGCACCTCCAGTATTCGCTCAGCCGCGCCAAATTCGAGCAGATGGTGGACGACCTCATCCAGAAGTCCAAAAACCCCTGCCTGCAGGCCATGAAGGACGCGGGCATGACCGCGGAGAACATCGACGAGGTCATCCTCGTCGGCGGCTCGACCAGGATCCCCGCCGTCCAGAAGCTCGTCCGCGAGCTCTTCAAGAAGGAGCCCCACAAGGGCGTCAACCCGGACGAGGTGGTGGCCATGGGCGCCTCCATCCAGGGCGGCATTCTCGGCGGCGACGTGAAGGACGTGCTCCTGCTCGACGTGACCCCGCTCTCCATGGGCATCGAGACCCTGGGCGGCGTGTTCACGCGGCTCATCGAGCGCAACACCACCATCCCGACGCGGAAGAGCCAGATCTTCTCCACCGCGGCCGACAACCAGAACGCCGTCTCCATTCACGTGCTCCAGGGCGAGCGCGAGATGGCGAGCCAGAACCGCACCCTCGGCCGCTTCGACCTGGTGGGCATCCCGCCCGCCCCGCGCGGCGTGCCGCAGATCGAGGTCACCTTCGACATCGACGCCAACGGCATCGTCCACGTGTCGGCCAAGGACCTGGGCACGGGTAAGGAGCAGAAGATCAGGATCGAATCCTCCTCCGGCCTTTCCGAGACCGAGATCAAGCGCATGGTGAAGGACTCCGAGCTCCACGCGGAGGAGGACAAGAAGGAACGCGAGAAGGCCGAGGCCAAGAACGAGGCCGATTCGCTCATTTATACGACTGAAAAATCATTGAAGGAATACGGCGACAAGATCGGCGCGGACGACAAGAAAAAGATCGAGGACGCCGTCGAGGATTTGAAGAAAGTCGTCAATTCCGGGGACGCGGCCCTCATCAAGAGCAAGAGCGAAGCCGTGCGCACGGCGAGCTACAAGATCGCCGAGGAGCTCTACAAGCATACCGGCGCCCAGGGAGGGCCGGGCGAAGGCGGTCCCGGACCGGGCGGTCAACCCGGACCGGGCGATACCGGCGGGGACGGCGGCGGACAGCAATCGTCGAACCAGGGCGGCGACGCGGGCCAGAAGGGTACGGCCGAGGACGTCGACTACGAAGTGGTCGACGACGACAAGAAGAGCTGAAGGTCCGGCATGAACCGACTCAATGGATCGGCAGAGTGAGCACGTGGCCAAACGCGATTACTACGAAGTGTTGGGGGTGCAGCGCAACGCCTCCAAGGACGACATAAAGAAAGCCTACCGGCAGCTGGCCATCAAGTATCACCCGGATAAAAACCCCGGAGACAAGGCCGCCGAGGAAAAGTTCAAGGAGGCGACCGAGGCCTACGAGGTTCTCGGCGACGACAAGAAGCGCGCCACCTACGACCAGTTCGGCTTCGCCGGCGTGGAAGGCATGGGCCAGGGGGCGCACGATTTCTCCGGCGTGTTCCGGGACTTCGAGGACATCTTCGGGGATTTCTCCGGCATCTTCGACTCGTTTTTCGGCGGATCGCGGCGGCGGGGCCAGGGCGCGCGCTCGTCGGCGCACAGGGGCTCGGACCTCCGCTACGACCTCGAAATCGATTTCAACGAAGCCGTCTTCGGAACGACCAAGGAGATTTCATACCGGCGCAACGACACCTGCGGCGCCTGCCGGGGCACGGGCGCGGCCGGCGGCGGCGGAAAAACGATGTGTCCCACCTGTTCCGGCTCGGGCCAGGTGCGGCGCAGCTCGGGCTTCTTTTCCATCGCCACCACCTGCCCGCAATGCAACGGGGAAGGCTACGTCATCAAGGACCCCTGCCGCGAGTGCCGCGGCACGGGCGTGGTGGAAAAGAAGCGGGTCATCAAGGTCACCATTCCGCCGGGAATGGAGGACGGGCGGCGCATTCATATTCCCGACCAGGGCGACGGCGGCATGAACGGCGGCCCGACCGGCGACCTCTACGTCTACATTCACACCCGGGCGCACGAATTTTTCAAACGCAACGGCAATGACATCTATTGTCTCATCCCCATCTCCATCACCCAGGCCTCGCTGGGCGGCGAGGTGCTCGTCCCGACGATCGACGGCAAGCGGGTGCGGGTCAAGGTGCCGGCGGGCACCCAGACGGGGAAGGTGCTGCGGCTGAAGAGCGAGGGCGTCCCCTTCGTCAACAACAATTCGCGGCGCGGAGACATGTACATCGAGCTGCTCGTCGAGGTGCCCGAACGGTTGACGCCGAAAGCGAAGACCTTGCTCAAGGAATTGTCGGAACAGATCGGTGAAACCGAATCGCCCCAGCCGAAACGGTTGAACTGACGCATAATTGGAAAGAAAGGCCTTTTCAATTATGTGCCGACGGGAGAAAAAGAAGCACAGAAAAAACCTTTATTCAGTGTTTGCGTTTTAAAGAAATGTCGATTTGGAACGTGAAGGATGTGGAGAGAAGCGGCGGGCGTATTCTTTGAAGAGCGGCGGATTTTTTCGTTTTTTCAATTGACTTGTCATGCAGCGAAGCCGTTGAAAAAATCTCTTTTCCGCGAAGCGGAAAAGAGGCGTCTTTTTTCAACGGCTTTCTTATGCACTAGAGCCGATCGGATACGATCGGGTCCCTGATAAATCCCTTGACGTCGAACAGCACGGCGTTTTCCTTGAGCACGGAGGCGAAGGGAAAATCCGCGAATTCCCGGTGGGCGACGGCCAGGACGACGGCGTCGTATTTTCTCACCGGCGTGTTCAGAAGCTTGATCCCGTACTCGCGCTTGACCTGCTCGGGGTCGGCCCACGGGTCGTGGACGTCCACCCGGCAGCCGTAATCGGCGAGCTCCCGGACAATGTCGATCACCCGGCTGTTGCGCGTGTCCGGGCAATTCTCCTTGAACGCGATCCCCAGGACGAGAACGGACGCCCCCTCCACCTTGTGCCCCTTCCTGATCATCGCCTTGATGGTCCGCTGCGCGACGCGGACTCCCATCCCGTCATTGATCCTTCGGCCGGCCAGGATCACTTCCGGGTGGTAGCCGAGGGACTGGGCCTTGAAGGTGAGGTAATAGGGGTCCACGCCGATGCAATGGCCGCCCACCAATCCGGGGCGGAAGGGGAGGAAGTTCCACTTGGTGCCGGCCGCGGCCAGCACCTCCCGGGTGTCGATGCCCATCCGATTGAAGATGAGCGACAGCTCATTGATGAAGGCGATGTTGATGTCGCGCTGGGAGTTTTCAATGACCTTGGCGGCCTCCGCCACCTTGATCGACGGGGCGCGGTAGACGCCGGCCTCGATCACGGACGCGTAGAGCGCTTCGATCCGTTCGGCCGTCTCCGCGGTCGAGCCGGACACGACCTTCCGGATGCGGACGACGGTGTGCTCCTTGTCCCCGGGATTGATGCGCTCCGGGCTGTAGCCGCAGAAAAAATCGCGGTTGAAGACGAGCCCCGAGTGTTTCTCCAGGACGGGGACGCAATCCTCCTCGGTGCAGCCCGGGTAGACCGTGCTCTCGTAAACGACGATGTCCCCGCCGGAGAGCGACCGGCCCACCGTTTCGCTCGCCGAGAGGAGGGGGCGGAGGTCCGGATTGTTGTGCTTGTCGATCGGCGTGGGCACGGTGACGATGTAGACATTGCAGCCCTTGAGCCCGGCCGGATCGGTCGTGAAGGACAAGCCGGAGGCGGCCGCGAGTTGCTCCCCCGTCACTTCCCGCGTGCGGTCGTTCCCTTCCTGCAGTTCGCGCACGCGGCGGGCGTTCAGGTCGAACCCCGTCACGGGATACCGCTTCCCGAATTCCACGGCCAGGGGCAGACCGACGTAGCCGAGACCGATAATGCCGATGCTGTAGTCGTCCATTGTCACACTCCGTAGTATTCCCGGAACCACTCGATGAAAAGACGGATGCCCTTTTTAAAATCGGTGCGGGGCTTGTAATTGAGGTCCCAGGCCAGGTCCTTGGTGTCGGCCCAGGTGGCGGGCACGTCGCCGGGCTGGAGGGGGAGAAAATTCTTCACCGCTTTCCTGCCGAGCGCATCCTCGATGGCCTCGATAAAGTCGAGCAGGTCGACCGGATGGGAGTTCCCGATGTTGTACACCTTGTACGGGGCGGGGGAGGTCGCGGGATCGGGATGTTTTCCGCTCCACTCGGGATTGCCCGCCGGAATCGTGTCCACGGCGCGCACCACCCCTTCGATGATGTCGTCGATATACGTGAAATCGCGCTTCATCTTTCCGTCATTGAAGACGTCGATCGGCCTGCCTTCGAGAATCGCCCTGGTGAACAGGAAGAGAGCCATGTCGGGGCGGCCCCACGGGCCGTAGACGGTGAAGAAGCGCAGCCCGGTGGTGGGCAGGCCGAAGAGGTGGCTGTACGTGTGGGCCATGAGCTCGTTCGATTTTTTGGTCGCCGCGTACAGGCTCACGGGATGGTCGACGTTGTCGTGGGTGGAGAAGGGGAGACTCTGGTTGAGGCCGTACACGGACGAGCTGGAAGCGTAGACCAGGTGCTTGATGCGGTAATTCCGGCACGCCTCAAGGATGTTGAGAAAGCCGACGACGTTGCTGTTGATATAGGCGTGCGGGTGCGAGAGGCTGTACCTGACGCCCGCCTGGGCGGCCAGGTTGCAGACGAGATCGAATTGTTCGATGCGGAAACACTCGTCCAGGTGGTCGGCCCGGGACATGTCCATCTTGACGAAGGAAAAGTGCGGCTCGGTTTCGCTGTTCACCAGGATGCGGTCGCGGATTTTTTCCCCGGGGACGCCGAGCGCCTTCAGGCGCCCGTACTTGAGCCCGACGTCGTAGTAGTCATTGACGTTATCGAGCCCGACGACGAAGTGGTCCCGCTCGAGCAGTTTCTTGGCAAGGTGAAAACCGATGAACCCGGCCGCGCCGGTGACGAGAACCTTCATGAGTGAATCTCCTTTCCACTTTTGTCGTTGATCGCCTCTTCTATCGCCTCAATATACGCACGAATGACCGTTTTTTCATCAAATTCCCTTTCTATTTTCACGCGGCCGCGCCGGCCCATGGCGTCGCGTGCGGAGGGCGGCAGCGCCGCCATGGCGGTCATCTTGTCCGCCAGGTCGCGGGCGTCGCGCGCCCGGCACAAGAAGCCGGTGCGGCCGTCTTCCACCACCTCCCGGCACCCCGGGACGTCCGAGGCGACGAGCGGTTTCGCCATTGAGGCCGCTTCGAGCAGCGTCCGCGACAAGCCTTCCCGGTACGAGGGCAGCACGACGCAATCGGCCTCGGCGATGTAGGGGCGCACGTCGTCGGTGTCGCCGAGGTATTCGACGAACCCCGCACGGACCCAGCGCTCGATCGCGGCGCGTCCGACGGCGGTCGGATTGTCCGAATCGATTTCCCCGAGGAGCCGGCAGACCGCCTGGGGCACCCGGGCCGGAAGCGATTCGGCGGCGGCCGCGTATTCCATGACGCCCTTGTCCCGGATGAGGCGGCCGACGAGGAGAAAAACGATCCGGTCGGACGGCGGGTGCGGACGGGGAGCGTAGGCCGTCGTGTTCACCCCCGATCCCGGGAGGCGGCGGCTTTGGCCGCGGCGCACCAGGCGGTTGCGAAGGAAGACCTCCCGGTCCTCGTCGTTCTGGAAAAAAACGCACCGCGAGCGGCGGAGGGCGATCCGGTACAACCGGCGCACGATTGCGGGAAGCGGGCCGCGTTGCAGGAACGCCGAGCCCAGGCCGGTGATGTTGTTGACGACCGGCACTCCGGAGAGGCCGGCGGCCGCGCTCCCGTAGATATTGGGCTTGATCGTGAAGCAGAGCAGGCAGCGGGGACGGACACGACGCAGGGCGCGCAGAAATCGAAAGAAGAGACGCCCGTCGTGGAGCGGATCGGTCGTCCTGCTCGTAAAGGGAAAATCGACGCAGGCGATCCCCATCGCGGAAAGTCTTTTTTCATAGCCGTCGAAGGGGGCGAGGACGATCACCTCGTACCCGCGGGACATGAGCTCGGCGAGCAGGGAGCGACGAAAGTTGTACACGGACCGCATGGTGTTGTAAAACACCGCGATATCGGGCGAACGGGGGCGCACTCTACGGCTCCCTTATTCCGACTCGAACACGGCGCCGTGCGG
>CAZKOS010000102.1:8982-11153 GCA_964554445.1 uncultured Spirochaetaceae bacterium | reverse complement strand
ACAAGGGGGAAATATGAAAATAGCAATCAACGGATTCGGACGAATCGGACGCCACGTGTTCAAGATCGCCAACGCGCGGGACGACATTGAAATCGTCGCGGTCAACGACCTCACCGCCAACCAGGTGCTCGCCCACCTTTTGAAATACGATTCGCTGTACGGCGTGTATCCGCACAAGGTCTCCTACGACGACGAGAACATCATCGTCGACGGGAAGAAGATCAAGGCCATGGCCATCAAGGATCCCAAGCAGCTGCCCTGGAAAGACCTCGGCGTGGACGTGGTCGTCGAATCCACCGGCGTGTTCCGCAAGCGCGAACAGGTCGCCTGGCACCTGGAAGCGGGGGCCAAGAAGGCCATCCTCACCGTGCCGGCCAAGGACAAGGTCGACCGGACCATCGTCATCGGCGTCAACGACGAGATGCTCAAGCCGGACGACAAGATCGTCTCCAACGCCTCCTGCACCACCAACTGCCTGGCGCCCATCGCCAAGGTTCTCAATGACAATTTCAAGATCACCGAAGGCCTCATGACCACGGTCCACTCCTACACCAACGACCAGGTGATCCTCGATTTCCCGCACGCCGACCTGCGCCGCGCCCGCGCCGCCGCCCTTTCCATCATCCCGACCTCCACCGGCGCCGCCAAGGCCATCGGTGAAGTCATTCCCGAGCTCCAGGGCAAGCTCCACGGGTTCGCCATGCGCGTGCCCACGCCCACCGGCTCGGTCGTCGATCTCACCGTCAAGCTCGAGAAAGACCCCTCGGTGGAAGAGATCAACAAGGCGATGCAGGAAGCGGCCAAGGGCCAGATGGAAGGCATTCTCGAATATTGCGAGGACGAGATCGTTTCCGCCGACATCAGGCAGAACCAGCATTCCTCGATCCTCGATTCCAGGCTCACCATGAAAATCGGCAAGGGGTTCGTGAAGGTCGTTTCCTGGTACGACAACGAGTGGGGTTATTCGACCCGCGTCGTCGATCTCCTGGAAAAACTGGTTTAACGAAGAGAGCGCGATCATGGCGGTTAAAACAGTCAAGGACATGGACCTCGGGAACAAGCGCGTGCTCATGCGCGTCGATTTCAACGTGCCGGTGAAGGACGGAAAAATCACCGACGACACGCGCATCCGCGAGGCCCTGCCGACCATCACGTATATCCTGGAGCAGCCGGGCGCCTCGCTCGTGCTCATGAGCCACCTGGGCCGGCCCAAGAGCGGTCCGGCGCCGGAGTTCAGCCTGAAGATCACGGCGGACCGGCTGGCCGAGCTTCTGAAGAAGCCCGTGAAAATGGCGCCTGATTGCGTCGGGGCGGAGACCGAGGCGATGGCCAAGGCCCTCAAGCCCGGCGACGTGCTGATGCTCGAAAACGTGCGCTTCCACAAGGAAGAGACGGCCAACGACCCGGGCTTCGCCAAGCAGCTTTCGGTCATGGGCGACGTGTACGTCAACGACGCCTTCGGTACCGCGCACCGGGCGCACGCCTCCACCGAGGGGCTGGCGCATCTCCTGCCGGCCGCGGCCGGATTCCTGATCGAGAAGGAAGTGAAGTTCTTCGGAAACCTGCTCGCCAATCCGGAAAAACCGTTCGTGGCCATCATCGGCGGGGCCAAGGTGTCGACGAAAATCGCCGTCCTGGATTCGCTCCTGCCCAAGGCCACGACCTTCATCATCGGGGGCGGCATGGCCTACACCTTCCTGAAGGCGCAGGGGATCGAAATCGGGAAGTCGCTGGTGGAAAACGAGTTTCTGCCGACGGCCAGGGATTTTCTCGACAAGGCGAAAGCGCAAGGCGTGGACGTGATCCTGCCGGTCGACCACGTGGTGGCGGACGAGTTCAAGGAAGACGCCAGGCCCGAGGCGGTGGACGGCCGGGCCGTGCCCGCCGGCAAGGTGGCCATGGACGTCGGACCGAAAACCCTGGCGCTGTGCAAGGAAAAGATCGCGAACGCCAAAAATATCGTCTGGAACGGACCGATGGGCGTGTTCGAGTTCAAGGCCTTCGCCCAAGGCACCCTGGAGATCGCGCAGGCGGTCGCGGCGTCCTCCGCCGTCACGGTGGTGGGCGGCGGCGACTCGGTCGCGGCGGTCAACCAGTTCGGCCTGAAGGACAAGATCGACCACGTGTCCACGGGCGGCGGCGCGTCGCTCGAATTCCTGGAAGGCAAGGTC
>CAZKOS010000102.1:0-8882 GCA_964554445.1 uncultured Spirochaetaceae bacterium | reverse complement strand
ACGATGCGACGGAAATTCATGGCCGGCAACTGGAAAATGCACAAGACGATCGCCGAGGCGTCCGCCTACGCGCGGGAGCTCGTCGACAAGCTGAAGGGCGAGAGCGCGCGCATCATGATCGCGCCGCCGTTCACCGCCCTGGCGGCGGTGGGCGCCGTGGTGAAGGGCTCGAACGTCCAGCTCGGCGCCCAGAACTGCGCCCCCGAGCTTTCCGGCGCGCATACCGGCGAGGTCTCGCTTTCCATGCTCAAGGAGTGCGGGGTGGGCGTCGTCATCCTCGGGCACTCGGAGCGCCGCCACGTGTACCTGGAACCCGATGAGCTCATCAACCGCAAGGTGAAGCTCGCCTTGAGCGAAGGCTTCGACGTCATCCTCTGCGTGGGCGAGACCGAGGCCGAGCGCGAGAGGGGCGTCACCGAAAAGGTGGTGAAGCAGCAGGTGAACGCGGGCCTGGCGGACGTGACGGCCGGGGACATGAAACGCGTCGTCATCGCGTACGAGCCGGTCTGGGCCATCGGCACCGGCAAGAACGCCACCCCGCAGGACGCGAACGCCGTCCACGTGATCATCCGCCGGCTCGTCGCCGAGCTCTTCGATCCCGACGTCGCCGAGGGGCTCATCATCCAATACGGCGGATCGGTGAAGCCCGGAAACGTCAAGGAGCTCATGGCCGAGGAGAACATCGACGGCGCCCTGGTGGGCGGAGCTTCCCTCACCGCCGACCAGTTCGTGCCTATTGTCCAAGCCGGCCGATCGTGATACTATCCGGGACTGGAGTTTTCATATGGTAATCTTTCTTTATATTCTGTTCGTGATTCTCTGCCTGGTGCTCATCCTCGTCGTTTTGGTGCAAGACGAGCAGGGCGACAGCCTGGGCGGCATTTTCGGGGGCGGTTCGACGACTCCCTTCGGATCCCGCTCCGGCAACGTGCTGACGCGGTTCACGGGATTTCTGGCCGCGGCGTTTTTCGTCATATCGCTGGTGGTCGGCCTGGTCAATCGCACCTCCGAGCGCGCAGCGATCACGCAGGATAACGCGGCCCAGGCGGCCCGGCAGCGTTTTTTCCAGCCGCTCCAGCGCGAGACGGCCGCTCCGTCGGCGAGCCCGGCGGCGACGAATCCCACGGCGTCGCCCGCGCCTGAGAAGCCCCAGGCTTCATCCGCACCGAAACCCTGATGGTGCCGGTCGGAGTATCAGGCTCCACTTTCGGAACAAAGAGACGCCTTTTCCCCGAGACCGTCGCGATTCCTTTCGCCCGGCGATCCGTCGCCGGGCGATAAAAGCGATTCCCGTCTGTTCGCGACGGCGCCGCCGGCTGAGCGGAGAATCGGTTCGCTTTCTCTCTTGACCATGAAGAATGATTAAGCTATACATTTTATATATTCTCACTACCGCATCAGGCAATTTTTTCCGTGTATTCACCTGCGCACCCCGGCAGAGAGTGAAACTTGAAATCCGATCAGGACGCATTCACGGGAATTGAGCCATGGGAGCAGGGTACGTTGCTATGCAGGAAGTAATCGACGAATTGCTCAAAACCGAGGCGAACGCCCAGGAGACGATCTCCCGCGCGCGGGACGAAACGCAGCAGGAAACGGCCCGTGTGGAAGCCGAGTGCGCGGCGAAGCTGAACGAGGAACGGGAGAATTCGCGGCGCCGCCTCGTGGCGGAGGTTGAAAAGGCGCGCGAAACGCTCCAGGCGGAGAACGCCGAGGCCCTGCGCCGGGCGCAGGCCAAGGCCGACACCCTCTGGACGGACAACCGGAAGGCCATCGACGAGATCATGGATGAGGTCATCACGCTCATCAGCACGCCCGAGTACGAGAAGGAAAAGGTGTAAGGGCCAATGGCGTTTCCGGTCCAGAAATATTCTTTCATCAATGCCAAGCTTCGAACCAGACTCTCGAAACTTCTTTCCGACGATTTCTACGACGCGCTCATCAGGGCCCATTCCCTGCTGGACGCCATGCAGCTTCTGAAAAACACCGCCTACGCTTCCCTGGACGCCGTCTATGCGCAGACCGGCGATCTCAAAACCGCCGAGCTCGAGCTGTACAAGACCGAAATCGGCGTCTTCAGGGACGTGGAGCAGCGCGTGGAGGGATCGACCCGCGCCTTCTGCTCCGCCCTCTCCACCTATTACGAAGTCGAGAACCTGAAGCGCATCGTCCGCCTCTGGTTCGATCGGGCCGTCCTCGGCCGGGACGTGGAGGATTCGATCGGCTACCTGTATCGCGGAATCGTCCACCACGACCTGCGCGTCGACCAGCTGCTCGCGGCCCGGGATTACTCCGGCGTGCGCGAGGCCCTCTCCGGAACGCCGTACGGGGCGATCTTCGGGGAATGCCTGCCGGATATCCAGAAGATGAATTCGATCTTCGCCTTCGAAATCGCGCTCGATAAATACTACTACGCCGAGCTCCTGAAAACCGTGAGAAATCTCGAGACGCGGGACATTCGCATCGCCCACCGGCTCATCGGCGTCGAGATCGACCTGCTCAACATCAACTGGGTGATCCGCTTCAAGACGCTCTACAAGCTGCCGCTGGCCGAGGCGCTCCGCTACGCGGTGCCCTTCGGCTTCGAGGTGAACAAGGAGGCCATCGCCCGCGCCTACGACCAGGAACGGGTGGGCGAGGTGTTCGACGCGCTCCTCAAAAAGCACCGGGGAATCGACGCCATGCTCAAGAACGAGGGCGCGGACGCGACCGGCCGGCTCATCCTCATCGAGCGCATCCTGGAGTACGTGCTCATGCAGGAAGTGGGGCGGCTGCTGGTGGGATACCCCTTTTCGGTGGGGATCATCCTGGCCTATTTCATCCTGAAAAAATCGGAGCTCAGGAAGATCATGACGATCCTGAATGCGAAGCAGTACGGCATCAAGCCCGAGGAAATAAAGAGCCGCCTATGATGTTCACCGCCCGCATGAAATACCTGGTCGCCGTGGTGCTCGACCGGCACGTCGACGGCGTCACCAAGGAATTGTTGTCCCTCGGTCTGCTCCATTTCGTGAAAGTGCAGGAGCTGCAGGCCGGGCTGGAGACGAAGGTCAAAAGCGTCGCCCTCGACGTGTCCTCGGCCCGTCTCCTCGAGATCCGCAAGCGCATCGAATCCTTCCTGGGAATGATCGAGTACTACCCGGAAACGCAGAAGCGCGTGGCGCTCGCGCACCTCGCGCCGGTCGACCTCGACGCGTCGGAGAAGACGCTGAACGCCGTCGCCGGCGAGGTCCAGGGGTTCCGCGACCGGCAGAAGGCGATCCAGCAGGAGATCCTGAAACTGGAGGACGTCAAGCGCCAGGTGCAGCTCTTCGGAGACATGAACGCCTCGTTCCGTTCCGGTTCCCAGTATACGTTCCTGAGCTTCCGGATCGGGCTGGTGGAGTCGCCGCGGACGGAAGAGCTCCGCGCGGAGATCGACGCCCTTCCCTCGGTCATGCTCTCCTACGGCGAAGAAGCCGGCCGGACCTCGCTTTTGATCGTCACCATGAAGCGCGACGACGCGCAGGTGGACTCGATCCTCCGCCATTACGACTTCCAGGAAATGGAGGTCATCCCGGAAATGACGGGCGTCAAGGAAGACGTCACCGGCGGCCTGGAGAAAAAGCTCGCGGCGCTCGCCGCCGAGCAGGAGACGCTCGGCGCGCGGTCGCGGACCGTCATCGAGGACCACCGCCACACCCTCATCGACCTCTGGGAAAACCTGAAGCTGAACGAGCTCTACTACCGCATCCAGTCCTATTTCAGCCGCACCGCGCGCACCATGCTGTTCTCGGGCTGGGTGCCGGCGTCGCGCCGGGCGGCGATCGAGCAGGGCGTCAGGCGCGCCACCGGGGGAAGCTGCTACCTCGAATGGCGCGACCCCGAGGGCCTGGAGAAGGAGACGCGCAGGCGGGTGAGCGTGCCCGTCCTCCTCCGCAACCTCAAATTCCTGTCGCCCTTCCAGATGCTCGTCACCAACTATTCCATTCCGCAATATAAAACGGTCGATCCGACGCCCATCGTCGCCGTGCTCTACCTCATCATGTTCGGCTTGATGTTCGGGGACGTCGGGCAGGGGCTCGTCATCATGGCCCTGGGCGTGATCGGCACGCTGTTCGGCAAGTTCAAGAAGAACATGAAAGAGATCGTCCGGCTCCTCATCTTCTGCGGGGGCGCGGCCGTCGTCTGCGGGTTCCTCTTCGGGTCTTTCTTCGGGCTGGACGGCGTCGTGCCCGCGGTCTGGTTTGATTTTCACAAGCTGGTCAACGCGGAGGAGGGCGCGGTGATGCCGGCCGGATCCCCGGTCACGAGCATCGTGCAGGTGCTCCTGATCACGCTCTATTTCGGCATCGTCGTCATCGTCATCGGCCTCATCCTGAACTGGATCAATTTGGTGCGCACCAGGCAGTGGTTTCTCCTGATTTTCGACCGCCGCGGCCTGGTGGGGAGTTGGCTCTATTTCGGCGGCGTGTACGTCATCTACCGGTTCGCCCTCACCGATTTCAAAGCCCTTCCCCCGGGGACGGAGATGATTTTCGCCGTCGGCATTCCCGCGCTCCTGCTCTTCGGCCTTCCGATCGCCGAGTTCGTCGCGCACAAGGCCGAGCATCCGGAGAAGCGCTTCACCGTGGTCACGCCCATCGGAATGTTTTTTTCCTGGCTGCTCGAGCTCCTGGAGTTCTTCACCGGCTTTCTCTCCAACACCCTCTCCTTCATGCGGGTGGCCGGGCTGGGCATCGCCCACGTCGCGCTGATGTACGCCTTCTTCCAGATCAATACCATGCTCGCGAAAGGCGGTCTGCCGGCGGTGGGAGTGGCCGTCTTCGTGCTCGGGAACATATTCGTCATCGCGCTGGAAGGCCTCTCCGCCGGGATCCAGGCCCTCCGCTTGAATTACTATGAATTCTTTTCCAAATACTTCAAGGGCTCGGGAGAGCGATACCTGCCCGTGTCCTTGAAAGGATAGGCATCGCACCAAGGAGGAACCAGCAACATGGAAAAAGCCAAAAGAGACCTGAAGAGAAAAATCGTCCTGACCGTGGCGGCGACCGTCATCGTCATGGCTATCATTTCACTGGTCAGCGTCACCGAAGTTTTCGCCCAGGAAAAACCCGCGGCCCCGGCCCAGGCCGCGACTGCGACCGCGACGGTCGACGCCCAGTCGGCCGCGGCCAAGGCCCAGATCACCGGCTTCGCCTTCCTGGCCGCCGCCCTGGCCTTCGGGCTGGGCGCCGTCGGCGCCGGCATCGCCGTGGGGAACGTCGGATCGGCGGCCATGGGCGCCATCGGCGAGAAACCGGAGATCGCCGGGCAGGCCATCATTTTCGTCGCCCTCGCCGAAGGAATCATGGTGTTCGGCTTCATCATCGCCATCCTCATCCTGGGGCGGGCCTGATCGGCCATGGACTATTACATCATCGGCGACGAGGACGCGGTGCTCGGGTTCCGCCTGGTGGGCGTGCGCGGGAGAACCGTCGCCACCAGGGAACAGGCCGAGCAGGCGTTCCGGGAAGCGATCGAACGGGAAAACACCGGGATCATCATCATCACGGAGCGGATCGCCGACCTGATCCGGCCGCTGGTGGACCGGTTCCTGTTCAGGGAAAAGTTTCCGCTCATCGTCGAGGTGCAGGACCGGCTGGGCCCGGTGGAGGGCAAGAAGGATCTCCGCGGCCTGGTCAATGAAGCCATCGGCATCAAACTGTAAGGGGGAGCGCGGGCATGGATGAGAACGCATCCGGCAGGGCCCAGTTGGTAGAAGACATCACGCGCGACGCGGACGAGGAAGCGCGCCGCATCCGGGAGGAAGCGGCCGCCAGGATCGAGGAGCGCCTGCGGCAGCACAAGCGCCAGCTGGAAGAGATCGAGGCCGAAGCCGCCCGAAACGCCGCCGCGCAGAAGGCGGTCGTGGAAAAGACCTTCAAGGCGGCGCTCGCCATCGATCTCAAGCGCATCATGCTGCACGCCCGCGACCGGGTGTTCAAGCGCATCCTGGAGGGCGTGGAGAAAAAGATGGCGGAACGCGTCTCCACCCCGGAGTACCGCGCGCTGCTCCTCGGCCTGGTGGTCGAGGCGGCCATCGGCCTGGGGGCGGACGAGGCGGAAGTCAACGCCTCGCCGGACGAGCTCCGCCTGATCGACGCGGCGTTTCTCAAGGAGGCCCGGGACAAGGTGAAAGAGCTCGTGCTGCGGAAGGTGACCGTCACCAGGAGCGCGTCGACGCCGCTCCTCCTGCAGGGAATCGTCATGAGCTCCGCCGACGGGCGGACCGCCTACAACAACCAAATCCGGACGCGCCTCCTCCGGAACCAGAGCGCCATCCGCAAGCTCATTTACGAGCGCCTGCAGCTGTCGTGAACGCGCGTCGCAGAGCGAAGAGAAGGATACCATGAAGGAACGGATCATCGGCCAGATAAAACGCGTCAACGGCCCGGTCATCATCGCCGGCGGCGTGACGGACGCCATGATGCTCGAGCTCGTCCGGGTGGGCGAAATGCGCATCGTGGGCGAGATCATCAAGCTCGAGAGCGGCCAGGCGGTCATCCAGGTGTACGAGGACACCACCGGCCTCACGCCGGGAGAGAACATCTACGGCTCGGGCATGCCCCTGTCGGTCGAGCTCGGGCCGGGACTCATCGGCACGATCTACGACGGCATCCAGCGCCCGCTGGAGGAGATTCTCAAGATCTCCAACCAGTTCATCGAGCGCGGCGTCGACCTGCCCGCCCTGGACCGCGACAAGAAATGGCGCTTCACGCCCGCGGCGCTCAAGCCGGGCGCCCCGGTCGAGGGCGGCACGGTGCTCGGCACGGTGGTCGAGACCGAGCGCGTGACGCACCGGGTGATGGTGCCGCCGGACCTGTCCGGGACGCTCGTCTCGCTCGCGGGGGAGGGCGATTATACGATCGAGGAGACGATCGCCGAGGTGGAGGCGGGCGGGACGAAACGGCCGCTCGCCATGCTGCAGCGCTGGCCCATCCGCGTCCAGCGGCCGGCCAAGCGCCGCCTCATCCCGGAGGTGCCCCTCATCACCGGCCAGCGCGTGATCGACACGCTCTTCCCGCTCGCCAAGGGCGGCACGGTGGCCATCCCGGGCGGCTTCGGCACCGGCAAGACGATGACCCAGCACGCCATCGCCAAGTGGTGCGACGCCGAAATCATCGTCTACATCGGCTGCGGCGAGCGCGGCAACGAGATGACGGACGTGCTCGTGGAATTCCCGAAGCTCATCGACCCGCGCACCGGCCGGAGCCTCATGGAGCGCACCATCCTCATCGCCAACACCTCGAACATGCCGGTGTCGGCCCGCGAGGCGAGCATCTACACCGGCGTCACCCTGGCCGAGTATTTCCGCGACCAGGGCTACCACGTGGCGGTCATGGCCGATTCCACCTCCCGCTGGGCCGAGGCCCTGCGCGAGCTTTCCGGCCGCATGGAGGAAATGCCGGCCGAAGAGGGCTTTCCCGCCTACCTCCCGACGCGCGTGGCCGAATTCTACGAGCGCGCCGGCAACATGGAGACGCTCTCCGGGCTCAACGGATCGGTCTCCATCATCGGCGCGGTGTCGCCCCCCGGCGGCGATTTCTCGGAGCCGGTGACCCAGCACACGAAGCGCTTCGTGCGCTGCTTCTGGGGCCTCGACCGCCAGCTCGCCAACGCCCGGCACTACCCGGCCATCTCCTGGCTCGAAAGCTACTCCGAATACCTGCCGGACGTGACTCCCTGGTGGGCGCAGCGGGTCGGCCCGAGTTGGGCGGCCGACCGCACGGAGATCATGGATCTCCTGCAGCGCGAGGTGCGCCTCAACCAGGTGGTCAAGCTCGTCGGGCCGGACGCCCTGCCGGACAGCCAGCGCTTCATCCTGGAAGTCTGCACCATGTTCAAGAACGCCTTTCTCCAGCAAAACGCCTTCGACGACGTCGATCGCTTCTCGACCATCGAGAAGCAGATGAAGATGCTCGCCATCATCCTCACCTACTGGCGGCGCGGGCGCGACGCCATCCGCCGCGGCCTCACCCTGGTGAAGCTCAAGCGCATGAAGGTGCTGGCCGACGTGGTCAAGATGAAATTCACCGTTCCCAACGATCAACTGGACCAGTTCGACAAGCTCCAGGCCCGCCTGGAGCGCGCGCTCGACCAAGTGGAGTCTCTTTATGCCTGATCTCGCCAAAATGCACGACGCCGAAAAGCGGCTGCAGCCCGGGAAGGAATACATCGGGGTGTCCCGCATCGACGGTCCGCTCATCTTCATCGAGAAGACGCACCCCGTCGGCTACCGCGAGCTCGTGGAATGCGTCGACGAGCGGGGCGCCCTGCGCCTCGGGATGGTGCTCGACACCTCGGACGAGGCGGTGGTGGTGCAGGTGTTCGAGGGCACCCAGGGGTTGACCATGCCCGGCACCCGGCTCCGCTTCCGCGGCAAGCCCCTCGAGCTCGGCGTCTCCGCCAAGATGCTCGGCCGGGTGTTCAACGGCCTGGGCGAGCCCATCGACGGCGGTCCCGCGCCCTTCGCCGAGGCCGAGCTCAATGTCAACGGCAAGCCCATCAACCCGACGGCCCGCGCCTACCCGAAGGACTTCATCCAGACGGGCATCTCCGCCATCGACGGCATGAACACCCTCATCCGCGGACAGAAGCTTCCCATCTTCTCGGGGAACGGCCTGCCCCACAACGAGCTCGCGGCCCAGATCGCGCGCCAGGCCAAGATCCGGGGCGGGAAGAGCGAGTTCGCCGTCGTGTTCGCCGCCATGGGCGTCAAGCACGACGTGAGCCAGTTCTTCATCAAGTCGTTCGAGGAGACGGGCACGCTCGAAAACGTGGCGCTGTTCCTTTCCCTCGCCGACGACCCCTCCATCGAGCGCCTCATCACGCCGCGCACCGCGCTCACCCTGGCCGAGCAC
>CAZKOS010000101.1:0-11216 GCA_964554445.1 uncultured Spirochaetaceae bacterium | reverse complement strand
CCACGAACGTAAAGAGTAGTATTTTCCCGCGCAACATCGAATCAATATACCGCGTTCTGCTTGGGCGGTTCAAGGCCGTCCTTGACGTCGACGAGCTCGTAGATGAGAACGGGCTTGTTCTTGCCCTTCACCCGGATGTTGTCGAGCTCGCGCACCACCACCCGGTCCTTGACCAGGCCGTAGGTGTACTCGCTCACGATGATGGTGGTCCCGTAGGACTTGTTCGTGCCTTCGAGGCGCGCGCCCAGGTTGCAGTTGTCTCCCATCAGGGTGTAGTTCAGTCGGCCGGGCGAGCCCATGTTGCCGACCGTCATGATCCCGGAATTGATCCCGATGCCGATGTTGATCCGCCGTTCCGGCGGCCAGTTCCGGTTGAGCTCGTTCAAGACCTCTATCTGCTTGAGCGCGCACTGGCAGGCGAGGATGGCGTGCTCCTTCTGCGGCAGCGGCGCCCCCCAGAAGCACATGATCTCGTCTCCGACGTACTTGTCCAGGGTGCCGTAGTAATCGAAGATGACGTCGGTCATTTTCGTGAGGTAGACGTTGAGGTGGTTGACGAGCTCCTGCGGCGGAAGCGTTTCCGAGAGCGTGGTGAAGCCCCGGATGTCGGAAAAGAGGACCGTGATCTCCTTGTCCACCCCGCCGAGCTCGGGCGGGCTCAGGAGGATCTGCTCCACGACCTGCGCGTTCACGTACTTGGCGAACATGCCCTTGATCCGGCGCTTGTCCTGCTCCTCGAAGATGATCCGGTAGGCGACGATGAAGAGGAACGTCAGGAAAATGCCGATCACCGGCTCGGAAAAATTGAGAATGAGGTTGTTCGACTCGAAGAGCAGCAATTCCGCGAACAAGTACACCAGAATGAACCACACCGTCATGAACAGGGAGAGGAGGGACGGGAGGCGCGAGCTCACGAAGGCGGTCAGGAGCACGGCGGCCAGGACGATCGCCAGGGTGAGCCAGACGGGCGGCTGAACGAGGAAATTGTCCATGACGATGGTGTTGAGGGCATTGGCGTGGACCTCGCCGCCGTACATGAGCCCGAACGGGGTGCTCTTCTCGTCGCTGGCCATGCCGGTGGTGAAGGCGCAGGCGATGACGATCTTGTTCGCGAAGCCGCGCGAGATGGGGAGGCGGGCGGGAGGCGCGTTCTCCGGCGGGATGACCGCGGGATCGGCGTAGTGCCAGTACGAGGACACCCAGTAGGTCTGGGAGACCTCGGAGCTCGGTCCCATGAAATTGATGAGCATCGCCCCTTCCGCGTCGACCGGGATCCGGATCTCCCTCACGATTTTCCCGTTCCGCGTGAGCGGCTGCCATTTTCCGGACGGATTGAACGGATCGTCATTGTCGATCACGTAGGTCTCCGGATCGGGGATGCGGACGTAGTCGCCGTACCGGACTTCCACGTCCGAGATTTTCTTGTGGTAATACTCGAGCGCCAGCGAGAGGGAAATGGCGGGCACGAAGTAGTCGCTGAACAACCGGATTTCGTACGTGTCTCCGTTGCCGCGCAGGGCTTCCTTTTTCAGCAGGTCCGCGAGCCGCCGCATGGCCGCCGGATCGCCGATGGCCGCCTCGTCTATCATGTGGAATTTTTCGGTCTTGTCCTTCCAGGCCAGCCATTCGAAATTGTCCCGGTCGACGGAGAACGCCTTGAGCGCGGCGCCCAGGTCGTCCGTGTCGACGGGAACGTTCTTTTCAGAGACGAGCCGCGAACAGCGGGCCACGAGCACGACCCGGCGGAACGTCTGGTCGCTGTCGTGTTCGAGGATGGCGTGGCCGTAGCCGGCCGTTTGTTCCCCGAATTCCTCGAGAGGCGGGACCTGGGAAAAGTACGGGCGGACGTTCCACCAGGGACCGCTCACCCTGGTCACCGTGCCGTGTTTCCGGTAGAGCGTTTCCTGCTCGCTTTCCCTGCGGGCCGTGGTGGCGTCGTCCACGTGGGAGTCGTACCAGGCGGATTGGGGGATGGTTTCCAGGAAAACCCGGCCGTTCTCGGCCATGTCGTCTTTCAGCGCATTGTCTTCTTTGGCGCTGGTGGGCTCATTGTAGAAGAAATCGACGAGGAGGGCCCGTTCCCGGTTGACCGGGGTGCGCAGGCGGGCGGTCGCCTCCATGACCCGGGCCTGGACGCTTCGTTTCCAGGGCCAGCGGCCGAGCTTATCGAGGGACTCCTGGTCCACGCCGATGATGGCGATGTCCTGGGAAACCCTGGCGTTTCGTTCGGTGTCGTACCAGGTCACGCCTTCCTTTTTGGACTCCGCCGCGGAAAGGTCCTTGAAATTGAAGTTCTGGTCGAGCATGCCCGTCTCGATCGTTCGGAACAAGGGGAAATTCGTTCCCACGGATAAAATCGCGATCAGGGCGAACACGGCCACGGCGATGAGAAGGCTCATGTATCGAATTTCGAACAGCTTCGGACGTTTTCCCTTCTTCGTCATGAGAGCACTCCCCTTCTTCGCCGTTTTCGGGCGCTTCTATTTTTTAACCAGGCCTTCCGCCTCCAGGGCTATCTTGCGGTTGATCGCGATCTTCGTCCAGAGGCTCGGCCCGAAATCGCTTTCCAACCGGCCGTACAGGTCGTAGGCGGCCTTGGCGTCGCCCTTGGCCTCGAGCAGGAATCCCATGTTGACGATTGCTTCCGGCGCGTAGAGGCACTTCGGGAAGCGGTCGACCAGGCTCTGAAACACGTCGAACGCGACGTCTTCCGTCTTCCCCGGCTTGGCCGCGCCGAGCGCGCTCTTGGGGACGATCTCGAGCAGCTCCTGCAAGCCGATCGCGGAGCCGCCGCCGCCCGCGGCCGGGGCCAGGTTGGCCAGGTTCTGAACGACCGTCCCCAGGTGGTTGAGGGCGACGGTGACGAGGACGTTGTCGTCCGTCGTATCGACGACCCGCGACAGGTCGCGCAGGATCGACAGCGCCGGCTCCTTCGTGTCCGCCGCGTCGGGGGCGGTCACGGCCGCGTAATTCATGTCGGCGCGCATGAGCAGGGCGTAAGCGCCCGCGTATCGGCCCCGGAACCGGTCGGCGGTCGTGTCGATCAGACTGAAAAGCTGCTTTTTATCGGCGGCCTTCTTGTCCTTGTCCGTTTCGGCGTTGTAGGCGTCCCGCTGCTTGTCGAGCTCGTACATCGCCGCGGCGCCCTCGTTCATGGTCCGCTGGTTGATGGAGTCGACGATGAAAAAGACGATGGGAAAAAGCACCGCCCCGGCGGCCAGGACGAGGAACACGAACCGGTAGCGCTGGAGAAACCGGACGATTCTTTTGGAGGCGCTCATTGATCTTTCTTCGTGGTGTCGGTCTGACATGTGTTCTCCTTGTGTTTCTGCCTTATTTCTGGATATTGAGTTCCTTCAGCAGGCGCGAAAGATAGGTTCGTTGAATTCCCAGTTCTTTCGCCGCTTTGGTTTGATTCCACCCTTTATTTTCGAGCGTGCGTTTCACGAAATGGGCCTTGAAGAGGTTCACCGCGTCCTTGAGGGACTTCCCCCGGTACCGCTCCTCGTCCGTGGGCGAGAGCGGGCGGAGAATGACGGAATCAGGCGTGATCCATTCCCCCTGGGAGATCACCACCGCCCGCTCGACGGCGTTTTCGAGCTCCCTGACGTTGCCCGGCCACCCGTGGGAGAGCAAGACCTCCATCGCCTCGGGCGTGAACCCCCGGATGTGCTTCTTGACGTCCTGCTTGAAACGGTCGAGGAAGAATTCCGCGAGGAGGGGGATGTCCTCCCGTCGCTCGCGCAGGGGCGGAATGTAGATGGGAAGCACATTGAGACGGTAATACAGGTCGGTGCGGAACCGGGATTCCTTCACCTCCCTTTCGATGTTCTTGTTGGTGGCGGCGATGATCCGCACGTCGATTTTCCGCGGCGCGCTCGCGCCGACCGGCTCGATCGTCCGCTCCTGGAGGACGCGCAGGAGCTTGGCCTGCACGGAGAAGGGGAGATCGCCGATTTCGTCGAGGAAGATCGTGCCGCCGTCGGCCAGCTCGAACCGGCCCTTGCGGTTGGAGAACGCGTCCGTGAAGGCGCCCTTGACGTGGCCGAAGAGCTCGCTCTCGAGCAGGGTCTCGGAGATGGCCGGGCAGTTGACCCGCACGAACGGCATGTCACGGCGGGCGCTCCCCAGGTGGATCTGCTCCGCGAAGAGCTCCTTCCCGACGCCGCTTTCCCCGAGGAGCAGCACCGACGAGTCGGTGACCGCCGCTTTTTTCACGATCTCGAGTTTTTCCAGGATCGCCTTGCTTTTTCCCACGAAGGGGTGATAGCCCTTTTCCATCCGAATCTGGTCGTGGAGCTGGAAGACTTCCTTTTTGATCCGTTGAAAGGACCGGGCGTTTTCAATGGCGATCGCGGCCTGGGTCGCGAAGATTTCGAGCCACTGCAGGTCTTCCTCGGAAAAGCTCTTGCCGTCCCGCTTGTTGAGGATCTCGATCACCCCGACGCACTTGTCCTTGACCCGCATGGGCACCGCGAGCATGGACCGCGTGGGGAATTTGACCTTCTGGCTGATCTCGGGGGAGAAGCGCTTGTCCGATTCCACGTCATTGACGATCAACGACCGGTTTTTTTCATACACCCAGCCGGCGATGCCCTCCCCGCTCTTGAGGGCGAAGCGCTTGACCTCGGTGCCCTTCTCCCCCAGGGCGATCTCGAAATAGAGCATCCGGTCCTCGGGATTTTCCAGGATCAGCGAGGAGGCGTCCCCTTCGGTGAGCCTGGTCGCCGACTCGATGATCCGGGTGAGGAGGACGTGAATGTCCTCGTAATCGGAATTGATGAGCGCATTGATTTCTATCAGGGTTTCGAGTTTTTTGGCGTTGATGGTATGAAGGTCCAACATGACTGAGCTTGCTTCTCCACCCCCGCGCCGCGTTCCCGTTTACGTCCCGCCCGCGCACGTGCGGGACGGACGGTTCTCCGGCCGGCGAAGCGGAGACCGGTCGTCGATCCTGACGCCGACCGGCGAGATCACTCGTTCGGCTCTTTTTCCTTGTCCTTGATAAAGTCCGCCAGCGTCGCCGTTTCCCCCGGCTGTTCCTCATTGTGCAGGTATTTGCCCATTTCCTCGCTCTGCACGCGCCGCTCGTATTCCTTCATGGAAAGCGAAAGCCGTTTCTTCTTCGCGCTGATCTCCTCGACCACCGCCTTGACGATCGCGCCGGTCTTGTATTTGGCCGCCACGTCCTCGAAATTTTGCGCGGTGGAGTCGAACAGGTTGCGGCGGGGAATGAATGTTTCAACGTCTCCCTGCACCTTGACCGCCATGCCCGCGTCCTTGACCTCGAGCACCGTCGCCTCGATGAGGTCGCCGGGTTTGAAGGTGCCCTCCAGGGCCGCCCACGGGTCGTCGCCGAGCTGCTTGATGCCCAACCGGACGCGGTGTTCTTCCTTGTTGATGCCCATGATCATCACGTCGACCTCGTCCCCCGCCTTGAGGACTTCCTCCGGGCTCTTGACCTTCTTGGTCCAGGACATGTCGTCCACGTGCAGGAAGCCGTCGATGCCCTCTTCGATTTCGAAGAAGGCGCCGGTGTTGGAAAGGTTCTTGACGGTGCGCTTGATGACCGATTTCACCGGATAGCGCTGGTCCAGGTCGTCCCAGGGATTGGCGAGCACGTGCTTGAAGCTCAAGGAGACCTTTTCCTTTTCCATGTCGTAGCCCAGGATCTTGACCTGGATGGTATCCCCGATCTTGAACACTTCCTTGGGGTGCCGGACGCGTTTCACCCAGGAAAGCTCGGACACGTGGACGAGGCCCTCGATGCCGCTCTCGATCTCGACGAAGGCGCCGAAATCGGTCAGCCGCAGCACTTTGCCGGAGACGATGTCGCCCACCCGGTAGCGCTGGTCGAAGGTGTGCCAGGGATTCTCCGTGAGATCCTTGAGGCTCAGGTTTATTTTCTTGTTTTCCTGGTCGATGCCCTTGATCATCACCTTGACTTTGTCGCCCTTCTGGACGAAATCCTTGGGACGGTTGACCCGGCCCCAACTCATGTCGTTCAGGTGCAGGAGCCCGTCGAACCCGCCGAGATCGATGAAAGCGCCGAAGGCGGTGATGTTTTTGACCGTGCCTTCGATGACGTCGCCCACCTTGGCGTTCGCGAAGAAATCCTCGCGCCGGTGGGAATGCTCCTCCTCGAGGAGGCTGCGCCGGGAAAGGACGAGACTGCGCTTGCTCCCGCCGTGGTATTGTTCGACGTAGAATTGGGTCACGAGGCCCAGGTACTTGGACTCGTCGTTGACGCGCTCGACGTCCATCTTGGACGCGGGAACGAAGGCGGTGATCGAACCATCGACCTGCGCCTCGAATCCCCCCTTGATGGCCCGCACCACTTTGGCTTCGACGGGCAGGCGTTCGCGGTAGGCGTGCGAGATTTTCTTCCACAAAAGAATTTCATCGGCCCGGCGCTTGGAGACGACGACCTGCCCGTTTCTCCCTTCCTTATAAAGGAGCAGGACATCCACCGTGTCGTGCAGTTTCGGTATTTCCTTGAATTCGCCGACCGGTATCTTGCCTTCGGACTTGTAGCCGACATCGACGAATACGAATTCGGGGGTGATCTCGATTACGTTTCCCTTGAGGAGCTGTCCCTCCTCGATTTTTTCAACCGCTTTCAGGTATTCTTCCTGAAGGGCCCGCTGCTGCAGGTTCTCTTTTTCCGGCTTTTTTTCCTCTTCCTGGCCGTTTATGTCCGAGAAATCCTGGACGTCGTTCTGGTCACTCATACGAAAAACTCTGCCTCTTTCCTCACGTCATGATGGAATATTCATCCCTGGGGTCCCGGCGGGTCCCGCGGTGCGGACCTGAGTTCCCACACCGAACAGGCTTGCGGAATCAATGCCAAATAAACGTATTCTTTCTTTGCTAGGAGTAGGAAATACGTCTGAAATCCGCGCCCCTCAAGTCCGTCAGGAATAAAAATTCATACACTTTAATCAATGGGCCGCGCTACCGGCCGAGCGAAAAAATATCCCTCAAGCACAAGAGATTTACCGTCTGTTTGTTTAATTTCGCACAAACTCGAAGGCTGGTCAAGTCCCGGTCGAGATTTTTACTCCTCCACGGGCGGTCGCGGTTTTGCCGCTTTTTCCAAAAACCAACGGATTTCTTTCTCCTTGAGCATCCGAAAACGCCCGGGGGAGAGCCCTCCCAACGGGACCGGACCGATCCTGATCCGCGTCAATCTCCTCACCTTCACGCCGTAGGCTTCACAGACGCGTCTGATTTCGCGGTTTTTTCCCTGGACCAGGACGAGCCGGACCTTGACGGCGGTTTCGCGAACGTGCCTCAGAAGCCGATAGCGTTCCCCTTCGATCTCGATTCCGCGCCCGTAATCGTCCAGCATCCGCCCCGGAATGGAACGATCCGCCTCGAGCAGGTATTCCTTCTCCACGCCGGCGGAGGGATGGGTGACCGCGTTCGCGAATTCCCCGTCGTTCGTGTAAAAAATCAATCCCGCGGACATGAAATCCAGCCGGCCGGCGTGGAAAAGGCCGGGGCGAAGGTCCTCCGGGACGAGATCAATCACCTTGGGCCGGCCGCGCTCGTCTCTTTGGGTGCAGAGGTACCCGACGGGCTTATGAACCGCCAGATAGACGCGCCGCGTCAGGGGAGTCACCGGCCTGCCGCCGCAGGTGACGACGTCGCCCTCCTCCACCTTCACGCCCGGCGACGCGACCGTCGCGCCGTTCACTTTCACTTTTCCGGCCGCAATGAGTTTTTCCGCCCCCCTGCGGGAGGCGAGGCCGGCTTTTGCCAGAAATACCTGGAGTCTCATTTCAACCTTCTCACGCCTCCATTCCGTCCACCCATAGGCACGCGGAATGCAGAGAGAAGAGCGAGAAGATGAAGACGGAATTCATGATTGCAATCATGAATGAATAAACCGGTTTGGACGGGCAATGATTTACCTAGATACGTTTCCATTTTTTTATCTTTTATTTTCCTTCTCTGTGATCTCCGTGCCTCCGTGTCTCCGTGGTAAAGAAAAGCAAATATGTTTTACCGCAGCCGGAAGCGCTCGGTTTCCACCTCGTCCAGCTTGGGCAGCTCGGCGATGCTCCCGAGTTTGAAATAGAGGAGGAATTCCTTGGTGGTGCCGAACTGCACCGGACGTCCGGGCACCTCCTTTTTTCCGACTTCCTTGATGAGATTCCTCGATTGAAGCAGCTTGATCATGGCATCCGCCGACACCCCGCGAATGCTTTCTATTTCCGCGCGGGTGATCGGCTGGGAATAGGCGATGATGGCGAGCGTTTCGAGGGCCGCCTTGGAGAGCCGGGCGTCGTGATGTTTCCCGTAGCGCGGCTTCAGGTACTCCAGGAGATCCTGCTTCGGGGTGAAGAGATATCCCCCGGCCACCATGATGAGCTCCAGCCCGTGTTCCTTCCGGCGGTAGATCTCTCCCAGGGTGTCCAGCGCCGCCTGGACCTCTTCTCCCGACAGGCCGGAGGCCTTCACCAGGAAGTCTTTGCTGCGCGGTTCGTTTTCGAGAAAGAGGATCGCTTCGATGAGTCCCGTTTGTTTTTCCTTGATTCCCATTCGTCCTTCCGTCTCTCCGGTCAGCCGTCGCTTGCGGGTTCGTGTTCCGCGGCTTCGTCCACCGGCGGGGTCCGTCTTTCGGCCGGCTGGCCGTCTCCGGCGCGGATTTTAATGTCTCCGAAGAGCCTGTTCTGGACGACCACGATTTCCTTGTATTTCACCATTTCCAGGAGCGCGAAAAATGCGCAGATCACGTCGAGCAGGGTGCGGCGCGGGGAGATGATGTCGGAAAAGCGAAATTCCTTTTTTTCATCGAGGAGCTCGCGGATGAAGGTCACCTTTTCATTGATGGTGACCTCCTCGTAGAGGTCGACGATCTTTTCAGGCGAGAGCTGCCGTAGAATATTGGAAAAAGTCTTGACCAGGTCCCAAATGTCTATTTTCTCCCAGATATCCTCGTCCGGAAACGGCAGGGCATTGGTCGTCAGGTTTCGATCGAGGAGCCAGGAGGCGTCGTTTTCCCTTTCGCCGATGAGCTCGGACAGCTTTTTGTATTTCTGGTATTCGATCAGCTTTTCCACGAGCTCCTGCCGGGGATCGCTCAATTCCTCGGACAGGTCAATGGGCACCGGCAGCAGCATGCGGGACTTGATGTAGAGAAGCGTGGCCGCCATCAGGTAAAATTCCGTCAGGCCCTCCAGCTCGATCTGGGCGGCGTAGGCGAGGTACTCCAGGTATTGTTCCGTGATGCGCGCGATCGGGATGTCGTAGATGTTGATTTCCTGCTTTTTGATCAGGAACAACAAAAGATCGAGCGGCCCGTCGAAATCGCCAATGTGAAATTTCGTCTCTTCCATAAATCCGTAAACAATTGAAAAGCTGTCTCACCGCCGGGGGATGAGGGAACGCACAGTATAGCGGCTGACCGCGTGAAAGTAAACTCCCCCGGGCGGACAGGTGAGAAGCGCCTTCCAGTACGGTTCCCCAGACGCCGGGTCGGCCAGGAACGGCTCGAGCTCCAGGAGGGGAAGGAGCACGAACCGCCGCTCGCGCAGGCGCGGATGGGGCACGGTGAGCGTCTTCGTCTCGATCCGCCGGCCGCCGAACAGGAGGATGTCCATGTCGACCGTCCGCGGGCCGTAGCGCACGCCGCGTTTTCTTCCCAATTTCCACTCTATGGCGTGGAGCCTCCCGAGAAGCTTTCCCGGGGACACGGCGCAATTCGCTCTGGCCGCCAGGTTGAGAAAGGCCGCCTGGCGCCGGTAATACATCGGCTCGGTCTCATAGACGCGCGAGGCTTCCAGGCCGGGACAGACGCGCTCAAGGAGCCCGAGCGCCGTCTCGAGGTTTTGAAGCCTGTCTCCCAGGTTGGAGCCCAGCGAAAAATATACCTTTTCTACCAATAAACTACCTTGGCCCGAAACGCAGCGAACGGGATTTCACCTGTCGGCCGGTTTTTTCACCCGTTCCCGGTCTTGGCCGCTTCAGCCGGTTTCCGGTCGGCGTCTTCCGGTTCGGTTTTCTCCGCCGGCCCGGGCGCCTTCGCGGCCGACTTTTCTTCCGCCGCGCTCGGGAAGAGAACGGCTTTCAGCTTGCCCTCCACCTGGCTGAAGATATCCGGGTTGCTTTCCAGAAAGAGCTTGGCGTTTTCCCGGCCCTGTCCGATCTTGTCGGCGCCGAACGAGTACCAGCTCCCGGTTTTGGATATGATGTTCTGCTCCACCGCCGCGTCGAGCATGCTGCCCGCGGCCGAAATCCCCTTGCCGAAAATGATCTCTATTTCCACCTTGCGGAAGGGAGGCGCGACCTTGTTCTTGGCGACCTTGACGCGCACCCGGTTGCCGACGGCGTCCTGCTCGCCGTGGGAGATCGTTTCCACCTTGCGCACGTCCAGGCGGATGGAGGAATAGAACTTGAGCGCGTTGCCCCCCGTGGTGGTCTCCGGGTTGCCGAACATCACCCCGATCTTCATCCGGATCTGGTTGATGAAGATGAGACAGGTGCCGGACTTGCTGATGGTGCCGGTGAGCTTGCGCAGCGCCTGGCTCATGAGGCGCGCCTGCAGGCCCATGTGGCTGTCCCCCATGTCGCCTTCGATCTCGGCCCGCGGCGTGAGCGCGGCCACCGAGTCCACGACGATGATGTCCACCCCGCCCGAGCGGATGAGCTGGTCGGCGATCTCCAGGGCCTGTTCGCCGTTGTCCGGCTGGGAGACCCAGAGCTCGTCGATGTTCACTCCCAGGTTCTCGGCGTAGACGGGGTCCATGGCGTGCTCGGCGTCGATGAAGGCGGCGATCCCGCCCAGCCGCTGGGCCTCGGCGATGGCGTGCAGGGCGAGCGTGGTTTTGCCCGAGGATTCCGGCCCGTAGATCTCCACCACCCGGCCGCGCGGGTAGCCGCCCACGCCCAGGGCGTAGTCGAGGAGAATGGAGCCGGAAGGGATCACCCGCATGTTGGCGCGCGGGGTGCCCTCGCCGAGCTTCATGATGGCGCCTTTTCCGAACTGCTTTTCAATTTGAAGGCGGGCGGATTCCAGGGCCTGCATTTTTTCCTTGGGTGTCCCGGCCCCGCTGCCGTTTGGTTTTTCCGATTTATTCGCCATGGTACATTACCCCTTTCCGGTGATATTTACGCTTCCTATAACGCCGACACTGCACGGTTGCTTTCTTTATCGAGATCATATAACCGGGTTTTTCAATGGTCAAGGCCCGGACTTCGGCAATTCTCGA
>CAZKOS010000100.1:0-11236 GCA_964554445.1 uncultured Spirochaetaceae bacterium | reverse complement strand
CGGGAACGGGACTTCCGCGAGCTCTTCGGCCTCGGCGGGACTGAGAATTGACGCGCTATGGGAAACGACGGATGGGGAGGATGGAATCGGCTCACGTGACCGCCCCCGGGTTCGCGCAGACCGGGTAACCCGAACTTATACTCAATAGAAAATGGTTTTCTACTTCCGCAACCAAAAACATGGTTTAACACTTTATCAGGTAAGGAAATAGAAAACCATTATGATTGGAAATGCTGAAAACCATTTGGTTTTCAGCATAATCCCACCCCCCTTCTATTCGCGCCATTCGTGCCATACATGTCTCCCCTCTTCCTCATCTTCCTCATCTTCCCCCGTCTTCCTTGACATTGCCCGGCCATGATAATAAATTGGTTGTCTGATTTTTCGTTCATATCGGCCCGAGACTCGGCGGAGAAAGGAAACGCGATGGAACGCACTCACAGGGTACCCTCCGGACGCGGCCCGCACCAGCGTCCGGGCAAGGACAAGTATCTCTCGGGCAAGCGGGTGCTGCCCAAGCCGCTTTCGGCCTCCACCGACATCGCCGGGCTGATCGACAACCTGGACGCCTACAACGGCGGCCGCCTGCGCGCCGCCTGCCAGCTGATGCGGGACAAGTATTCGCAGGCGGACGTGACCGTGGGCCTGAGCCTGGCGGGCGCGCTCACCCCGGCCGGCCTCGGCCCCTCGGCCGTCGTCCCCCTCATGAACCACGGTTTCGTGGACTGGATCAGCGCCACCGGGGCCAACATGTACCACGACCTCCACTTCGCCTTCGACAAGCCGCTCTTCCGCGGCAGCCACAACGTCGACGACGCCGACCTCCGCGAGAAGGGCGTCACCCGCATCTACGACATCCTCTTCGACTACGAGGACGTCCTCATGGAGACCGACCGCGTCCTGCGCCGCATCCTGCTGCGGCCCGAGTTCCAGAAGGAAATGGGGACGAGGGAGTTCTATCATCACCTGGGCAAGGTCGTCGACGAGCACGAGAAAAAGCACGGCCTCGGCGAGGTGAGCGTCCTGGCCGCCGCCTACCGTCTCGGCATCCCGGTCTTCACCTCCTCCCCGGGAGACTCCACCATCGGCATGAACGTGGCCGGGCTCGAGCTCCTGGCCGAGGCCAAGGGCCTCAAGGACAGGTTCCGGCTCACAATCAACCCGAGCCTCGACGTCAACGACTCGACCGCCATCATCCTCAACGCCAAGAAGTACGAGAAGGGCAAGACGGGCGTCATCCTCATCGGCGGGGGGAGCCCGAAGAATTTCATGCTCCAGACCGAGCCCCAGATCCAGGAGGTGCTCATGATCCCGGAGGCGGGGCAGGACTACGACATCAATGTCACCGACGCCCGCCCCGACACGGGCGGCCTCTCCGGCGCGCCCCCGAGCGAGGCGGCGAGCTGGGGCAAGATCGATCCGGCCAAAATCGAGGAAACGGTCACCGCCTACCTCGACGTGACCGTCGCCTTTCCGCTCCTGGTCGCCTACACGCTGCAGACGACGAAACCGAAGGCGCCGAAACGGCTCTACGAGCGCGGCGACGAGCTCCGCCGCAAGCTCATCGAATCGTACCTGGAGAACAACAGGGAAGTCGACGAATTGAGCTCGCAGATGGAAAAACTCGCCACCTAAATATGCGCAAACAAAACTCACTCGCGCTCGCCCGCGAGCTCGGGACGCCGCTCTTCATCCTCGACCACGACATCATCCGCGGGAACTACCGGACCTTCAAGCGGCTCCTGCCGCGCGTGCAGTGCTACTACGCGGTGAAGGCCAACTCCACCCAGGAGATCATCGAAACGCTCTTCAACGAAGGCTCGAGCTTCGACGTGGCCTCCTACAGCGAGTTCATGCAGGTCTACCGGTACATCAGCCACTTCGACGTCCCGCTGCAGGAGAGCTTCGTCTGGGACAAAATCATATTTTCCAACACGATCAAGGACGTCGCCACCCTCGGGCGCATCAAGCAGTACAAGCCCCTCGTCACCTACGACAACGCGGACGAGATTAAAAAAATCAAGCGCGCCTGCGACACGGCCGGCCTCGTCCTGCGGTTGAAGGTGCCCGACATCGGCTCCCAGGTGGAGATGAGCTCCAAGTTCGGGGCCGAGCCGTCCAATGCGGCCCGTCTCATCCGGGAGGCCTTCGACGCGGGACTGACCGTGGAGGGGTTGAGCTTTCACGTGGGAAGCCAGTGCAGCAATCTCGACAACTACACCAAGGCGCTCTCCGTCACGGCTGCGGTTTTCCGGGACGCGCGCCAGAAGGGATTTCCCCTGAAGCTGGTGGACATAGGCGGCGGGTTTCCCGTGCCCTACAACGCGCAGACGGTTCCCTTCGACCGGCTGGCCGAGACCATCAACGCGGAGACCGCCCGGCTCTTTCCGGAGGACGTCGAGCTCCTGGCCGAGCCGGGGCGCTTCATCGTCGCCACCGCCGCCTGCCTCGTGTCCGAGATCATCGGCAAGGCGCGCCGGAACGGCAAGGTCTTCTACCACATCAACGACGGCGTCTACCACACCTTCTCCGGCGTGGTCTTCGACCACTGGATCCCCAATTTCTCGGCCTACCGGGACGGCCCGCGCGAGATCTGCGCGGTGGTGGGCCCGACCTGCGACAGCTTCGACAAGATCACCCTCTCGGCCGACCTGCCGGCCGACCTCGAGATCGGCGAATACCTTTTTACGGACAACATCGGCGCCTATTCCACCGCGTCGTCCACCACGTTCAACGGTTTCCCCGGCGCGAAGATCCATCACAAGAACCTGGAGCCGGGGGCGGGGCCGGGCTGATGACGGTCCCCGGGGGCCCGCCGCGCGGCCGGTCGTTCTCGGTCAACCGTCCGGCCTTGCTGCTCGAGTTTCTCATCGCGAGCTCCCCGGACCAAAGCCGCACGAAAATCAAGTCCTGGCTCTCTCACCGGAGAGTGCTCGTCGACGGCGAGCCGGTCACGCGGTTCGACCACCCGCTGCGGCCGGGGCAGCGGGTGAGCGTCGTCCGGGGCGGGACGGCCGCCGGGGCGTCGCTCCCGCCCGGGCTGACAATCGTGTACGAGGACGAGTCGCTCGTGGTCGTCGACAAGCCGGCCGGGCTCCTCTCCGTCGCCACCGAGGCCGAGAAGGAACGCACCGCCTATCGGGCCTTGAGCCGTCACGTGAAAAGGGAATCCCCGGGGAACAAGATTTTCATCGTCCATCGCCTCGACCGGGAAGCCTCGGGCCTCCTGATGTTCGCCAAGAGCGCGCGCGTGAAAGAGAGGCTGCAGAACGATTGGCGGACGATCGTACACGAGCGGACGTACCTCGCCGTGGTCGAGGGCAAGGTGGAAAAGGACGACGGCACGATCGAGAGCCGGATCGGCGAGAACAGGGCGATGACGATGTACGTCGCCCGCGGCGGGGAAGGGAAACCGGCGGTCACGCGCTTCCGGGTGCTGAAACGAAGCGCGGACTACTCGCTCCTGGCGGTGGAACTCGAAACCGGGCGGAAAAATCAGATCCGCGTTCACCTGCGGGAGTTGGGACACTGCATCGCCGGCGATAAAAAGTACGGAGCGCGGACGAATCCCGCCAGGCGGCTGTGCCTGCACGCGCACAAGCTCGGGTTCACCCACCCGGTCACGGGGGAGAAGCTCGAATTCACGAGTCCCATGCCGGGGAGGTTTCAGCGGCTGTTCTAATCAATCAGGCAGCCGAAAAGCGGCGTTTTTTCAGCAGCTTGCAATATATCGGAATTGAAGGGTTCTTGAGTGCCCCCAAGATTGCGACGGCGGCCGGATTGGAGATCCCAGTCCGATCAACCCGATTGATTCGGGTATTTTCCGGCGCTGACCACATGTTATCCGACTTCATCGCAATCTTGGGGGCAGTCAAGAAGGCTCGGTCGGACCCATCTGCCCAAAGAAACGCCAGTGAGAATCTCGATACGAAACGACGGAACGCCCATTCTGATGATGTTGTCCTTTTGAGTGAAGGCCCCCGCGTGCAGATCTCGCCCGGGGAATCCGAGCTCGACACGTTCAATGAGCGCCTGTTCCGCGCTCATTTGGCGGCCGGTCCCTGGTCGATGGTTTTCAAGCCCTGGAGATCCCACAGGTCGCGCGGCACGAGCACGAAATCGACCCGGCGGTTTTTCTCCCTGCCCACCGCCGTTTTATTGTCCGCGATCGGATGGTACCGCCCGAGCGATGACGCGACGAGCTGTTTCGGATTGACTCCATCATCCCGCTGGAGGTATTCGACGACGTTGGCGGCCCGGGCGGCGCCCAGGTGCCAGGAGGTCGGGTACAGTTTAAGCGACGCGGGGCTCGATTCGGCCGTCGCCGTGTTGCCTTCCACCCGGACGACCAGGCTCGGGTCTTCCTTCAGGATGGGCGCCAGCCGGTGCAGGATTTTTCTCCCGCCGGGCAGCAGCGTCGGCCAGTCGGGAACGAAGAAGACCGAGTTTTGAACGCTCAATACCAGCACGTCCCGGTACTGTTTGAGCGCCATCTCTCCCTTGGCGATCTCGGGCGCGAACTCCTTGCTCAAGCGGGCGATGCGGTTTTGCAGGTTCCGCGCGGCCGCGTTCTCCGCGGTCCGCAGCGACGCCGCTTCTTTTTGCAGACTGCCGACCTGGTCCTGAAGCGCCGCCTTTTCCTTGGAAAGCTCCGCGATCACGGCCTGATCGTCCGCCGAGGATTTCGCCAGGCCTGAAAGGTCGGCGTTCTGCTTCCGCATGTCCGCCAGCTTGGCGTTGAGGACATCGATCCGCGCGTTTTTATCCGTCA
Organism: uncultured Spirochaetaceae bacterium; assembly: GCA_964554445.1. Taxonomy (GTDB): domain Bacteria; phylum Spirochaetota; class Spirochaetia; order SZUA-6; family RPPD01; genus JAFGSW01. Next base: position 6,465 of record CAZKOS010000100.1, on the reverse strand, counting down.
GCTGCTTTTGCAGGTCGGTAATCTGCGCCGCCGCCGGGGTCGGAGCCGTCGACTGCTCCGGCTCCGTCAATGGTTGCGGCTGGGTCGCGCAGCCCGCCAGCGTGAAAGCGGCCGCGAGAAAACCGATGAGGTACGTTTTTTTCATTATTTCATCTCCTTGCTTTCGGAATGTGAAGCTCAAGCTTCCGATAACGAAAAATTACATCCGCCGGGGACTGGCGAAAATGTCGGTATTCAATCGATCATTGACCGTTTCACACCCGGCGGGATGGCTTTTTTTTTATCCGGCCGCGGACGGAAATTCAACAACCGCTTCGGCGGGGAAGGAGGTGTCGATTGGAATCAAAGAATTATCAGCCGGACCCTCTGAGGTTTGGCGCGTAGACAGTCAGATCTGTCAACAAAGGGGGCCGTCTATAAATAGACGGCCCCGTTTTTTGTGAGCAAGGTGGCTTGATTCTCCCGGCGCGGCGTCAGGCCGCCGGGACGACCGTTCGCCTGCCTCTCAGGAAAAGAAACACCGCCCAGCCGGCGCACAGGACGAAGGCGATGAGGAGAACGATCTGCAGGGCGCTCAGGCCCACCGAAGCGATGGTCTCCCGGTCGGCCCTGAAAAACTCGACGAAAAAACGAATGAGCGAATACCCGCCGAGGTGCAGGCAGACGACCAGGATTACCGACCAGCCGCGTTTTTTGGATTCCCGGATCAGGAAGAGCGCGGCGACGAGCAGGAGCCAGATGCCGAACGACTCGTAGAGCGCGGTCGGGTGAATGGCCGCGCTCACGGGGCTGGACGGGTCGATCAGGCCCTTGTTCAGCGACCACTGCCAGGCCGGGGTCGGGTAGCCGGTCGCCAACTGGAAGGAGGGGAAAAACCGGCCGTACTTGGGGAAGTGAACGGCCCAGGGCAGGGTGGAGCTCGTGCCGAAGCCGTCCCCGTTCAGGAAGCAGCCGATCCGTCCCACCGCCTGGCTCGCCATGACGGCGGGAGAGATGAGCGCCAGGGTGCGCCAGAACGGGAAATGCCTGATTCGGCAATATAGTCCGCCCGCGAGAATGCCCAGGGGAAGCGCCCCGATGATGCTGATGCCCCCGTCCCAAAAACTGAAGAAGCTCAAGGGATTGGCGAAAAAGCTTTCCCGCGAATAAATGAGCAGGCTCGAGATCCTGCCGCCCAGGATGCCGCCGATGATGACGAACAGGGCGAAATTGAAGAATTGATCGGTGTTGAGCCCCGCTTTTTTCACTCTCCGCGCCGCCCACACGACGCCGATGACGATGGCGATGAGAAAGTAAAATCCCTCGTAAAAATAAAATACCCGGAAACCGAGATTGAGATGAATGGGAAACAAAATTTCCTCCCGTTGCTGGAATATTCCGTTTATAAGCGGCGTTCCGTTTTTAAAATTATATTATACCGCTTTGATCGCCACAAGGACAGCGCCGGTCCATAATGGCTCGTTGCACAAAGCACCTCACTGTGATAAAAAAAGTGAGAGCCGCTATATCCGGCCGGGACCGTACACATGATCGACGACAAGACATTCAACTCCGTCCTCTCGCTCTGCCGTTTTCACCTGAACGCCGAGGAGCAAGCCCGCTTCCGCGCGGAAATCGGCGATATCCTCCATTACATGGACCGCCTGGCCGGGGTCGACACCTCGACGGTGGACATCGATCTGGGCCGCGCGCGGGAGGCCGAAAAATTCCGTGCCGACGCCCCGGCCGCGGGACTGCCGCCGGCGGGGCTGGAGGGCCTGACCCCCCACTTCGAGGACGGGCTATTCCTCACCCCGCCCATCCTGGAGGAGCTCGACGAGGGCGAGCGGGGTGCGCCATGACGAACGAGCTCGCCTCCCTCACCCTCACCGAGCTCAAAGCCGGACTGGCGGCTAAAAAATTCAGCGCCGTCGAGGCGTTCCGCGCTTTCCGCAAGACATACGATGACGACCGCTCGGCCCAACCGCCTCTCAACGGCTTCGTCCAATTTTACGCCGACAATGAAAAGCTCGCCGCGGCGGCGGACGGCAAGCTCGCCGGAAATGAAGGCGGCGCGCTCTGCGGGCTGCCGCTGGCCGTGAAGGACAACATCGCGATCGCGGGCCGGCCGGCCGAGTGCGCCTCCCGCGTCCTTTCCGGCTTCGTCCCCCCGTACTCGGCCACGGTCACGGAGCGGCTTCTCGCCCAAGGCGCGGTTCCGCTCGGCCGGACGAACATGGACGAGTTCGCCATGGGCTCCACCTGCGAATACTCGAGCTCCGGCCCGGCGCGCAACCCGGTCGACCGGACGCGCGTCACCGGCGGCAGCTCGGGGGGATCGGCCGCGGTGGTGGGGGCGCGCCAGGCGCCGGCCGCGCTCGGATCGGACACGGGCGGATCGGTCCGGCTCCCGGCCTCGTTCTGCGGCGTCTACGGCTTCAAGCCCACCTACGGAGCGCTCTCGCGCTACGGCCTCATCGCCTACGGCTCCTCGCTCGACCAGATCGGCGTGCTCGCCCGCTCGCCGGAGGACGTCGCCCTGGTCTTCTCCCGCGCGGCCGGCCTCGATCCGCGCGACAACACCTCCCGGGAGACGGACGTCTCGGGCCTCGACCCGCTCGCGCCCGCCTCGCTTGCGGGCCTGCGCTTCGTCCTGCCGAAAGAGTTCACGGGCGAGGGGATCGATCCCGACGTGCGCAAGCGCCTCGACGAGTTCAAGGCCTGGCTCGAAAAATCCGGCGCGGTCGTGAAGGAAATTTCCGTTCCCCTGCTCGAGCACGCCATCGCCGTGTACTACATCATCGCCACGGCCGAAGCCTCCTCCAACCTGGGCCGCTACGACGGGGTCCAGTACGGCCCGCGCGCCGGGGCGGCCAACCTCATCGACATGTATTACGAAACGCGCACGCAAGGCTTCGGCAGCGAGGTGAAGCGGCGGATCTTCCTCGGCAACTACGTGCTCTCGAGCGGCTATTACGACGCTTATTATAAAAAGGCCCAGGCCGTACGGCACCTCCTCATGAACGAGTTCGCGCGGGTCTTCACGGAAGCCGACTTCGTCCTCTCCCCCACGTCGCCCGTCCCCGCCTTCAAGCTGGGGGAAAAACTCGACAATCCCCTCGCCATGTACCTGCTGGACGCGTACACCACCTACGCCAACCTCCTGGGCACGCCGGCGATCTCGATGCCCGCGGGAACGACCGCCGGCGGTCTGCCCGTCGGCGTCCAGCTCTCGGGGCCGGCCGGCGCGGACGCGCGCCTGCTCTCCGTGGCCGCCGCCTGGCACCGGGAAGGAGCGGCGTCATGAAGTACGACGTCGTCATCGGCTGCGAGGTCCACGTCCAGCTCGCCACCAGGAGCAAGATGTTCTGCTCCTGCCCCAACCGGTTCGGCGGGGAGCCCAACACGCGCGTCTGCCCGGTCTGCCTCGGCCTTCCCGGCAGCCTGCCGGTGCCCAACAGCGCCGCTTTGGCAATGGCGGCCAAGGCCGGCCTCGCCCTGGGCTGCTCGATCGCGCCGCTCACCAAGTTCGACCGCAAGAATTACATGTACCCCGACCTGCCCAAGGCCTACCAGATCTCCCAGTACGACATGCCGATCGCGGTCGACGGGAAACTCCTCGTCCGGACCGAGGAGGGCGAACGCGAGGTCCGCATCATCCGCGCCCACCTCGAGGAGGACGCGGGCAAGAACGTGCACGCGCTCGGCGCGGACGGCCGGTCCGGCGTCGACTACAACCGCGCCGGCACCCCGCTCCTGGAAATCGTTTCCGCACCCGACCTGCGCTCGCCGGCCGAGGCCGCCGCCTACGTGGCCTCCATCCGCGGGATCGTGCGCGCGCTTGGCGTGTCCGACGGCAACATGGAGGAAGGCTCGCTGCGCTGCGACGCCAACATCAACCTCTGGGTGTACGAGGGAAACGTGAAGCACGCCACGCCCATCGTGGAATTGAAGAACATGAACTCGTTCAAGTCGATCCGGCAGGCGCTCGAGTACGAAGCCGAGCGCCAGGCCGACGAATGGCGGGAAGCGCGGCTCACCATGGAAAAGGGCAGCAAGCGCACCCGCGGCTGGAACGAGGAGCGCGGCGTCACCGTCCTCCTCCGGGTCAAGGAAGAGGAGGCCGATTACCGCTACTTCCCCGAACCGGACATCCGGCCCATCGCCATGAGCCGCGAATACGTGGAAAGCCTGCGTTCCTCGCTGGCCGAGCTCCCCGAGGCCCGGCGCGAGCGCTACCGGGAACTGGGAATGACGGCCCAGGACGCCGAGGGGCTGGCCGCCTCCACCGCCCTCGCCGCTTATTTCGAGAGCGTGCTCGCGGAGAAGACCGACGCGAAGAAGGCGGCGAGCTGGATCATGGGCGAAGTGCGCAAATACCTGAACGAGAAAGGCCTGGCCGACTCGGACTATCCGGTGCCGGCGCCCGCGCTCGCCCGGCTCCTCGCACTCGTCGAGAAGGGGACGATCTCCAACACACAGGCCAAAGTCGTGCTCGTCGCCATGGCCGACTCCGGGAAGAGCGCCGACGACATTGTCCGCGAGCGGGGCCTGGCCCAGATCTCGGGCGAGGACGCCCTCCTCGAATTCGTGGAAAAGGCGATCAAAGAAAATCCCGATTCAGCGGCCAATTACCGGGCCGGCAAGGAGAAAGCGCTCGGCCACCTCATGGGTCAGGTGATGAAGCTCTCCCGCGGCAAGGCCAATCCCCAGGAAGTGGAAAAGCTTCTGAAGAAGAGGTTGAGCGGGGAAAGCTGACGGGTAGTGGTACCAGAAATTGTCATGGCGTACCGCCGCTTGACTTCGGTGAGCCTTGAAAGGAGGACACGAAGCACACGAAGAGAACGAAGAACACGAAGAAGAAAAAGGGAGAAATGAAGAAGAAATGGTTATATATTATTTTTTCCAACCCCTTTCCCTCTTCGTGCTCTTCTCCTCTCTTCATGCTCGGAGCCTGCCCCGAGCGAAGTCGAGGGGTGTCTTCCCGGAAGTGAAGTAATAAAAGAGGACCACCGATGGATGACCTGTTCTCCCAAATACCGATCATCAAGCGCGCCCGCGGCTTCAGGCTGTACGCCTTTTCCGGCAAACGATATCTCGACCTGTGGCTGAGCGACGGGCATAATTTTCTCGGGCACAAGCCCCAGGGATTCGTCAACTATCTGAAACAGGCGGCCGAGAGGGGAGCGATCGCCGACCTGCCGTCGATCTACACCCGCAGGTTCATGAATGCTTTGCGGGCCCACTTCCCGGGATATCATTCGTTTCTCCTCGCCCCGACTCTGCCCGCCCTCCTGAAATCGGCTTCCCGGGCGCTCGGCCGGACGCTTTCCTGCGCCGACATATTCGATCCGCTCGTTCCGGGCGGGGGAACGCCGGGACCGATCTCCGTCTGGCGTCCGTTCTGCCCCGACAATGCCGACTCCGACCTCGTCCTGCCGATCGTCCCCACGGGGTTCGGGCCGGTCCTGTTCGCGCTCTGTTCGCGGCAATCGCTGCCCGAATCCGAACCGCAAGCCGTTTCGGCGCTCGTGCTGGCCGGAGCGGCCCAACGGCTGGGACGCCTCAAGGATCTCGTCCTGCCCGAATGGTACGCTCCCGATCTTTTCGCCGCGGCTCCGCACTTCACGCAGCACGGTCTCTACCTCGTGCCCCGCGGCCCGGCCGACTCCTACCCCGCCCTCTTCCGCCGTTTCCTGGAGGCGGGCCTGGTGCTGTCGCCCCGGCCGCACGAGCCGAGCATCCTGCCCCTCGAGCTCTCGCCCGGGGAATTGAAAAACATCGTCATATCGTTTATGACTGAAGGGAAGAAGGAGCGCGCTGATGGTTGACTACTCGCTCGTCTATTACCTCGTCCGCGTCGGCCTGGGCGCCGTCGGTTCGCTGTGCGCCATCCTCTTCTGGCCCCGCAACCGCGACGCGGCCTGGGTGCTCGTCATCCTGGGGACGCTCGTCCTCTACCTCTCGCTGGTGTTCGAGCTGCTCGTCAAGATCAAGCTCCTGGTGCCCGAGAATTTCATCGTCTTCGGGTTTCCGGCCTTCGAGATCGTGGCGCTCGTCTTGAGCGCCTCGCCCTTCGTCTTTCTCGCCGCCGCGTTCGTGATCATGATCGCCCGCAAGTGAGGGGAGGCGCGTATGTCCGCGTACCGCATCGACCTTTCAGACGTCACCTGGACCGATTCCGCCCCCGGCCTCAAAACCGCCTCCGTCTCGACCGGCCTGGGGACGCTTAAGGTAGCCGTGTTCGCCGCCGGCTTCAAGGACGAAGACTGGTGCGCGGCCGCGCACTTCGGCTACTGCCTGGCAGGAGAGGCCGAAGTCGAATTCGAAAGCGGCGATACGGTCGTTTTCCGGCCCGGGGACGTCGTTTCCATCCCGGCCGGCGCCCGGCACAAGACCACGGTCGGAAAGGCCGAATGCCGGATCGTGTTCTTCATTGAGAAAGACAAGCGCAATGGAAATTCGTGAAATCGCGGCCGAGCTCGA
>CAZKOS010000099.1:8912-11280 GCA_964554445.1 uncultured Spirochaetaceae bacterium | reverse complement strand
GGCGTTTCCTTGTATTAAGTATAAATTAAGAGACTTAAGTATAGCTGAAGTAAGGCGATCTGTCCGGCGCGGCGAAAAAAAGAAAAAATTCCGAGTGATGAGGCGTCTTTCCGCGATGTATTATATGAGAAGGGAATCTTCAAGGCGATGCTCGCCCGCCGGGCCTTGGTCGCCGGAGTAAAGTCGTGAAGGAAGTCAAACTCATCGCCCAGCGCCATTGGAAAAAAGTTCTCCTCGTCGCGTTGCTTTCCGTCATCCTCTTCGCGCCCGTTGAACCGGGACGATCCGCTCCCGCTGAAAAAGCCGTTCCGTCGGGACGCGGGGGAATACCGTCTCCCCCCGCCGGCGGCTCTCTTGAAGGCGCCGGCGCGCCCGAGCCGACGGCCGGGCCGCGCAAAGGCCGGCCGGCCGATCGGAGCCCGGTTCCGGAAAGCGGGAAGGACGGCGCCGCCGATGAGATCGAAAGTACGATCACCGCTCCCTTCGGGGCCGTTCGGGGAGCGGCCGCGGCCGCGGCCGTCGACCGGGACGGGATGATCGTCGCGGCGGGCTGGGTGTGGAACGGCCGGGACAATGATTTCGCCCTCGCCCGTTTCGCTTCCGGGGGAGAACCGGACGCGGGTTTCGGGACGCGGGGCGGGGTGGTCACCGCCGTCGGCCCGGACGACGATTTCATCCGGGCGGCGGCGATCCAGCCCGACGGCCGGATCGTGGTGGCGGGCACATCCTACGGCCGGAACGGGACCGGCGCCCTCGCCGCCCGCTACCGGGCGGACGGCTCTCTCGACCGCGGCTTCGGCTCGGGCGGGATGACGCCGGTCTACGGCGGGGCGTCGTCCCTGTCGTTCAACGCGGTGGCCGTCCAGGCGGACGGACGGATCGTGGCCGCGGGCTATTCCGGGACCGGGGCGAGCGGCGATTTCCTAGTAATGCGATTCCTGCCGGACGGAAGCCGGGACCGGTCGTTCGGCGATCGCGGCGTCGTCCTCACCGATTTCGGCTCGTCCGCCGATGCGGCCTTCGCGCTCGCGATCCAGCCGGACGGGAAAATCGTCGCGGGGGGCGAGACCGCCCGGCGCGGCCCCCCCGCCTCGGGCTCGGAATTCGCGCTCGCCCGCTACACGGCCGACGGCCGGCTCGACCCCGGCTTCGGCGCCGGGGGCAGGACGGTGACGGAGCTCACGCGCGCGGACGACCGGATCACCTCGCTCGCGCTCGCGCCGGACGGAACGATCCTGGCGGCCGGCTACGCGGGCTACGGACGCGGCGCCGACTTCGCCCTGGCCCGCTACCGGGCCGACGGCCGCCTCGACCCGGGCTTCGGGGAAGGCGGGCTGGCGCTGGCGTCCGCCGGACCGGGCGACGACGTGCTCCGGAGCGTCGCCGTCCGGCCCGACGGAACCATCGTCGCGGCCGGGTACTCCTTCGACGGCGCCCGGAACCGGATCGCCCTGGCCGGTTTTCTGCGGTCGGGCCGGCCGGACCCGTCGTTCGGAGACAAGCCCTTTTTCACCTTCGCGGCCGGCGGGGGGGACTCGTACGGCTACGCGCTCGCCCTGGGGCGCGACGGAGCCGTCGTCGTCGTCGGCTCGGCGGCAGGCGGACGGGGCGACGAAATGACGGTCGTGCGCTTCCGCCGGGGGAAAGGCGGAAAGAGCCTTCCGCCCGCCGACGGGTAGAAAAAAATTTTGGAAAGTACGGCCGCGATGAATTAGGATTAAATGAAACGGAAAACGGGCGCGATCCGGATCGCGCGGGAGAATTGCATGAAGGAAGCGCTTCGCTTTGAGCTTGAGGTGCCGGAGCAAAACCTCAACCATCTCTTATCCGAGGAAGACCGGCGGAACATCCTGCTGATTTTCGAGAAGTACAAATTGGATGAGGTGTACGCCCCTCAAAAAGAGATCGTCATCTCGTGCCGGAACCTGGTGGACGAGGACGGCGACGTCCACGCGGGGCACAAACTGTGGAAGAAGAGCCCCGATCAGGTAAAGACTCCCAACAACCTGCCGCGCCTGGAGACCCCGCTCGTTTCGGGCGCCCGGCTCCACCAGATTTCGATCGACTACATCGATCGCCAGTCGTCGGGTTTTTTCTCCCGCTACGGCTACATCGGTTATTACCTCTCCGTCATCGCCGATCTGGAAAAAAAGGAGATTATCGACGCCCGCGGGGAGATCGCGGACGAATAAAACGGCCGCCTGAACGGCGGCCGTTTTATTCGACAAGGGAGGAGGAGAGAACGCGGAGAGGAAGGGAGAAGACCGGAGGCGGGCTAAGGTTTGCCGAGGAAGATCGCGCGTAGGTAATCTGAATTCAGTGTGTTTTGGATCGTCTCGATTTCCCCATTCGAACATCCGATTGCGAT
>CAZKOS010000099.1:0-8812 GCA_964554445.1 uncultured Spirochaetaceae bacterium | reverse complement strand
ACCGACGTGCCCGCGTTCTACGGCGACTGGTTCATGCGCCGCCTCGCGGAGGGCCGGGCGGGATACGTGAACCCCTTCGGCGGGCGCAGGCACCTGGTGTCGCTCAAGCCGGAGGACGTGGCCGCCTTCGTCTTCTGGTCGAAGAACTTCATTCCTTTCACCGCTCATTTGAAAACGATTGCCGACGCCGGCTATCACGTCTATCTCAATTACACCGTCAACAATTATCCGCGCGTCCTGGAGCCCGCCGTTCCGGCCGCCGACCGCCTCATCGAAAACCTGAAGGAGTTGAGCGGCCGGTTCTCGCCCGACCGGATTAACTGGCGCTACGATCCGATCGTCCTGTCGGAAGCGACGGATTTCGATTTTCACCTGGCGAATTACGAGAAACTCGCTTCCGCCCTGGCGGGATACGTCCGCCGCTGCACCGTGAGCTTCGTTTCGTTTTACGGAAAAGTCAGACGACGATTCGAAACGCTCCGCGAAAGCGGCGCGATCGCCGTGGAGGAGCCGGACGCCGAAAGAAGAGTGCGCCTGGCGAACGGGCTTTCGGGCGTCGCGGAGCGCTGCGGCATGAAGCTTTATTCGTGCTGCTGTCCCGATCTGGAGAACGATAAGATCGGCCGGGCCCATTGCGTCGACGGCGAACTGATCAAGGATTTATTTTTCAAGGACGACGCGGATATCGAATTCAAGCCGAAGCCGACCCGGGCCGGGTGCGGGTGCGCGGAGAGCCGGGACATCGGCGCCTACGACACCTGCGTTCACGGGTGCGTCTATTGCTACGCGAACGCGAATAAGGAAACGGCCCGGGCCAAATGCGATCGGCACGAGAGCGAATCGGTTTTCCTCGGGTTTTCGCGGGCGCAATCGGACGAGTGGCTTGCGGAAATCGAGAATGAAGAAAGGGCCGGGTCCTCATGACGAGTCGAAACATCCCCCAGGAAATGAATCACGACCAGGTGAAAAGTCTCCTCCGCTTCATCGACGATACGCAGGACGAGGCGGTCAAGGAGGAGCTTTTCGGGAGACTGGGGCGGGACTGCTTTTACTCGCGAGGGCTCGACTTCTGGATCGCGGGGTATCGCGGCGACCTCGAGGCGTTTCTCGATTGGGTGAACGTGAAAAAGGGATCGCGCTATTGGGAACGGCTCGAGCCCGCGGCGGACGGCCGGACGCTCGTCCTGACGGGAAAAGAGGTCGACGGCTGCGCCTGCGCGTTCGCGGATTGCGGCGACCCGCCGAAATCCCTGTGCCGGCATTGCTGCCGGAGGATGCAGGAGGAATTGTTCGGCCTGTTGTCGGGCAGGAAAGTTGAAGTGCGCGTCACCGAAGCGTTCCTCCTGGGGGACAAGCGATGCAGCACGGAGATCGTCCTCGAATGACCGGCCGCCGGCTCACTCCCCCATCACGCAGACGAAGACCGGGTGGTGCGGATGGACGTTGGGGCAATAGTCGCAGAAAATGATCTGCTGCCAGGTTTCCAGGCAGATTTCCCCGTTCATGACGACGAACGTTTCCGAGCTCCCCATGATCGCGTTGCGCACGTGCCCGTGCCCGTTTTCGTCGTGCCAGCGCCTGGTGTGCTCGTAGCGGGGCGGATCGAAGGGCGCGAACACGGAGAGCGCCTTTTCCAGGTCGGCCAGGCAGCCCGGCTCGTACTCCAGGGTGGTGATCACCCCGATGGAGACACCCGACTGCACGGTGACCGTGCCGTTCGAGATGCCGCTTTCCCCGACGACCTCCCGCACGTCCCCGGTGATGTCCCGGACGACGTTTCCCTGGCCCATGTGGAAAGTGAGTTTTTTCGTGTGGACCGCCATGTCGATTTCCCCTCCTTTGGTCGCGACTCTATTTTTCAAGGCGGGATGAAGCGCTAACCTTCGACCTTGTCTCAAAACTTATTTTTTATTTTATTCGCGGTCATTCGCGCTCTACATGTTTTCCGACTTTTTCTTTTCCTTATACGTATTCATCCGATCCTGACCGTGCTCTCTCTGGAATTCGCCCCGTGAATTGCGCGATTTTCTTCCCTTTTCATCGGTGTCATCGGTTTTTATCGGTGTCATCGGTGGTTCCCTTCTCCTCACCCTTGAGCGCCGCCAGCAGACCGCCCTTCAGCATGATGTCGACCGATCGCCCGCTCTCCCTGCAGCGCGTCCCGAAGGTGTACCCCTTGGTCTTGTTCTCGACCGTGATCGGTCCGCCGTCGGCGAGCCGGGCGTGCAGCTCGCGGACGACGAGCGCGTCGCCCGGTTCGATCTTGTCGTAGTCGGCGGGGTTTTCGAACTCGAGCGGAAGGATGCCGAAGTTGACCAGGTTGGCGCGGTGGATGCGCGCGAAGCTCTTGGCGAGCACGGCCTTCACGCCCAGGAACATGGGCGCGAGGGCGGCGTGCTCCCGCGACGAGCCCTGGCCGTAGTTTTCGCCGCCGACGATGACGCCTTTACCCGCCGCCTGCGCCTTTTTATAAAACTCGGGATCGAGCGCCTCGAACACGTGCCTGGAAATTTCCGGGATGTTCGAGCGCAGCGGCAGAATTTTGGCGCCGGCCGGCATGATGTGATCGGTGGTGACGTTGTCGCCGGTCTTGATGAGAACCGCCGCCTCGAGCGCGTCCGGCAGGGCGCTCCCCAGCGGCACGGGCTTGATGTTCGGGCCGTACACGATCTCGGCGTCCGCCGGCGGCGAAGGCTCCGGCTGGATGATCATGCCGTCGTCCACCTCGAGGTGGCGCGTGTAGTCCGCCTTCTTGACGCCGCGGATGCGCGTGGGGTCGGTGAATTCCCCGAAGAGCGCGGCGGCGGCGGCGGTCTCCGGCGAGACCAGGTAAACGCCGGCGTCGGCGGTGCCGGAGCGGCCCTTGAAGTTGCGGTTGAAGGTGCGGACGGAGATCCCCTCCGTGCAGGGCGCGAAGCCCATGCCGATGCAGGGGCCGCAGGCCGATTCCAGAAACCGGGCCCCCGAGGAGAGGAGCTTCTGGACGATGCCGGCTTTCACCGCGCTCACGTACGCCTGGCGCGAGCCGGGGGAAATGCCGAGCGACACGTTTTCGTGCACCTGCCGTCCCTCGAGGATGTCGGCGGCGACGCCGAGGTCGTTGACCGAGGAATTGGTGCAGGAGCCGATGGCCACCTGGTCCACTTTTTGACCGGCGATCGCGGAGACCGGGACGACGTTGTCGGGCGAGTGGGGCTGGGCCGCCATGGGCACGATGTCCTCCAGGTCGATGTCGATGACGCGGGCGTAGCGCGCCCCCTCGTCGGCCGTGAGCTCGCTCCACTGGTGGCCGCGGCGCTGGAGGTCCAGCCATTTGCGCGTCGCCTCGTCGGAGGGGAAAACCGAGGAGGTGGCCCCGAGCTCGGCGCCCATGTTGGTGATGGTGGCGCGCTCGGGCACGGAGAGGGTCTTCACGCCCGGCCCGCAGTATTCGTAGACCTTGCCCACGCCGCCCTTGACGGTCTCCATTTTGAGCAGCGTGAGGATGACGTCCTTGGCGGAGCACATCGGCCTGAGCCTGCCCGTCAGCCTGACGCCGACGACCTCCGGCATGAGCAGGTGAAAGGGCGCGCCGGCCATGGCGGCGGCCACGTCGAGCCCGCCCGCGCCGACGGCGAGCATCCCCAGGCCCCCGCCGGTGGGCGTGTGCGAGTCCGAGCCGAGGAGGGTCTTGCCGGGAATCCCGAAGCGTTCGAGGTGCACCTGGTGGCAGATGCCGTTGCCGGGCCGGGAGAACCAGACGCCGAACTTCCGCGCCGCGCTCTGCAGGAAGCGGTGGTCGTCCATGTTCTTGTTGTCCTCCTGCGAGGTGTTGTGGTCGACGTAGGAGACGGAAAGCTCGGTTTTGACGCGCGGAAGGCCGAGCGCGGCGAACTGCAGGTAGACGAGGGTGCCCGTGGCGTCCTGGGTGAGCGTCTGGTCGATCCGGATCGAAATTTCGCTCCCGGGCAGGAGCCGGCCGGACACGAGATGGGTGGAAATGATTTTTTCGGTGACGCTGAGCGCCATGGAACTGCCTCCTTGGTATTTACAAGCGGTGTGTGTATTAATAATCAAACGCCGCCCCAGAGTCAAACCCGTGAAGCCGGTGTGAACGTTGGGGAGGACACAGAGAGCACGGTGATTGAATTTCTTTCATCACGGAGACACTGAGACCACTTTTGTTTTCAATACCCATCTGCGTTCCCCCGCCCTTGCCCGTCTTCTCCGCGGTCTCTGTGTCTCCGTGTCTCCGTGGTGATTGTAATGAAAGCCTCCCCTTGACAAGCTCCATCGCCCGCGTTATATTAACTACCATGGTAGTTAATAAAATCCACGAAGCCTTGAAAGACATCGGTTTCTCGGAATACGAGGCGCGCGCCTACGTGAGCGCGCTCATGCTCAAGTCGGCGACGGCGTACGAGATCGCGAAGGACGCGGGCATCCCGACCTCGAAGGTGTATGAGACGATCGAGCGCCTCCGTGAAAAGAAGCTCCTCTACGAGGCGTCCCCGGACGGGAAGAAAAAGTACGTGCCGCTTTCGGGGGACGAATTTTTGGCGCGTGCCCGGAGCCTTTCGGAGAAGCGCTTCGAGTCGCTCTCGCGCGACCTGCGGGAGCTTCCCGCGGGTGGGGACGTCTCGTTCATCTGGAACATCGACCGCTACGACGCCCTCGTCGAAAAGAGCGGCCGGCTGGCGCGCGAGGCGGAGGAGACGCTCCTCCTCTCGCTCTGGCCCGAGGAGCTCGAGGCGATCTACGACGACCTGGCGGCGGCGGAGAAGCGGGGAGTGCGGATCGCCTTGATCCACTTCGGGACGAAGATCGGACGGCGGGTGGGAACGATGTATCCCCATCCGATCGAGGACACGCTCTACGCCGAGCGGGGCGGCCGCGGCTTCACCCTGGTGGCGGATTCGCGCACGGCGGTCGTGGGGACGATGTTCGAAAAGGGCGGCGTGGAGGGCGCCTGGAGCGCCAACCGGGGGTTCGTCCTGCTCGCCGAGGACTATCTCAAGCACGACATCTACATCATGAAGATCGTCGACCGGTTCGCTCGAGAATTGATCGGGCGGTTCGGAAAAAATTACGCGCACCTGCGGGACGTCTTCCGGGACGGGGAAGCGCGCAAAAAATGAAATCCGCGTTAGCGCTTCAGGCGGCGAACGAGGAGGAAGATCATGATCTACATCGACGGTACGCTTTACGAGGATAAAAGCGAGGCGAAAGTTTCCGTCTTCGACCACGGCCTCCTCTACGGCGACGGCGTCTTCGAGGGCATCCGCGTGTACCGCGGCCGGGCCTTCCGCCTTCAGGCCCACCTCGATCGCCTCTTCGCGGGCGCCCGCGCCGTCCGGCTCGAGGTGCCCGAGACCGCGGCGCGCCTGGCGGCCCTGATAGGCGAGATGATCGCGGCCGACGGCCGCCGGGAAGCGTACATCCGGCTGGTGGTGACGCGCGGTGTCGGCGACCTGGGGCTGAACCCGCGCACATGCCCGCGTCCGTCGCTCATCGTCATCCTCGACGACATCAGCCTCTACCCGAGGGAGCTTTACGAGCGCGGTATCACCCTCTGCACGTCGAGCTGGCGGAGGCCGCCGGCCGACTGCCTGAACCCGCGGATCAAATCGCTCAATTACCTCAACAACGTGCTCGCCAAGCTCGAGGCGAACGACCGGGGCTGCCACGAGGCGCTCATCCTGAACAAGGAGGGAATGGTGGCCGAGTGCACCGCGGACAATGTCTTTTGCGCCGCCCGCGGCCGGCTCCTCACGCCGGACCTCTCCTCCGGCGCGCTCGGCGGCGTCACCCGCGGCGCGGTGCTCGAGCTGGCGGCCGCGCTCGGCCTCGAGGCGTCCGAGGGGCGGCTGAGCCTCTACGACCTGTACTCGGCCGACGAGTGCTTCCTCACCGGCACCGGCGCCGAGCTCGTGCCGGCCGTGGAAATAGACGGCCGCCCGATCGGCGACGGCCGCCCCGGTCCGCTCTTCGCCCGGATCCGGGAAGCGTTTACGCAGCTGGTTGAGAAGGAGAGTACGGCGCTATAGACGTCCATGCGCACCGATCGGTGAAGTCCATCTGTATTGCCGGAGGGTCCCCCGCCGAGTGCCCCCAAGGTTGCTACGGGGCGGGAAACCTCAGGCGGCCCGCGGCAGGGACCGGTGTCTCTCCCCGCCCGTCACGTACGCGGGCAGCGTCCGGAAGCCGGATCGGAAGGGCGTATGGCAGGCCCGCAGCCAGACCGGCCACTCGCTGATGTTGAACGCCGCCTTTGAGTGGAAAAAGCGATCGCGGAAAAACCTTCTTTGATGCGAATCGATCTTCCGAACGGGGAATCCCGCCCCCTCGGCGTGCGTCCGCATGTCGCGCCGGCGGATCCGGAACGGCTTGTAGAAGTTGTGATAGCCGCAGTTGGCTTATCTCACCCCTCCTTGACGCCCGGCCGTTCACCGCGCTTGCACCAATCGCAATCTTGGGGGCACTCCCCGGGACTCAATAATCGATACCCTCGATATTCTTCATCCCCCGATGGAACGGGTGCCGCACCTCTTCCATGTGCGTGACGAGATCGGCCTTCGCCGCGATCGTCTCCGGCATGTCGCGGCCGGTGAGGCAAACGTGCACGTGCCGGGGCCGGGCGGCGATCGCGTCCAGGACGGTCGCCGCGTCCAGGTAGCCGTAGGCGAGGGGATACGCGATCTCGTCGAGGATGACGAGGCCGTAATCGCCCGAGGCGATTTTCGCCGCGGCGAGCTTCCACGCCGCGCTCGCCGCCCCGGCATGATCGCCTTTCTCGCCGGGCTTGAAGATGAAGCCTTTTCCCAGGACGTGAACCTCGAACCGGCCGCCGAACGCCCGGGCGGCCTCCCGTTCGCCGCTCGCGCTCCCGGGGCTCTTGACGAATTGGACGAGGCACGCCGACGGCCCGTGGCCGAGGACGCGCAGGGCGACGCCCAACGCCGCGGTCGTTTTCCCCTTGCCGGGGCCGGTGAAGACAATGACGATTCCATTCGATTTCATGCCGTGCGACCTTTCCCGCAGTGTAGCGTGTTGGGCTTCCCCGGTCAAAGGCCGCTTCTGCGTGTGTCTTGAGGATTACCACGAAGGACACGAAGATCACGAAGGAAGAGGAAGAAGAAACAAAATAAAGGAGGGAAAGGCTTGAATATTAGCTAAAAGGGAAAAATAACACCTATTAGGTCGGGAATACGACATAAATGCTTTGTTATTTTTTTCTTCTTTTTTCCTTCGTGCCCTTCGCGATCTTCGTGGTTGATTCCAGGCCAATGAAATTGAAGCACGTAGTTCTTTATTTCATGCCGGAAATTTCGTATACTGGAAATGATTCCGTCCCGTGACGGGAGAGAAAGCGATGAGGGACCTATGCCGCGCGGTAACGATCTTATCCTGAGACGCATTATCGAGCTTGATTCCGAGCTCACCCGCATCAAGGACGAGGACATTCTCCTGGAACGAATCCTTCTCGAGGCGCGCCGGGTCGTCCATGCCGACGGCGGCTCGATTTACGTCGTCGAGGGCAAGACGCTCGCCATCAAATACTCGCAGAACGACACTTTGCAGAAGGGACTCCCCGCCGGCCACAAGCTCATTTACTCGCTGTTTAAAATCAAAATCAACAAACAGACGATATCCGGCTACGCGGCCGCCACCGGGCAGAGGCTCAACCTCCGCGACGTCTACCGCCTCCCGAAAAAGGCGCCCTATAGATTCAACCCGTCCTACGACGAGAAATCGGGGTACCGGTCCAAATCGATGCTGACCGTGCCGCTGCGCACCGCCGCGGGGAAGATCATCGGCGTCATCCAGGTGATCAACGCCAAAAACAAGGCGGGGACGATCGTCCCCTTCACCAAGGCCGACGAGCTCGTCATCTGCCACTTCGCGGACAACGCGGCCACGGCCCTGGAGCGCGCCCAGCTCACGCGCAGCGTCATCCTGCGCATGATCCGGATGGCGGAGCTGCGCGACCCGCGCGAGACCGGCGCCCACGCCAACCGGGTGGCCGCGTACGCGGTGGAACTGTACGAGGCCTGGGCGCGCAAGCACCGCGTGCCGGAGCGGGAGATGCTGCACGACCGCGACATCCTGCGCAGCGCGGCCATGCTCCACGACGTGGGCAAGGTCGCGATTTCGGACACGATCCTCAAGAAACCGGCCCGCTTCACCAAGAGCGAGTTCGAAATCATGAAGCGGCACACCTACCTGGGGGCGCGCCTGTTTTCCGACGAGCAGTCGGAATTCGACCACTGCGCCCGGCTCATCGCCCTCACCCACCACGAGAAGTGGAACGGCGAGGGCTACCCCGGGCGCGTCGATCCCGCGACGGGCAAGCCGAAGAAAAAGGGCCGGGACGGAAAGGCCCGCGGACTGAAGCGCACCGAAATCCCGATCGTCGGGCGCATCGTCGCCATCGCCGACGTTTACGACGCCCTCTGCTCGCGGCGCGTCTATAAGAGCGAATGGCCCAAGGAGAAGGTGCTCGATGAGCTGCGGGCGCTGTCCGGGCGGAGCTTCGACCCGGAGTTGATCGACCTTTTCTTCGAAATCATGCCCGCCATCGACCAGATCGCGGACCGTTTCGTGGACGATTGATCTTCTTGAAAAGAATTTCTAAGGAAACCGGGAAAATGAAAATAATCAAGAAAGAAAAATCCGGCAGGCTGGGGACTCATATTCCTTGCCTCAGCATCGCTTTTTCCCTGCTTTCCTGAGTTTCTCTCCTGTCGCGTTTTGTCAGCACGTATCCGCATTTTTTACTTTTCCCGGACTCCTGATAAATCCTTCTGAAAGCCGTTATATTGAATTAATCCGT
>CAZKOS010000098.1:0-11405 GCA_964554445.1 uncultured Spirochaetaceae bacterium | reverse complement strand
AGGAGAGCCGCATCAGAGGATAAGCATCGCGTCGCCGTAGGAAAAGAACCGGTAGCGCTCCTTCACCGCCGCCTCGTAGGCGCGCAGGATGAGCTCCCGCCCGGCGAAGGCGGAGACGAGGACGAGGAGTGACGAAAGCGGCGTGTGGAAATTCGTGAGGAGATGGGAGACGACGCGGAACTCGAAGCCGGGGCGGATGAAGAGCGAGGTGCGCCGCGTGCCGGCTTCGACCTTTCCCCCGGGCGCGCTCGACTCCAGGGCGCGGACGGTGGTGGTGCCCACGGCCGCGATCGGCCTCCCCTCGGCCTGCGCCCGGGCGATCGCTTCCGCGCACCCGGTGGAAATCGTATAGCGTTCCTCGTGCATGACGTGATCCTCGAGCTTGTCCGCGCGGATGGGGAGGAACGTGCCCGTGCCCACGTGCAGGGTGAGCTCGGCGGTTTGGAGGCCCGCCTCGCGCAGCCGGCCGCGCATGGCGTCCGTGAAGTGCAGCCCGGCGGTGGGCGCGGCCGCGGAGCCCGGCGCGGTGGCGTACACCGTCTGGTAGCGCTCGTCGTCCTCCGTACCGGCCGGGCGCCTGATGTAGGGCGGAAGCGGCATCGCCCCGTGCGCCTCGAAGTAGGCCTCGTCCGGCGGACGGTCGAACTTCACCTGAAGATAATCGCCCTCGCGGCGGAGCACGGTCGCGCGCCTGTCTCCGGGGAGAACGAGCGCGGTCCCGGGTTTCAGTTTCTTCATCGGTTTGGCGATCGCCTGCCAGGTCCCGGGCCCGGCCTCTTCAAGCAGCAGCACTTCGCACGCGCCGCCGTCCGACGCGCGCGTTCCCGTGAGGCGGGCCTTGCGCACCCGGGCGTTGTTGAACACGACGAGGCTCCCGGCCGGGAGGAGGGAGGGCAGCTCGTCGAACAGGCGATGGGAAAACGATCCGGACGCGCGGTCGACGACCAAAAGCCGCGAGGCGCCGCGGTGTTCCGGGGGATGCTGGGCGACGAGCTCCGGGGGAAGGTCAAAAGAGAAGCTTCGAGTTTCCATTCCGCCTCGCGCGGTTCAGGTGGGCGTAGGCCGAGTCGGTGACCGTGCGGCCGCGCGGGGTGCGCATGAGGAAGCCCTTCTGGATGAGGTAGGGCTCGTACACGTCCTCGATCGTGTCCACCGATTCGCCCACGGTGATGGCGATGGTCTCGCAGCCGACCGGCCCGCCGCCGAACTTGTCGATGATGGAAAGGAGGATCGCCCGGTCGAGCTTGTCCAGGCCCTCGGGATCGATCTCGAGCGAGGACATGCCGCGCTCGGCCACCTCCGCGGTGATCCCGCCCTTGTCCCAGACCTGGGCGAAGTCGCGCATGCGCCGCAGGAGGCGGTTGGCCACGCGCGGGGTGCCGCGGGCGGAGAGGGCGATGACGCCGGCCGCCTCCGCGCTGACCGAGACCCCCAGGATGCGGGCGGAGCGGTCGATGATCTTGCGGATGTCGTGCTCGCCGTAATAGTCGAGGCGGGCGCGGATGCCGAAGCGGTCGTGCAGCGGGCGGGAAACCAGGCCGGGCCGGGTGGTGGCGCCGACGAGGGTGAAGGGCTCGAGCGGGATCTTGATGCTGCGCGCGCCCGGGCCCGTGCCGATGACCACGTCGATCTGGCAGTCCTCCATGGCGGTGTAGAGCATCTCTTCGATGATCGGCTTCAGGCGGTGGATCTCGTCGATGAAAAAGACGTTGTGCCGCCCGACCGAGGTGAGGATGGCGGCCAGGTCGCCCGGCTTCTCCAGCGCCGGCGCCGAGGTGGCGCGGAACTCGACGCCGAGCTCGCGGGCGATGATGCCCGCCAGGCAGGTCTTGCCCAGGCCGGGAGGGCCTGAGAAGAACACGTGGTCCAGGCTCTCCTGCCGCTGGCGGGCGGCGGCGATGAAGACGGAGAGGTTCTCCCTGAGCTTTTCCTGGCCGACGAACTCGGAGAGGAATTGCGGGCGGAGGGTGACTTCGTCCCGGTCGACCTCGGCGTCGTACTGCCCGTCGGATATGCGCTGCGTGCTCAACTCTTCCGCCCCTCCCCCGACGCGTGGGCGAGCGCGCGCTTGAAGATCGCCTGCTCGCGCTCGACGCCGGTCCCGGTCTCGCTCCCGCTCTCCTTGACCGCCCTGGCCACCGCCTCGCGGGACACCTTCTTGTCGAAGCCCATGCCCACGAGCGCGTTCACCAGGTCCTCGGACAACCCGCCCGCTTCGCCTTCCGCCCGCGGGAGCCTGCCCTTCAGGTGAAAGACGATCTTCTGCGCCGTTTTCCTGCCGAGCCCGGGCAGCGATTCGAGGACGCCCAGGTCCTCGCGCTCCACCGCCGCCGCGAAATCGGTTGATGATATCGAAGAAAGGATTTTCTGCGCCAGCTTCGGGCCCACCCCCTCGACCTTGATGAGCTCGAAGAAGAGGGCGCGCTCCTCCGCCTGCGCGAAGCCGTAGAGTTTCATGGCGTCCTCGCGGTGGTAGAGGTAGACGAAGACGCGCCCCTCCTTCCCGGCCGCGGGCAGGCGCTCGAGGGAGCTCGCCGTGGTCTGGATCTCCCACTCCACGCCGCCGGTCTCGAGGAAGATCAGGTTGTCGCCCTTGTAGGTGATGACGCCGCGCAGGCTGTTGAACACGGTCCCTCCCGCTAAAGGATACCACAAGTGTCGGGGAGGCTACAAGTCCGTGGGATCTCCTTGCGGGGGGAGAACCACGGATATCACGGATAAGACGGATCACACGGATGGGAGAAGAGAGAGAAGAACGAATAAAGAGGAGAGAGATACGAATCTTTTTTCCCTCTTTTTATTCATCTCTCTTTTCTTTATCCGTGTTATCCGTCCTATCCGTGTCATCCGTGGTTATCTTTCTTCGAAGTGAGCCTCCGTAATTGGGCCCGATGCCCATGACAAATGGCCGCGGCGAGGGCGTCGGCGGCGTGGTCGGGGGAGGGCTGTTCCTTGAGGCCGAGGATGAGGCGCACCAGCTCCTGCACCTGGCCCTTCTCCGCCCGGCCGTTGCCGGCCACGGCGCGCTTGATCTCGAGCGGGGAGTATTCGGAGGCGGGAATGCCGCGCTCGGCCAGGGCCAGCAGAAGCGCGCCCTTGGCCTGGGCCACGCCCAGGTAGGTTTTCGAGTTTTTGGCGAAGTAGATTTCCTCGATCGCCGCCTCGTCGGGGCGGTGGAAGTCGATCAATTCGGAGAGGGCGTGGAAAATGGTTTTCAGGCGGTCGCCGGTGCTCCGTTCGGGGGCGGTGGTGATGACGCCGTGCGCCAGGTGCCGGACGCGGCTTCCGTCAAGCGCGACGAGACCGTAGCCGACGCTGGCCAGGCCGGGGTCGATGCCCAGGACCTTCTTCATTCATCCGGCATTTCCAGGTTGCTGGCCACGCTCTGGACGTCGTCGGATTCCTCCAGGTTCTCGATGAGGCGCATCGCCTTCTGGGTCTTGTCCGGATCGAGCTTGACGTACGTGTCGGGGACCTTGCTCACCTCGGCGTTCTCCTGCTCGAAGCCCGCCTGGTTGAGCGCGTTCAGCACCGCCTCGAACTTCTCCGGCTCGGAGACGACCTCGGTGACGCCGGATTCCGTGGAGACGTCGTCGGCGCCCGCTTCCAGGGCCACGTTGATGATGTCGTCTTCCTTGTACTTGGCGGCGTCGAAGTCGATCATGCCCTTGCGCTTGAACTGGTAGGCGACGCTCCCGGTCGTGCCCAGGCTGCCGCCCCCCTTGGAGAGGATGTTGCGCACCTCGGCCGCGGTCCGGTTTTTATTGTCCGTCAGGATGTCGATGAGGATGGCCACGCCGCCCGGCCCGTAGGCCTCGTAGGTGAGCTCTTCGTAGCTGACGCCGTCGAGCTCGCCCAGGCCCTTCTTGATGGCCCGGTCGATGTTGTCCTTGGGCATGTTGACGGCCTTGCCCTTGAGGATGGCGGCCCGCAGGCGCGGATTGGCCTCGGGATCGCCTCCGCCCATCTTGGCGGCGACGCTGATTTCCTTGATCACCTTGGTGAACGTCTGGCCGCGCTTGGCGTCGGCGGCTCCCTTTTTATGCTTGATTGAATGCCATTTGCTGTGACCTGACATAGAGTCTCCTTACCTGTGCATAAACCGAATGATAAGTCTCAGAATCGTGTTCGTCACCATCAAGACCGTTCGAAGTCTGCGCTTCGTCCCAGATAATACGCGGTTCGATGCTGCCTCTATTAATGAAAAGAAAATATCACGAGAGAAGAGGCCATGTCAAGGATTGCGGAGGATACCGCCGTTTGGACAGCATCCCGGGGGAGAACCACGGATTATCCGTCCTATTCGTGTCCATCCGTGGTTCTTCCTCCTCCGTTCCGCGAGGAGTGAGGCCGGAATGATTCCACAATTCCACCACGAATCCGCCACACGAGCGCGTCATCCTTTGGAGGAACGCTCGAAAAAACGAAAGGAGGACCGATGTACGACTTTGCCGTCATCGGCGGCGGCCCCGCCGGATCGACCCTGGCCAGGCTGCTGGCGCCCCATTGCAGGATCGCGCTGTTCGAAAAACACGACCCCGAGTCCAACGCTCCGGGCGCCGGAAACGAAAAATGCTGCGGCGGTCTCCTCGCCCCGGACGCCCAGAAGGCCCTGGCCTCCCTGGGGCTCGGACTGCCCCGTTCTCTCGTGGTCGACCCGCAGCTCTTCGTCGTGCGCAGCATCGACCTGGCCTCGGGTCGCGAGGGCTGCTACCAGCGCCACTACCTCAACATCGACCGCCGGGGATTCGACCGCTGGCTCTGGTCGCTCGTGCCCGACCGCGTCGTGAAGTTCCCGTCCAGCCTCGTCACCGGGTTCGCGCCGGGTCCGCGCGGCTTCATCGTGAGGTATCGCCGCGACGGACGGGAATACTCGGTCGAGGCCCGCGCCGTGGTCGGCGCGGACGGCGCCCGCTCCCTCGTGCGCTCGCGGCTGGCCGTCCGGGACGCGGCGCGCCGCTATTTCGCCGTCGAGGAGTGGTTCGCCTGTCCCGGCGGCCCGCCCTCCTTTTCCGCCGTCTTCGACCCGGCGATCACCGATTTTTACGCCTGGACCGTCCCCAAAAACGGCGAGCTCATGGTGGGGGCGGCGCTGGATCCGGAGGGGCGGCCGCTCGAGAAATTCGAGCTCCTGAAACGGAAGCTCCGCGAAAAAGGCTTTTCCCTGGGGCGGCCCGTAAAAAGGCACGGCGGCTTCCTCCTCCGTCCCCGGTGGCGCGGATCGGTGTTTTTCGGCCGCGGCAACCTGGCGCTGGTCGGGGAGGCGGCGGGTCTGGTGAGCCCGAGCTCGGGCGAGGGAGTGAGCTTCGCCCTGGAGAGCGCCTCGCTCCTGGCGGCCGCCGTCCGCCGCCGCGGCCGCGATTTCATGCGCTCCTACCGGCGGTCGGCCGCCGGCCTGCGGAGGAAAATTCTTTTCAAGAGCCTGAAGGCCTCGCTGCTCTATCGGCCGCGGGTGAGACAGGCCCTGCTCGCGAGCGGGCTCGGAAGCGTGAACGTCGCAGGGGCGACGGCGCTCCCTGACCGCGCATTGAAAGGGAGAAGGGAACCACTGATGGCACTGATGAAGACTGATAACACCGATAAGGAGGAAGAGATGTTCGGATGATATCTCAACCCTAAGGCGGGCGATCCGTCCGGACGCAAACGTCTGGTGCGCCTTATCGATCTTTTCTTGCCTTTCTTTTTCCTTCATCTGTAGTTCTTCTTCTCTCCCTTCCCCATCAGTGTTATCTCTTTTTTATCAGTGTTATCAGTGGTTCCCCCTCTTCCCGCCGTTTGAGAGATACGCCACCTGTTCCCGAAGCCCCAAAAATGCTATAAGAAGATCATGTTCAAGGCCAAGCTCGTTGCGTTCTTCTGTCTCGCCGCTCTCCTCGCCGGGGGAAGCGGCGCCTGCGGTTTTCTCGAGGAAGGCCCGCTCGTCCGCATGTGGTCCCAGACCCCGGAAATTCTGCCCTACGTGGACCGCTTCAACACGATCCAGAACAAATACAAGATCGAGGTTTCGTACGTCCCCTCCCCCGCCGAGGAATTGCTCCCGAGCCAATCCGTCCCGGATCTCATTCTCTCCGAACGTCTCTCGGCCCCGCACTGCGCCGCCAAACTCGAGAACCTGGCGCCGCTTTTGAGCGGCAACGGCCTCGACGAAAAACAATTCTACCGGGAGCTGTACCTCCTCCACCAATACCAGAACGCGACCGTCGTCCTGCCCTTTTCGTTCCGGCTGCCCGTCGTCGTCTTCCGCGCGAGCGCCTTTCCCAAGGGCGCCCCGCACCGGCTCTCCCTCGACGCCCTTCAGTCCGCCGGACGGGAGTATACAATCGTAAGAAGATCGATACCGTATGCGCTCGGGTTCTCGCCCCTGTGGAATCCTGATTTCCTTTTCGACTCGGCCGAGCTCTTCGGCGTCGATTTCCACTCCGAACCGGGCCGGACGCTGGCCTGGCGGGACAAGGAACTGCAAGGGTGGTTGAATTTCCTGAGCGGGTGGTGCGAAACGACCAACGGCGGGTTTACCGAGGAATCGGATTTCGTCAGGAAATATCTCTACGCCGCTCCGTATCAACTCATTCAGACGGGGATCCCGCAGCCGAAAAAACAGGATGCCTACCGGATCAGTTTTTATCGCTCCCTGGCGGGCGATTTTTTCTCCATTCCGAAGCAAAAACGGGAGAACCTCGGCCTGGCGTGGCTCTCCGAAAACGGTAAAATCGCGGTCGATGACGGCATCCTGTTCTTCGGCGTGCCCCGCGGAGCCAGAAATCGGGGAGGCGCCTACGAATTCGTCAAATGGGCGTTATCGCCCGCCGCCCAGAAACATATTATTGAAGAAAACGCGAGCAAAAATCCGCTTTCCTTCGGAGTCGCCGGCGGGTTTTCCTCCCTGAAGGCGGTCAATGAGGAGGAGCTTCCGGCCCGCTGGCCGCTTCTCAAGGGGCGCATTCCCGGGGAAGGGGAATTGAGCTTCCCCGGTCCCCTGCCGGAGAACTGGCAAAAACTGAAGAGCGAAACCGTTTTACCCTGGGTGTACGCCCGGTTGTCGCACGCGACGGGCCTTGCGCCGTTGAGCGAAGTGATAAAATAATCCCCGTGCGTTCCGTGTCCTTCGTCATTGGATGGGCGTCCGGACGGAAATAGTCAATTGACAAGAGAAGGTGTTTTCCTATATTATTCTTAGAGTAGGCAGCACGTACCGTCTGGATGAGATCATGACATATATTATGGATTGATTCTGGAAAAACGAGAGGGACCATGTGCGCCTCCTGAAATCAAGCACACACCAAAAACCTACTGGAGGTTACAATGGCGACAGTTGAATTGAAAAATCTCAGCAAAGTTTTTGACGGCGGGGTCAAGGCCGTTAATGAGGTCAATATCACCATTAATGACAAGGAATTCGTCGTACTGGTAGGGCCGTCCGGATGCGGCAAAACCACCACCTTGCGGATGATCGCCGGGCTCGAGGAGATCACCGACGGGGAATTGTACATCGACGGGACCCTCATGAACGACGTTCCGCCCAAGGATCGGGATATCGCCATGGTATTCCAGAATTACGCCCTCTACCCGCACATGACCGTCTATGAAAACATGTCGTTCGGGCTCCGCATCCGCAAATATCCCAAGGAAGAGATCAAGACGAGGGTGCACGAGGCGGCCCAAATCCTCGACATCGAGGAGCTCCTGGAACGCCGGCCCAAGGCCCTTTCCGGCGGCCAGCGGCAGCGCGTGGCGGTCGGCCGCGCCATCGTCCGCAAGCCGAAGGTCTTCCTCTTCGACGAGCCGCTTTCCAACCTGGACGCCAAGCTGCGGGTCCAGATGAGAACCGAGCTCTCCTCGCTCCACACCCGCCTGCAGGCCACCATGATTTACGTCACCCACGACCAGGTCGAAGCCATGACCATGGGAGATAAAATCGTCGTGCTGCGCGACGGGTTCATCCAGCAGATCGGTTCCCCCCTGGAGCTGTACAACAACCCCAAGAACCGCTTCGTGGCGGGATTCATCGGCTCCCCGCCGATGAACATCATCACCTCCATGGTGAAGGAAGAAGGCGGGAAGATCGTCGCCGACGAAGGCGATTTCCAGATCGTCCTTTCGGGCTCCATGGGAGACAAACTGAAGTCCTACGTCGGGAAAAACGTCCTCCTCGGAATCCGGCCGGAAGACCTCGTCTACATGCCCTCTCCGGAAAAGACCAACAACATCAAAACCAGCATCGAAGTCATCGAGCCGCTGGGAGCGGAAATCCACCTCTGGGTGAGCACGAAAACGCACCACTTCATCGTCCGCGTTCCGCCCCGCTGGGACTTCACCGTCGGCGACGAGGCCAATTTCAAGCCCGACCTCAACAAGATTCAGTTCTTCGACGTGGGCACCGAGGAAGCGATCCTCATATAAAGAGACATACGGATTACAAGAGGCTGTCCCAAAAGGACAGCCTCTTTTTTTTGAAGGGAATATCGAATCGGTCCCGGGCTTCAATCCTCAGAAGCCGCCGTCGAAGGCGTCGCCCGTGCCGCCGAGCGGGAAATATCCATTGTTCCTGTCGGCGTACAGCCTCAGGCAATAGCGGGTGAAGGCGAGCATGTCGTCGATCCCGCCTCTTTTCTCATTGAAATCCTTGAAAAAGGCCTCGACGGCCGGGTCGCCGCTCCCGTACCCCAGGCTGTGGTAATACTCAAGGTCGACCAGCCGGAAATAGAGCGGCTCGAAGATTCGGAGGTAAATCCTGATCTTGAGGAGGGCCGGGAGCACCTGCCGGTTTTCCCTTCTCATCTCCGCCCGGGGCGGCTTGATCCCCTGCTTGTCCTGGTCGATCCATTTCCGGAGGAGGGGCATTTTTTCCCGCAGCTTTTCATAGTCCGCGCGCAGGCGGTCGTACGCCGGCGTGAACAGCCTCGCCATGCCCGCGATGTGCCGGGCCGCGGTCCGCTTGAACCTAGCGAGACGCCGCGCGAGCCACTTCTGCCTGAAGACTTCCAGTCCCTCCCTGTCCGCGGGCGCTTTGACCGCGGACAGCCCTTCGTCGGCCGGGCGCTCCACCGCCTCGCCCGGCTCGGCGACGAGCTCGGCGCCAGAATCCTCGTCCACGCAGGTCACCGCGCCCTCGTCGCAGGTGACGAAGACGTCGTCGGTGGGCGAGGTGGTGACGGTGAATTCGGTGCCTTTCACGCCCATGGCCGCGCTCTTGGTCCTGACGGAGAGCTTATTGCCGGCCAGCTTGTCCACCTTGCAGGCGAGGGTTCCGCTCATCATCTGCAGCGTGGTGCGCTCCTTCCCGCCCCCGAGCGCGGAGGTTTCAATGGAGAAGCTCGTGTTGGCCCGCACCGTGAGCCTGATCTGCTGTTTCTGCGGCGTCCGGAGGACGAGGTCCAGCGTGCCCCCGGTCCCGGTCCGGATGAGGTCGAAGTCCTCGACCGGATCGCCGATGATGATGTCCGGGCCGCGCAGCATCGCCCCGCGGCGGGTGATGGACACGTCGCCCGAGAAATAGAGGATCTGCCCCACCGCCTTTCCCGCGAACGCCTCGGTCGCGCCGAGAGCCAGCAATGCCAGAATCGAAACCAGAACTGTACGCTTCATCAATCACCCTCCGGGAACAAGCTAACGATAGTATGATATCAATATAGTTGAAGAGGTCCGATAATTCCCATAAAACGATGAAAAAGAGGACACGATTCTCCACTCAATTGACTATCCTCCATGCGGCGACTTACTACAGCTATACTCACTAGTTTCTTCTTTGTCATACCGAGACTTTACTAAGTCTCGGTATGACAAAGAATTTTAATCGGAAATACCGACAATGCTTCACATTGTCGGTATAAATATACCACACAACGATTCGATTTCCGAAGGCAAGGCGCCGAATACGCGCCGCCAGACCGCCGCGCTCTCCATGCACAGGTAGACGGGCGCGCCGACGGCGGTCCGAATTCGCCGCGCCAGGCTTCGGTACATCGCGACCCGGACCGGCTGCAGGTAGCGGAATTTCCCGTCGCGGCCGGGAAAGAATTCGTCGAACAGGTACGGCCGCTCTTCCAGGCGGCCGAGGAGCTCCCGCGGGTACCGCACGGTCCCCAGGCTGATCCAGGCGACGCGGTCGGCCCTGAACGCGGCCAGCCGGTCCGCCACCGCGCCGTACGCCTCCTCCCACCCCGGCGCTCGAATGACGGGGTCGAAGTGGAAGGCGAGCCGGTATCCCGCGGCCAGGGCCCGGCCGGCCGCCGCCAGGCGCTCCTCGAGCGTGCTCGCGAAAGGCTCCTCCGAGCCGATGATCTCCTGCGGGTTCAGGGAAAAGGCGATGACGGCTCCGCCCTTCGGCTCGATTCCGAGCAGGTGGTCGACGAAGTGCGTTTTGGTCTTGAGCTCGAGCGATACGTTCGGGAGGGCGGCGCACCGCTCCACCAGGTCGCGGGAGAGGTCGAAAAGCGGATCGAAAAAAAGCGAGTCCCCCGTCTCGCCGGTGCCCAGCCGCACCCGGCGCCCGGGCGCGCGCGCCGCGACCAGCTCGATCTCGCGGCCGATCGCCTCCGTGTCGACGTTGACGGTCACGGGCGGGAAATTGAGGTAGCTTTGCAGAATGCAGTAGGTGCAGCCGACGGGGCACCCGGCGTACAGGTCGACGGTGAGGTAATTGCAGCAGAGGTGTCCCTTGGAGCCGGGACAGGCTCCCACCAATTTCCCTTTGCCGGTCGTCAGAAACAGAGTCTCCCGGTTCCGGCGGGCGGGAGGGATGTCATCCTTGCCCTCCACCCGGACGAAGGGGACGCCGCGCAGGCGCCCGGACGCCCTGGCGAGGGCGGGACTTCCGGCCGCCCCGTCGTCGTAATAGACGGCCTTGATGAAACGGCTAGAGAAGCTCGAATAATCCGTCAACCTTGTCCTCGAACCCGGTAAGCGCGGCCAGGCGGCGCGCGTAGGCCGCGCGCGACGCGGCCGTGAAGGAGAAAGAGAACTCCTCGCCCTCGAACCCGTCGGGCGGCGCGACCGCGATCCCGTCCCGCGCGAGCCCGGCCGTGAGCTCGGCCAGCCGGCCGGCGAGCCGGGTGTATTCCGGGTAGCGCAGGGCGCGCAGGCGGGGACGCGGATCGGCGAGGGAAAAGAGCTCGTCCGCGAGCGACTCAATCGCGTCTTGAGTCAGGCGATCGCGGCGGCCGATCTCCCACAGGAGAAGGGAAATTTCGCGCCTTTTGCTGAAGCTGAACCTGGTTTTTTCCCGCTCCAGGCGCTCGAAAAACGCCCGCGGCAGGGAGCGCGCGCGGGACGCGGTTTTGAGATCGATGACGTTTTCGGCGACCAGGCGCCCGAGGCCTTCCGGCAGGGAGACGAATTCGCCCATCGCCTTGAGCCAGGCGGCCGGCGCCCGGGCGGTCAACAGTCCCGCGATCCCGGTCAGTTTC
>CAZKOS010000097.1:0-11619 GCA_964554445.1 uncultured Spirochaetaceae bacterium | reverse complement strand
TCAAAAAATCAGAATGATCCGGAAAATTATTCGGGTTATGATTTCAGCCGTTTCAAGGATCAAATCCCGACGAAATATATACTCGCGCTGACTGTAAATGAATGGGGTTATCTTGCGACGAGTAAACCAGAGAATACGGGTCCGTACATGGTTTTTACCATTCAACTTATCGACAAGGATACAAGTCTGAGCGTGTGGCAATACAGTAGAAAATATTGGAAAAGAATCCAAGTTTACAGGGTCTACGAAGAACCCATGCAGGTTGAGTTGTCGGATATTGAATACACAATGAAAAATATCATCACAAAGGCGTTAAATGATTTATTCGCTTGGCTTAAATAATAGCTCACTTTAACACCCGACTCATCCGGCTCGCCGGCGCCGTTCGACACGGCGCTGGCGATTTTTTTTTACTTGCCCAAATCGACTCCTCTAGAGTATGCTCGGCGTGTATCGGCGGTCGTCGGCCGCAGTGCCTGTCGGGCAATGTATTTCTTCGGGATGTAATGCGTGATTTTAGTCACCGGCGCCGCCGGGCACGTCGGCGCCAATCTTACGCGATTGCTGCTCTCCAGAGGCCGCCGCCCACGTGCGGCCGTGCATGAGGACACCCGGGCCTTGGCCGGGCTGGACGCTGAAAAAGTCCACTGCGACGTCACCGATCGCGGCAGCGTCGAGCGCGCGCTGGAAGGCGTCGACGTCGTCTATCATTGCGCGGCCCGGATCGCCATCAGCAAAAGAGACGAGCGGGGGATGGTGGCGACGAACGTCGAGGGCACCCGTCACCTGGTCGAGGCCGCCCTGGCGCGCGGCGTGCGCCGCTTCGTCCACTTTTCGTCCATTCACGCCATTTCCAACGGGGCGCCCGGCGAGACGGTCGACGAGGCGCGGCCGCCGGTCGCTCATTCGTCGGGAATGCTCTATGACGCGACCAAGGCCGAAGGGGAGCGGATCGTCCTCGCCGCGGTGAAGAGGGGGCTCGACGCCGTCATCGTCAATCCCACGGCCGTCATCGGGCCGTACGATTTCAAACCTTCGCTCATGGGAGATTTCTTTTTGATGCTTCTCCGCGGCAAGCTTCCGGGACTGGTGCGGGGAGGTTTCAACTGGGTCGACGCCCGCGATGTGGCGGCGGGAGCCGTTCTGGCCGGGGAAAAGGGGAGGCGGGGGGAACGGTATATCCTGGGGGGCACCTGGGAATCGGTGGGGGGGCTTTCGCGCCTGATCGAAAACGCGTCGGGGGTGAAGACGACGCGGCGCACCATTCCCCTGGCGTTCGCCTATCTGGGTCTCCCTTTTTTGGCGCTCGGGTCGGCCGTCACCGGCAGTCGCCGGTTGTATACGCGCGACTCATTGAAAACCCTCTCTGAGTACCGGACGGTGTCGTCGCGGAAGGCGGAAGCGGAATTGGGTTATCGGCACCGGAGCCTGGAGGAGACAATCAGGGACACCGTCGCCTGGTTTTCGGAAAACGGATATGATCAAGATACCGGGAAGGCGGGCATATGATCGATGATACGCTGTTTCGAATTCTGCTCGTGGCGTGGAGCGCCGTGGCCGCCGTCACCTTCATAACGCTTTTCTTCATACCGGCGCCCTACGGAAAAACGAGCCGCACGGGTTGGGGGCCGAAGATTCACGCTAAAATCGGCTGGCTTCTCATGGAAGTGGTGTCGCTGGCGGGTATCACGGTTTTTTTTGTCACAGGTAGAAATCGGGATCTTCCCTACCTCGTCTTTTATCTTCTCTGGGCCGGGCATTACGCCTATCGGTCGCTCATTTTTCCGTTTTTGAGAAAGGAAAACCCGGCGAATTTGCCGCTCACCGTCATGTTTTTCGGCATGGGTTTCAATATCCTCAATACCTTCTTCAATGGCTGGTCGCTCTTTCACGAGGAACGCTTCCTCACCGCCGGATGGCTTCTCAACATCAGGTTCGTGGGCGGCGCGCTCGTCTTTCTGGCCGGTTTCGTTTTGCACGTCCATTCGGATCACATCCTCCGCGATCTGCGCCGCGGGGAGGACAAATCCTATAAAATCCCGAAACGGGGATTCTTCCGGTTCGTTTCCTGCCCCAATTACCTGGGCGAGATCCTCCAGTGGATCGGTTGGGCGGTGCTGACCTGGTCGTGGGCCGGGGCCACCTTCGCCGTCTGGACCGCCGCCAACCTGGCGCCGCGAGCGGTCAGCTATCACGCCTGGTATAAAAAGACGTTCCCCGAATATCCCGAGGAACGCAAAGCGCTCATCCCGTTCATTTTGTAGTCGACCGCGTAAGGCGCGCGGGGTCTTTTAAAAACGTCGGGAGAATGATACGATGGTCATCGCCCGGCGGCGAAGAAGCAACCGCCGGAAGGCGCCGGCCTTGGAACGGCGGAACGGAAAGATGAGGTGTAAGCGAGGGATGACCGTCGGAGTATACGGGCTGGGACGCTTCGGCCTTTTTTGGGCGCGGCTTCTGTCCGGCCGCTTTACCGTCAAGGCGTATTCGCGCACGAAGCGGGATGAGCTCCCGGCCGGGGTGACGTGGGCGGACGAGGACGAGGTGTGCGCCTGCGACGCGCTGTTTTTTTGCGTCGCGATCTCGGCGTTCGAGCGCGTGCTCGCCGCCGCGGCGGGCAAAATAAAGCCCCCGACCGTCGTCTTCGATACGTGTTCCGTCAAGGTTTTTCCGGCCGGGCTCATGGAGCGGCTGCTCGATCCGGGGGTCCGGATCATCGCCACCCATCCCATGTTCGGGCCCGATTCGGGATCGGCCGGCGTCGCCGGCCTGCCGATCGTCGTGCACCCGATCAGGGCGGATCGGGAGACGGCGGAATTCTGGAAAGACTACTTCCTGTCGCTCGGTTTGCAGTACCTGGACCTGGATCCCGCCGCCCACGATCGAGAGGCTGCTTTCACCCAGGGCATCACCCACTACATGGGGCGCGTCCTCGCGGATTTATCCCTTAAAAAATCTCCCATTGCCACGCTCGGATACAGAAAGCTGCTCGAGATCGTCCAGCAGACGTGCAATGATCCCTGGCAGCTGTTCCTGGATATTCAGCGGTTCAATCCGTATACGAAGGAAATGCGCGTCAATTTGCACCGTTCGCTGGAAAAAATCTACAAAATTCTCGACGACGAATCGAAATGATGTCGGACAGGACCCTGCGTGCTGAAAGACACCCCGATAGTTGCCAAGGCTTGAAATAGAAAGGACACGGAGGACACGGAGGAGAAAAAAGGGAAATGTGACAATTCATCTACCCCTCTTATCTTTTTTCTCCGTGAGCTCCTCTTTCCTCCGTGATCTCCGTGTCCTTTCTCGTATTATTTTGGAATTGAAAGTCGTTCGCCTTGACAGACCACAGGGCGATTGGTAGGATATTTTGGTTATCCGGTCGAATCCCGGCCGTCTACTGGGTAGAATGACTGTTACGGGAGCATGAAAAAGAATAATATTTTCCCATGGAGAATAAAGTGAACGAGATGTTGAAACGCAGGGATGAAGCCGATATCGAGACCGTTCTGGCCGAAGATATCGATTTTACCGGCGCCCTGTCCTTCAAGGAACCGTTGATGATCAAGGGGAAGTTCAAAGGCGAGATCAAGGCCTCGGGCGATCTGTACATCGGCGAGAAAGCCGACGTCGAGGCGAAAATCGAGGCGCGGACGGTCTCGTCGCGCGGCCGCATCAAGGGAAACATCGTCGCCCAATCCCGGATCGAGCTGTTTTCCACGGCCGTCGTCGAGGGAGATATCCAGTGCCCGGATCTCGTGATCGAGAGCGGAGCCGTGTACAATGGTTCCTGCCTTATGGACCGCAACCTCAAGGAGCAGGCATGAAAAGCGCGTGGGCTTTGATCGTATTGTTGTTTTTGGCCGGGCCGGCGTTCGCCCAGGACGACGCCGCGGCCGCGGCGCCGGCGAACGATACCCAACCGGTCGCGAAGCCGAAGTCGGACAAACCCGACGCGGTGAAGGCCTGGCAGGAAAAACGCTACGACGACGCGATCTCCATCTGCCTGAATGAGATCAAGGAAACGCCGTACAACCGGGATTCGTATATCGTGCTGGGGTGGAGCCTGCGCGACGCGGGACGGTATTCGGAGGCCTTCGATTACGCCAAGCTCGGCATTGAACGGACCGGCGCCAGCAGCGAGCTCATAAAAATCGCGGAGGAGTCGATCATCAAGCTTTACACCTGGCTTTTCGACCAGGGCCGAATCGACGAGGCGGCCGGCCGGATCACGCAGTTTATCGCCTATCTCCCCAATTCGGCGAGCGTGCCGTCGGCCTACGCCCTCCTCGGCACGATCAACCTCAAGAAGGGGAACTACATCTACGCGGACACCGCGCTCTCGTACGCCCTGCACGCCAATTCCACGGTGGCCGAGTGGTGGGCGAGCGCCGGCATGGCGCGCGAGAATTACGGCGATGACAAGAGCGCTCTCGCCGCTTACTCCGAGGCGCTCAAGCTCAATCCGACCGATCCCGAGGCCTTGCGCGGCCGGGATCGGGTGCGTCTCAAACTCTCTTCGCCTTCTCCCGTCCCATGACCGTATCGTTCGCGACCCTGGGGTGCAAGCTCAACCAGTCGGAAACGGAAGCCCTGGCCGGGACCTTTCAGGCCGCCGGTTTCCGGATCGGCCGAACGGCCGACGCCGCCGACGTCGTCATCATCAACTCATGCACGGTCACCGGGCGGAGCGACGCCAAATCGCGTCAGGCGCTCCGTCGCGCTTCCGCTCTCTCACCCGAGGCCCTCGTCATCCTCACCGGCTGTTACGCCGAAGTCGAGCGCGAGTCGCTCGCGGTCGACTTCGGAAATGAAGGAATCACGGTCGTCGGGCAGTCCTCCAAGCCGCTGCTCATGGACCTCGCCCGCGCCGTTGCGCGCGAGCCGGATTTCGCGCGGTGGATGCGGGCGCGAAAAAACGAATTCATTCGCTCCTTCCTCGGCGCCGGCCCACCGTTCCGGTCCGATCCGTTCGCCCTTGCCGCCGCGGAGCCTTTTTTCCGCACCCGTTCCTTCCTGAAAATACAGGACGGGTGCGACGCGCGGTGCGCCTATTGCCGGGTGCCGCTGGCGCGGGGATCTTCCGTGAGCCTCGCGGCGGCGGTCGTCATGGACCGGATGGCGCGGGCCGTCGAACGGGGGGCGGCTGAAATCGTCCTCACCGGCGTCAATATCTGCGCCTACCGGAGCGGCGGAATGGATCTGGCCGGGATCGTCGACCTATCCGTTCGCAGTACCCGCGGGGTCCGCTTTCGCCTGTCCTCACTGGAGCCGGACCGTCTGACGCCCGGACTTCTCGCCGCCGCGGCGGGGCCGGCCGTCTGCCCGCATTTTCACCTTTCGGCGCAGTCGGGCTCGGCGGCTGTGCTCGCGCGGATGCGGCGCCGGTACGGGCCGGAGGAGCTCCGGACCGGGGCGAAGGAGCTGCGGCGGCTGCGTCCGGACGCCTTCATCGCCGCGGACGTGATCGTCGGCTTCCCCGGTGAAACGGACGCCGAATTTGAGGAAACGCGCCTTCTGCTCGAAGAGCTGCCGCTCGACGCACTGCACGTCTTTCCGTTCTCGCCCCGTCCCGGCACGACCGCGTTTTCGCTTTCCGGGCGCGTCCCGGCGGCCGCGGTCAAGGAGCGGGTGCGCAGGCTGTGCGCCCTCGGGACAGGCCTGACCGATCGATTCCTCTCCCGCTTGAGCGGCGCAACGATCGAAGTGATTCTTGAGAAAAAAGCGGAGACCGGCGCCTGGACGGGCTCCAGCCAGCATTCGGTGAAGTGTCGGGTGGAAGGGATCGCGCCGGCGGCCGCCCACGCGGGACGGCTCGTGCGGGCGCGGATCGTCGAACCGGGACGACCCTGCCGCGCGGAATTCGTCGAGGCGATCGAGGTCCGTCCGGAATTCGTGCCGCCGATGGAGTCCCGGGAATCCCTCACCCGTTGACATTGTCAACCTTAATTGTTATATTTTCTTGCCTTAGCCCAGCGGCTTCGGATCGTTGGTCGTTTTATATCAATTTGCACAGAATGCATGGGCCTTGACGGTTGGAACTATATGGACCGTCAGGCGGGTTTGGGCCGCTAGCTCAGGTGGTAGAGCAACAGCCTTTTAAGCTGTGGGTCGATGGTTCGAGTCCATCGCGGCTCACTTTTTTTTAAGCGATTTCCGCGCCCGTTTTCGAGCGCACGTGTCTCCTTCGTCTAGTGGTTAGGACACCGGGTTTTCATCCCGGCAGCAGGGGTTCGACTCCCCTAGGAGATGACGAAGAGGGAAGCCCGCGCTTCCCTCTTTTTTTCATTTCTATTCAGCTTAGTAAATCAACTCACACCCAAAAATGTACCGAAAGGACTATGTTACCAGGTTGATAAATGATATACTCTTTTTATTGCAAATTTATTCTTCTTGAAAGGAGTAATCGATGAAAAGAGTCATTCTCATCGCGCTCATACTGGCCGTGTTCGCCGTCGGGAGTGGTTTCGCCGTTAATACCGGCTGGGCTATTGGCGCGGGGTTCTACTGGACCTGGACGGATTATATGGCCCCGACCGGTGCCGCGTTGCTTCTCAAATTTCCGAAAGTGCCCGTCATGTTCGGTTTTAGCGCTTACCTTCTGGAACCGGTTATTATAGGAATCACCGCTGATTGGTGGCTTTTTAATACTCACCTCGTCGGACCGGTAGATCTTTATATCGGTCCCGGTTTCTTCATTGTCATCAATACGGCGCCCGGCGGCTGGTTCGACGGCGGTTTGAGAATTCCGATCGGATTTCAGATTTTTATCGTAAAAGCGTTCGAAATCTTTCTCGAGCCGGCCATTGCGGTTCACTTTTATCCGAATTTTCCGACGTTCGGGTTCATGGGATCCGTCGGGCTCCGTTTCTGGTTTTAATTAAAGCGAACGGTCTCCTCCCTTAAGGTTTTCGATGCGGCCGGGTTCGTCCCGACCGCATTTTTTTGTGAGTGCCCCCAAGATTGCGACGAAATCGAAAAATCAAGAGTGCCCTGAGGCGTGTCGCCGCGCCGTCCTCGAGGGCGCATTGCCGGATGTCGAGCCTTCCCGGCGGCGAAAATCGCAATCTTGGGGGCACTCCCTATTTTTTTAAGGAACGGCGTCGATTGACGATCGGACGATTCCGGTTTACTGTATGGCGACAGGAGGCAGCATGGATCGATTCGTTCTCCAGGCCCCCGAGCTCGACGGGTTTCTTACGGCCGACGACAAAGAGAACATCGTCAGAATGAACATCATTTACGACGACGTCATCAAGACGGCCAGGGCGCGCGCCGCGGACGGGATGGACGACGACGTTTTTAAGCGGCAGCTGATCGATCTTTACGGGAGCATGGGCGAAAAAATGAAGGCGATCGTCGCGGGCGAGCCGCGGATCCACGTGTATTCCTTCGAGACGCCCAAGCCCGTCCACGGGGAAGTATCCAGGCTCATCGCCAAATTGCGCGACGCCCGCACGGATCGCGAGGAATTCGTCTATTACATCCAGCGTGCTTACGAGCTGCTGTTTAATTTCGCCTACGGGAGCTCCGCCTCGGGCCGGAAGAACCACCTCATCGTCGAAACGCCGGTGGTCCAGCCGGTCCGGAACTACGCCGTGCACAAGATCCCCGACATCGACGAGGAGGTGGGGGACACGATCGTGTGCGTCCTGCTGCGCGGCGCCCTGCTCCCCTGCATGATCATGTCGAAGGAAATCGAGGAATACTCGTCCTCGAACTACGTCACTCCCTTCATGCTTTTCAACATCCACCGGAACGCCGCCAAAAAAGAGCACGAGATGGAATACATCTTCGATCCGGCCGGGTCGTATTTCGACCTGGAGCAGATGAACGGCAAGGACCTGCTGTTCGCCGATCCGATGAACGCGACCGGCGGCAGCCTGGTGACGATCGTCAAATTCCTCAAGCAAAACGGCGTCTCGCCGAAATCAATCGGCTTTTTCAACATCATTTCCTCGCTCAAGGGCGCCTTGCGCATCGTGCGGGCCCTTCCCAACGTCAACGTCTATACCCTCTGGATGGACCCGGTGCTCAATACCCAGGCTTACATCCTGCCGGGCCTGGGCAACGTGGGAGACCGCATCAATGGACCGTACAAGGAAGGCGCCTCGCGGAACATCATTCAATTGCTGGCGGATTACGACGCGCACATCATCCGGCTCTACCGCTCCCAGCTGCGGAGAATCGAGGAGGCGGTATTCGGCCGCCTGGGAACCGCCGGCCGCCATCTGGTATCGCCCGGGCAGCCTCAATCCGGAGGACGGACATGACGGCGCGCATCGCTCTTCTCGTTTTCGCGGCGGCCTTCGCGGCATCCTCCTGCGTCAGCTCGGTCAGCGGACAGGACCTGGCGAAGGAGTATTACAATCTCGGGAACGCCTATTTCGCCATCAAGCGCTACAAGGACGCGATCGAATTTTACCAAAAATCGCTCGATTACGAGGCGGGAGCGGCCAAGGCCTCGTTCAACATGGC
The DNA here is from genome assembly GCA_964554445.1 of uncultured Spirochaetaceae bacterium. Lineage (GTDB taxonomy): Bacteria > Spirochaetota > Spirochaetia > SZUA-6 > RPPD01 > JAFGSW01. Next base: position 3,141 of record CAZKOS010000097.1, on the reverse strand, counting down.
CACCTCCTACATCGCCCTCGGAAACAACGACAAGGCGGTCGCGATCCTCACCGCGCTGCTCGCCAAGGACCCGCGCAACACGGAACTCTATTCGCTGCTGGCCTACGCCATGCACGTCCAGGGAAAGGACGACGAGGCCGTCGCCGATTATCAAAAGATTCTCGAAATTCAGCCGGAGGATCGGGACGCGCTGTACAACCTCGGGATCATTGACTGGCGAAAAAAGGATTTCGACAAGGCGGAAGGTTATTTCCGGTCCCTCCTGAAAGTGAGCCCCGCCGATCCGAAGGCGCTCTTCGGCCTCGGATCGATCCTCCTCGACCAGGGCAAGGCCCAGGACGCGGTCGGGTTCCTGAACCAATACCTGGAGACGAAACCGGAGGATACCTCGGCTTACCTGGTTCTGGCCGGCGCGTATACGGCGCTCAAGCAGTATCTCAAGGCGCTCGACACCTATGAAAAGGCCATCGCCCTGGACAAGACGCTCAAGGACGCCTGGTTCAACCGGGCGTACCTCCTCCTCACCAAGGCCCAGGATCCGGACCGGGGGACCGTTTCCCTCGAACAGGCCCTCGACCTGGGGTTCAATGACATGACCGCCATAACGAACCTGGTCAAAGAGGTCGCCGCGGGTCCCCTCCTCGACAATGAGAAGAACAGCGTCTATGTGATTCTGAAAAAGAAGAACATGATGCCCAATGTCGATACGGGCGGGAAAAAATAACCCGGGGCGCGGGATTCAGATCAGGAGCTCGTCGCTATCGTTCAGCGTCTGGTCGGAAGCCACGACCACGGGCCGCGGCCCGAGCGTCTTCAGGAACCTGTATTGCACGGCGCATTCCGAGCTGCAGAAGTAGCGGTCTTTGAGCGCCTCCCGGGGAACGTGGCGGCCGCAGGTGATGCATTGAGCGAACGCCACGGCGCAGAGGGCGGAGCAATAGCCGCCGCTTTCCATGAGATTGGCCGGTACGTATTTCCCGCAGGTCCGGCAGACGCCGTACAAGGGCGATTCGGGCCGGGTCGATTCCGCCATGCTTCAGGTCCCCGAGGAATAATCGTTGATGTAGGCGATCTGTTCTTTGGTCAGCTTGTCGATGCCCGCGCCGACCGTCTTGAGTTTCATCGCCGCGATCTCGTTGTCCTGCTCCTTGGATACCGCGTAGACTTTCTTTTCCAGACGCGTGCCGTTCTTCGCCATGTGGATGAGGGCGAGGAGCTGGTTGGCGAAGGACATGTCCATCACCTCCGACGGATGGCCCTCGGCGGCGGCCAGGTTGACGAGGCGCCCCTTGGCGAGGAGGTAGATCCTCCGGCCGTCCTTCATGAGGCATTCCTCGTTGTTCGGCCTGATCTCGAGCACCTTTTTGCTCATGGCGTACAGTTCCTTGATGTTGATCTCGCAGTCGTAGTGGCCGGTGTTGCAGACGATGGCGCCGTCCCTCATTTTCTGGAAGTGCCGTTTGACGACGACGTCCTTGACGCCGGTGGCGGTGATGAAGATGTCTCCGAGCGCGGCGGCTTTGTCCATCGGCATCACCTGGAACCCCTCGAGCGTCGCCTTGAGGGCCTGGATGGCATCCACCTCGGTGACGATGACCCGGGCGCCCAGGCCGCGGGCCCGCATGGCGCAGCCGCGGCCGCAGTGGCCGTACCCGGCGACGACGAAGTTCTTCCCGGCGAGCAGGACCGAGGTCGCGCGGATGATCCCGTCGATGGACGATTGGCCCGTTCCGTACACGTTGTCGAAATCCCATTTGGTTTCCGCGTCATTGACCGCCATGACCGGATAGAGGAGTTTTCCCGCCGCCGCCATGGCGCGCAGGCGGTGAACGCCGGTGGTCGTCTCTTCGGTGCCGCCGAGGATTCCGCCCGCCAGGGAGGATTGCTTGCTGTGCACGCGGAAGATGAGATCGGCGCCGTCGTCCAGCGTCAGCGTCGGCTTGAGGTCGAGCGTCCAGTCGATGCACCGGTAAAAATCCGCCACGCTCTGGCCGTGCCAGGCGAAGATGCTCACGCCCCGCGCGGCCAGGGCGGCCGCCACCTCGTCCTGCGTCGACAGGGGGTTGCATCCGCTCCAGGATACCTTGGCGCCGGCGGCGACGAGGGTTTCAACCAAAACCGCGGTCTCCTTGGTGACGTGCAGGCAGCCCGCCACCCTCATCCCCGCGAGCGGCTTGGTCTTCTGAAATCTCTGCCGGAAGGCCATCAGAACCGGCATGCGCGATTCCGCCCATCGAATTTTCAAATCGCCCGATTTTGCCAGGCGGATGTCTTTTACTTTGAAATTGGATTTGGCCATATTCTTCGGTCCTCTCTCAATCGTGAAAAACGGGTTCACGCTTTCGGCTGGTGTTATGGGTTGACATAAAAGGAAATACGCCGAGAAACAGGATTTTCCTTTTAGTATCAGCAAAAAACGTTTTTATCGACGATCTCCGATAATAGTCAAGTTCATCGCTTTAGTCAACAAATAATTATTGATTCCGCCGTGAAAATATAATATATTACAATTCGGCTCAATAAAAGGAGGAAAAAATGAGTTTTTGGGACAGGATGAAGGAATTCGTCGATAAGGGCATAGAGACGTCGAAAGACGTATTCGGCAAGGCGGCTGAAAAAGCGAAAGAATTGGGCGATAAAGGGGTCCTGAAATTCGAAATGATGCAGTTGGAAAAGCAGGGAGAAAGAAAGCTCGTTCAGCTGGGTACCCTGGTTTTCTATCTCCTGGTAAAACAGGAGAAATCGAGTGTCTCAAAAACAAGACAGGGCGTCAAGGAAATACTTGAAGAACTGGTTCAGGTCGAGAAGAAAATTGACGAAAAAGAAGAGGCACTGAAGAAAGTATAAAATCTTTTTTTTGGTGCTTGACATTTTTTGAAAGAGTTAGTATACACATATCTCCGCTTTGAAGAAGCGGATGTGATTTTTCATCTCGCAGTACTTGATAACTGACACGGATGGAAATTGAAAAGGCGACCGGGCCGGCGAGCGGAGTGAAGCGAGCGGCTCGGTCAAGCTTGTATGATCTTTGACAATAGAGGGAAGGAAGAGAGCGGGAGTAGTCGGCCGGTGAGTCTTCGGACGAGCTGGTCGGACGAGAGAAAGAAAAGGGACCGAAAGATTCCTTGAAGCGAGTTTTAA
>CAZKOS010000096.1:7473-11631 GCA_964554445.1 uncultured Spirochaetaceae bacterium | reverse complement strand
GAATCGCGGCCCGGCCGCCTGCTGTTCCCCTTGGGCGGCCTGCGCGACGAAGAAAATTCGGTTTTCGCCACCGTGGACGGGCTCGTGGTGCGAAACGCGGATTCGACCATGCGACTCATCGGCTGGGACGGGCAGGTCAAAGCCGCCACCCGCGACAACGGGGCGTCCGGCTGGGTGCTCATCGATTTTTCACCGGTGGACTATTACTATGTATTCGATCCCCTCAGCCTGAAATTGTACAAGGCTCGCGACTGGTGGCAAACGAACTGACGGAATCGGGTTCGGTTCTCCGTGTCCGCTTTTCCGGGGAAGTGGATGAGAAGAAATGTTTCCTGCGGGTATCCCCGACGTCGCGTTCTATGTTGAAAGCAGATCGACGAGGCTCTTGAGGAGCACGGCCGACGTGGGATCGGTTTTCTGGATCTCGCCCGCTTTTTTCCGCAAGAAGGCGATTTTATCCGCCTTCGTTTTCAGCGCGTTGGCGGCCTTGATGACGTCGAGCATATCCTCGAGGGCGCTGATCCGTCCCGCCCGCTCGAACGCCCGGTCGTACCGTTTGATGCGTTCAAGAAGTCCCGGGAAGGCCGAGCGCACGGCGGGGGAGGAGAGGAACGAATCGAGGTAGGATTTGCCGAGGGCCATTTCCTCGAGGCTCTGGGTGCGGACCACGCCGTCCTCGTTCCGGGCGTAGGCGCCGTATGCGGTTTGGACCTTCACGTAATCCTCTGACATTTTTTTGAGGCGTTCGATCTCGGTCTCGGCGGCCTGGCGCTTGCCCTGTTCGGCGAGCAGTTTCTTATTGAGGTCGTTCCGGCTGGTCTCGAGTTCCCCCTTGAGGGCGGCGAGCTCATTTTCCCGTTCTTGCACCGTTTTTTTCAGCACGGCGATTTCTTTTTTATACTCGTCGAGCCCGGAGGAGGAATCGCTCTGCAGAGACGAAACCTGCCTGGAGAAGGCGTCGTCCTTGGCCGCGATCGCCTTGGACAATTGCGAGGCGGCCTCGGCCCCCGCCGGCGCCCGGGAGGAGGTGCGGAGGAGATCGAGGTATTGCGCGATGGCCCCGTCGTACGCTCCCTTGCGGAAAAGATCGTTCCCGGCCTTCAGCTTTTCATCGGCGGCCTTCGTCGCCTGCGCATTGAGGCGCGCGTTCTCCGCCTCGAATCCCGCGGTCCGAATCTCGTCGATCATTTTGGCGGTATCGCGGTCCGTGGGCAGGTAGGCGAGCGCCTTGCCGTAGCTGGAGAGCGCCTCCGAGTACCGACGGTTGCGGTACTGGACGGCGGCGGCGTCGAGGGCCGCGGCCACCTGGGCCTTGCGGAAGGCTTCGATTTCATTGACGCGGCCCATGAGATATTGATGGCTCTTGTTGATCTCGGGAATGAGCTCAAGGGCCTTGAGGTACAGGCCGTCGGCCTTGGTCTTGTTCCCGGCCCGGTAGGCCTCGTCCGCCTGGAGAACGAGGGAACGGATGTCGGTGATGATTTTGGCCTCGGCCTGGGCGGTCTGTGCGGCCGCGGGGGTCGGGGTCTGAGCGGTTGTCGCCTGCTGCCGGTCGGAAGCCGTCTGTCTGTCGGTCGCCGTCTGGCGCTCGGAAGCCGTCTGACGCTCGCTCGCGGCCATGAGTGACTCGAGGCTTTCCATGACGAATTTCTCCACCTCGCTGCGCCGGGCGATTTCCGGGATGGAGGCGATGGCGGGCTGGGCCAGGTATTCGCCGAGGTTTTTGAGGCGGGCTCGGGCCGATGTATAATTTCCCGCCCCGATGTCGGCCTGGATCTGGCTGTAAAAGCCGACGATCTGCTGATCGATGAGGTCGAATTTCTCCTTCTGGGCCGTCAGGGCGCGGTTCCTCTGTTCCGCTTCGCCGAGCTGCCGTTCGGACTTGCGCAACTCCGCCTCGTAGGCGGCGCTCAGCTTCTTCCGATCGCTCGTGGCCGTCTCAAGTTGGGCATTGATTTGTTGCTGCTGCGCGAGGAGCTGCCGTTCCCGTTCCTGCATCCTTGCCTCGGAACCGCGCCTGTAGGCGACCATTTGGGCCTGCAGTTGGCTGTTCTGTGTCGCCTCCAACTCCCGGAGCTTGCGTTCCACCTCGGCCGAGGCGGTCCCCGCGGCGATGAGCTTCTTGCGTTCCGCCTCCAGGTTCCGGTCGAACTCTTCCTTGATGGACTTTTCCTTGGCCGCGATCTCGCTCGTCATGTTTTCCTTGAGCGATGTCAGGTCGCTGTTGACTTTTTGCAGGTTGGACTGCATCCCGAGGATTTCCTGGTTTTTCTTGTTGAGCTCTTCCTGTGCCCGCCGTTTCTGCTCGGCGATGATCTCCCGCTGGGCCTCGCTTCCCACGCCGCCCCCGCCCGTCGCGATGTTGGTCTCCGTCCTCTGGAAGAACATCCACAGGACGAAGAGCACCGCGGCCATCACTCCCAGGGCGATGACATTGACGACGACCGGAAAGCCCACGCCCTTCTTTTTCGCCTTGATGCGGAAAATGTCGGGCGAAGCCTTGATCTTGCTCGACTGCATGATATCGTTGATGTTCTTGATGATGTCCTGCTGGTCTTCCTGGGAAATTCCGGAATTGGAGTCGAACATGATATTTCCGGAGCCGGCGTCGGTCGAGGTCTGCGGATCGTGGTTATTGAGAATTTCCGTGGCTTTGCTGTACAATCCGGACATATTGCAGCCCTTCAATTGAAGATTTTACGAGGGATCGGATCAATGATAATATCGGCGGAGCGAGGCATAAGCCTTACGACCGTCTTTCCCGGCCTCTCTCTTTCAATTATAGCGAGTTTGGGAAAAAACGCAAAAAAATCTCGTACCGCCGACGCGGCGACGTCCGGACCGGCGGGTCAACGCCGCTCCACCTTCCCGTCGGGAAAGCCGATGAAAAGGTGGTTGACCGGACGGGTGAACACGCCCGACTCGACCACGCCGGGAACGGCCTTGAGCTCCCGTTCCAGCTCGGCCGGGGCGTCAATGCGGGGGAAGCGGGCGTCCAGAATGAGGTTGCCGTGGTCGGTATACACCGGGCCGGCGAAGTTGGGGGGGGTGCGCAGGACGACCGGCGACGCCCCGAGAGCCGCAAGCTTCTCCTGGACCAGAGAGAGCGCCTCGGGAACGACTTCCACCGGCACGGCGAAGGTCTCTCCCAGGTGTCCGACAAGTTTATTGTCAGTGGCGACGATGGCGTATTCGCGCGAGGCGTAAGCGATGATTTTTTCCAGAAGGAGCGCGCCGCCGCCGCCCTTGATGAGGGCGCGGTTGGGATCGATCTCGTCCGCGCCGTCTATGGTGAGATCGAGCTGGTTGGCGAGAGCCGGGTCGGCCAGGCCGGTGAGGGGGATCCCCAGGCGCTCGCAGTCGAGCCTCGTATTGTAGCTGGTGGCCGTTGCGCGAAGCGACCGGATTTTTCTGGACTTGAGGAGCTCGGCCAGCCTCACCGCCACCCAGCAGGCGGTCGAGCCGGTGCCGAGGCCCAGTTTCATGCCGTCTTGAATGAGCGCGTCCGCCGCGGCGAAGGCGATGTCGCGTTTCAGGTTCTTTTCCATTATTTTCCCGCCTTTGAATAGAATTTCAGGTACGAACGGATTTTCAATTTTTATCAGATTTTTAAGTGAAGAACAACATGGCTTTTGTAAACAGGCATTTCCTTCTCAGGGCCCCCAAGAGTGTTATTCTCCCTTATCTCCATTACCGGCAAGTGTACTGAAAGATATATTTTCATCAAGAGAGGTGGCGGGAGTCGCCCTCCAGTCGCCGGCATCCTGCCGGCTCCTTCCGGGCCGGGGTGCTCGCTGACGCGCGCATCCTGCGCGCTTTTCCTCGCTACCGCTCGGCGCGAGTTGCGGAGGACCGTAATTCAATTCAAAGGATGTTCAGTCAGGCGCATAATTTCCAGTCATGCTTTAGTAGGAGCCTCCGCCAGCGGAGAGCATGAGTTGATAAAAATCGTGGAAACAAGCCGTCAATTGTGTTTTTACTCAAATGATAACTCCGCCGCCCTTCGACTCCCTTCATCTAACCAAAAAAAAAGAGGCAAAAGCCTCTTTTTTTTTGGAGGTGGCGGGAGTCGCCCTCCACGCGCGGCCATCCTGACCGCGCGCTCCGGGCCGGGGTGCTCGCTGACGCGCGCATCCTGCGCGCTTTTCCTCGCTACCG
>CAZKOS010000096.1:0-7373 GCA_964554445.1 uncultured Spirochaetaceae bacterium | reverse complement strand
TGGCGGGAGTCGCCCTCCACGCGCGGCCATCCTGACCGCGCGCTCCGGGCCGGGGCATTCGCTGACGCCGCCATCCTGGCGGCTTTCCGCGCCTAATCGGCGCGCGCTCATGCCCTTCGACTCCCTTCATCCAACCAAAAAAAAAGAGGCAAAAGCCTCTTTTTTTTTGGAGGTGGCGGGAGTCGAACCCGCGTCCTGGAGCGCGCCCCAAAAGCCTCTACAAGCTTAGCGCTTGCTTGATTGTCAGGGTCTTAACAGGCGCAGGCGCTGAAGCCGATTGAAACCTTACGACCGCGAAATGTGTCCCCGTCGCGCCGCGGCCTTCGCGACGGGCAAGTCCCGGTTTGTGACAGACGACCTCCGGCCTCGGAACAGCGTCCGGAGCGTCCGTCGTCGCGTTTAATTACGCGGCGAAAGCGAATTCTGCTTTATCGGCAGTTATCGTTGTTGCCGCTTTTAGGAGATCGGCGCTCCGCTTGCAGCCCTTGTCGCGACATCCCCAGTCGAAACCCTTACACCCCCGTGATTGGGATCGTTGTCAGTCGAGCATTGTCAAAGATCGGAAAAAAACGGCGGCTGAAACGGACTCCGAACAGAGCCCGGTTGCAACCGAAGGCAAAAAGCTTGAAAAAATCGCCTTCGATTTTTTCGAATCGCTCAAAAAACTGTTGCCTCAACCCTGTTTTCCGCTCCGCGGAAAACCATCGGTATTTTCAACGGATTCCCTGAATGCTAGATTCTTTTTCTGAAATCCCGGTCGATGTCGCGCTGCACGTCTCGCGCCTTGATGGTATGGCGTTTGTCCACGAGTTTTTTCCCGCGGCAGGTCGCGATTTCAACCTTGACGATTCCTTTCTTAAGATAAAACCGCATCGGAACGAGGGTCAAGCCTTTTTCGTCCGTTTTGCGTTTGAGACGCTTGATCTCCTGTTTGTGGGCGAGAAGTTTCCGTTGACGCGCCGGCTCGCGGTTGTGGATGTTGCCGAAGACATAGGGCGTCACGTGCAGGGCGACCAGCCAAAGCTCGTCGTTCTCCACCTTGGCGTAGGCGTCGGCGAAGGAGAATTGGCCGGCCTTGATCGACTTGACCTCCGTCCCCGCCAGCTCCAGGCCGCACTCGAGGTTTTCAATCACTTCATACTCATAGCGGGCCTTCTTGTTGACCGACAGGACCTTGATGTCGCTTTTTTTATGGGCGGTGTCGGATTCAGCCATGATCGTTCGCCGTCTCCTTCGCGGCGAGCCGCTTCGTGATCGTCATTCGAGCCCGATGACGGGCCGGAAACCGAGGAAGGGCGTGCTCCAGTTCGAGCGTTGGGAGCCGCGGGTGTACGCCTCGATATCCTTCGCGGGGGAAGCCCAGGAACCGCCGCGGACGGCTTTCGATGCGCCCGTCGTGAACGGTTGGTACCTATCATAGACGTTTTTCCCGGGGTCGCTCGAGCTCAAGAGCGCGGCCGACGGGGCGAACCAGTCGCGGCACAACTCATACGCGTTGCCGGCCATGTCGGTAAGACCGAACAGGTTGGGAGCGGACGCTCCCGCCGGTCTGAGCCCGGCCGAGAATTCATCGTAGAACCGGGAACCGGCGGTCTTGAACCGGGCGGGCGAACCGCCGTCGGCCGCCCATTCCCATTCGGCCTCGTAGGGCAGCCGCACCAGGGCGTGCGGCATGACCGAGCGGAGTTTGCCCGTCAACCAATTGCAATAGGCTTCCGCGGCGTACGCTGAGACGTAGACGACCGGGTAGCCTTCCTTGCCCGCGGGGGGATCGATCCCCTTCCAATCCTTGAGATAGAAATCGTCGACCAGGTTCGCCGCTTTGAGCTGCGCCCGGTTTTCCGGCCGCCATTCGGGGCTTTCCCGCAAAAAACGGCTGAACTGGGCATTGGTCACCTCGGTCCGGGCCATGAAAAATCCCCTGACCCGTTGCGGGTGGGGAAACAGGGAGAGGAAATCGGGACCCAGGAGCGAGCCTTCTTTTTCGAAGCGCCCCATGATAAACGTCCCCGCCGGTACGGGCAGGAACTGAACGCCGCCCACCGACACGGCCCCGCCCGGTAAAGCCCCCCGGGAAGGCGTGAAGCGCGAGAGCAGCGTCCGGTAGTCGTCGGTCTTCGTCTGAAACCACGCCTCTTTGTCGAGGTCGGCTCTGGTCATATAGGGAAACGGCCCGGCCGGCTCGCCCGGCCGGGCTTGCGCCATCCGTTGGGGGAGCATGGCGTAGAGGAAGAAGGCGAGGTTGTCGTATCCGCCGAGGAACCGGCGCAGACCGGAGACGGCGTCGAAGGCGGCGCCGACGGTCGGGCCGCGGCCCCTGGTGGCGGTGATGAAATACGCGGCGAACCAGTCCGAGGCGAGCTCCGGCAGATGAACCGAGGGGAGGGCGCGTTCCAGGAGGTTTTGCAGGGCCCGGTACGTGTCCTCGGTGGGGCTCGCGTAGATGCTCCTGGCCGCCTCGCTGAGCACGGGCGGGTACGGGTAATCCTGCGCGAACTCCGCGACGGAGGCCCAGCCGGAAAAATCGGCGTACGCGTCGCGGACGAGCGAGGTCTCGTCGGCCACCTCGAGCGGCGTATCGATGAATTCCCGCTTGGGGAGGAAGGGCAGGGCGAAGACGAACCGCGTCACGTCCTTCGTCATGACCACCGGTTTGTAATTCGGCCGGGCGATCCTGAATTCGTGGCGGCCCTCGCGCACCAGCACCTCGCAGGGCGTGACGCCCGCCTTTTTCCCGTCGATCCAGACGCCGGCCGAAACGGGCCAGCTCGAGAAATTCACGTACGAGCCCGCGGCGTAGAGCCCGGGCACGAAAAAGAGGACGAATACGATCGCGAGGATGATCACCGCGTAGATGACCATGAGATAGACGCCCGGGCGGATGCCGAGAATCGGTTTGAGCGTCACCGTGACTTCCGAAAAATCGGGCAACGGTTCTTTTTCTTTCCGTTTAAACAGCTTGTCGAACATAGGGTCAGATTATAGATTGGCCGTCGTCACTTGTCAATCGAAGCCCATTGTGCTATTCTGCCCCGTGCGCACTCCCGGCCGCGGAGCGCGCCCGCGCGCCGTCGTCTCCGTCCGTGCGGAGCGGCGGGACGGACGGGATCAGGAGAACAGATCGATGCAATTGTCCGAAGTGGAAACCTTTCTCATCACGCATACCGAACGTATTCTCACCTGGCGCAAGCGCCGCCGGCTCAAGCGCAAAGCCAAGCAGAAACGGAAGAACCAGATCCTCGACTGGATCCAGGCCCTGCTCTGGGCGGCGTTGGTGGTCCTCATCATCAACCAGTATCTGATTCAGGCGTACGCCGTCCCCTCGGGGTCGATGGAGAACACCATCCTCGGCGACGACCGGCTGTTCGTCGACAAGCTCGTCTACGGGCCGGAGCTCGTTCCCGGCTTCGGGAAGCTGCCCGCCCTGGCCCAGGCCAAACGCGGAGACATCGTGGTTTTTCTGAATCCCGATTACCGCAGGGAAATGGGCCGGAACGTCTCGTGGGCGGAAGAGCTTTTCAACCGCCTCATCTACATGCTGACGTTCACGATCGTCAACCGGGACCGCAATCCCGACGGGTCGATCGCCAAGCACTTTCTCGTCAAGCGGCTCATCGCCCAGCCCGGCGAGCGGATCCGGATGCGCGAGGGGCGGGTCGAGATCATGATGGGGGACGAGAACGGCTGGTTGAGCGAGGCCGAGCTCAAGAAACAGTACACGCCGCTCGACTACCAGATTCAGAAGAAATTCTACCCCTTCGACCAATACCCGGTCATCAAGGAGAACGTCATCCAGCAGACGTATCTGCAGGGAGGCGTCGCGCCCGAGCCGCTCAAGCCCGGAATCGACGCGCGCTACACCGTCCTCTTCTGCTCCCCCCGCGTCCAGGCGCCCCTTTCGGTGGACAGGCCCGGGGAGCTTGAAGACTATTATTTCCAGATCGTCCTGGAGGCCTTCGGCAGGTACAATCACCTGAAAGACGCCTGGACGATGGATAAAGTCAGGACGGAATACCAGAAATTGATGCTTCAGAAATTCGGCGGCCCCAACCTCGACCTGACCGCGATGTCGGACAAGGATATAGAGCTGCAATACCAAAAAATGATTCTGGCCTACAACCTCGTACCGCCGGCCCGGATCAAGGCCATGTCGAAAGACGAGATTGCGGCCGCCTTCAAGAAGGCTCCGGTCAAGTATATTTACATATTCCTGGATACGCGCGATTCCTCCCTGTATACGGACAGATACTTCGAGGATTACTGGATGAATTACGCCGAGTGCAGTCTCAAGCCGTACGACGCGATCGCGCGCAACAGGTTCGAGCACAAGGCCCTCGGCTGGTACATCCCGCCCGACCGTTTCTTCCCCATGGGGGACAACCGCGACAATTCCAGGGACGCCCGTTTCTTCGGCGCCGTGAAAACCTCCAACCTGCTGGGAAGAGCGCTCTTCCGCTTCTGGCCGCTCAACCGCATCGGCCCGGTGCATTAAGCCGGAGCGGCGGCCCCGATCCGGCCGTCGCCGGCGGCGAAAAGACGATGAATTCGGATCCTGCCCCTCCGCTCGATTTCCATCCCCGAGACAATGCCCTCTACGTCCACGTTCCGTTCTGCCGGAGCAAGTGCCGCTATTGCGACTTTTTCTCGATCGCGGAAGCGGACAAGGAGACGATGGCCGAGGTCGTGCGCGCCGAAATCGCGGGCATCGACCGCTTCGCTGACGCCCTGCGGGTGGAATCGATCGAGACCGTCTATATCGGGGGCGGGACGCCCAGCCTGCTCCCGATCGATCTCCTGGATAAACTCCTGGCGCGGATCGGGGGCGTCTTCCGGCCGGTCGAGTGGACCGTGGAAGCGAACCCCGAGAGCCTGTCCCCGGAATTCCTCGCCGCCTGCGCGCGCTCGGGCGTCACGCGCTTGAGCCTCGGCGTGCAGACGTTCGACGACCGGCTTCTCCGGCTCCTGGGACGGGCGGGAACGGCGGCCCACACCCGCCGCGCCCTCGATCTTCTCGCGGCGAGCTGGACCGGCGATCTTTCGCTCGATCTCATCTCCTGTCTTCCGACCCAAACGGTCGCCGGCGCGCTCCGCGACCTCGAGGAGGCGGTCGACGAGGCGCCCGGCCACCTGTCCGTCTACGACCTGACCCTCGAGGAGGGGACGCCCCTCTTCGCGGCGATGCGCTCGGGCGAATACGCGCCGGCGACGGCCGGCCTGGAAGCGGACCTGTGGCGCGAATCGCGGGCGTTTCTGGCGGCTTCCGGTTTCGGGCATTACGAGGTGAGCAATTTCGCGCGGCCGGGCAAGGAGTGCCTCCACAACCTGCGCTACTGGCGGCTGGAACCGTATATCGGCGTGGGGCCGGGAGCGGCCTCGACGCTGCCCGGGGCGGACGGAGGGGCGCTCCGCCTGGAGACGACGCGGGACCTGAAGGAATATTGCGCGGCCGAACCCTTGAGCTCGATTTCCTACGAACGCCTGTCGGCGGGGACCGTACTTCTGGAACAGCTCATGATGGGGTTGCGCCTCGAAAACGGAATCGAGCGCGCGCGGATCGTGCGGCGTTTCGGCATGACCCTGGAAGCATGCCTGGATGGGCTGTGGGAAAGCTGGTTTCGGCGCGGATGGGTGCGTCCCGCCGAAACCGCTTACGCCTGTACCGAGGAGGGCCGGTTTTCCCTCAATGCCCTTCTCCGGGAGGCGGCCGGCGTCGTCGTCGGAAAACGTGATCTCAAGCTCGCGTGGCCCTGAGCAGGTTCGCGGTCGGCGGCGGCGGGTCTAGTTCGAGTTTTTAAAAGGTTGCTTGGGCGGCTCAAAGGCGAAACCCACCATCAAGGTGAACTGGAAAAAAACCTGCGTGTGGGTCGAACCGGCGGGTTCATTGGAGTACTGGGCCGGCGTCAGGTTGTAGTTCAGGGTAAAGCCGGGGCCGATGGTGATAAGGTTGGCGACTTTGAATTCGGCGCCGAAGGCGAAAAGAAGGTAGAGGTCGTTCAAGGCCGCGTTGGGGTCCTTGTCATTGACCCCGTCGCCGTTGGTATCCAGCATGATCGTTGTGAGGAAGCCGGCCCCGACGCCGGACCAGAGGGTGAGCGACTTGATCACGACGGGAAATTTGAGGAGCACGCTGTATCCGACCTGGGTGGTCCGTAAGTCACCCGTGAAGGCGGGCGTCGACTTGGGGTTGCCCAGGTTGGTGATGTAGATGAGAGAGAGCCGTACGTAGGCGAAGTCGAAATAGCCCCCCAACGCGAGATGATTGAGGGAGCCGTTATAGCTCGATACCCCCGGGACAAAGTCATTGGTCAGGGAGAGGCCGTAACCGCAGGACAGTCCGGCTTCGAGCTCGACGGCCCGGGCGGAGACGCCCAAGCAGAGCAGAGTAAAAATACCAATGAGAACCTTCGCCCGCAGATAAGCCCCTTTCATCGGCCTTCAAATCGTTCTTCCTCCATTGTTTTGTTTTTAGCCTTGTTTGTCAAATTTATTTCTTTCCTAGCATGCTCCCTTGTGCCAGGTACCGGTTGAGCTCCCGCTCCCGGGTGCGCATCATTCCGTCGAAAGCGGCCTGGGTGAACCGCCGCCGTACGACGTTTCGTCCGAGGCGGGAAAAAGAGGTGAAAAGCATTCTCCAGTCGATTTCAGTCCGGCCGCGATCGATTCCCTTGAGCCGTATGCTCAGGCGGGTGACGGCGTCGGTACCGCTCGTGATCAGGTATTCGATCAAGGAGTCCGGTTCATAGGTGATGCAGGTCCAAATCGCCGTCCGGCCAAGGTTTTCCCGGGTCAAGAACACGTTATCCTTTTCCGCCACGCCGCTTTCCGAGTAGACCATCCGGCACGACCACCCGGGCAGCCAGGCGTATTCAAGAACCGGGCAGAGAAGCGGAAAAATCTCCTCGGCGGGTGCATTCAAGGTGAATCCTCCCTTGTGCTCGAAGCGGTCGCTTTTTACCCATCTGATGTTGTATTTCCGTGACAAAGAGGCTGTTTGTTCATTCATCTGAATGATCTCCTTTCATGGGTAAAAGCTAAACTGTGAAGCCGTAGACGGGTCAAGGAAAATATCTCATTTTCCCCTCGCGGGGAAAGGGCGGGGTTTGCTGAGGCGGCTTCAGCCGTCGAGGCTGGGGCGAGGGCCCCCCTGTGGGTTTTTTGACTGGCTGTCTGCAGGCACGAGATTTCACAATTCAATTTGTCAGCATCCGCTGTGGGGTTGGGCTTCACTTGCGTGTACGAGAGGCTTTTCCCTTCGCAGGGGGCGGGACGACTCCACCAGCTGGTGGAGAGCAGGGGGTTCCCATTTGTTAAAGCCCCCCCACGGCCCCCCCCAAACCCCCCCCCACCCCCACCAAGACACGGACGGCGCCCCG
>CAZKOS010000095.1:9039-11651 GCA_964554445.1 uncultured Spirochaetaceae bacterium | reverse complement strand
AGCCGATCCGCCGGGGCGCGCACCGGGCCGGCCGGGTCCTCGCCGCCGTGGATGCGTTGGTTGAACGCTGCCACCCGCCGGATGTCGCCGTCGGTTTCTGCGCGCCGGAGCGCAAGACCGTCCTTGAGCTTGAGCGGATATTTCGGCATGATCTCCTCCTGGAAAAAACGCCGGTGTCCCTCGCGGGAGCACCGGCGCCTTGTTTCCGTCCCTTGCGGTGAAAGGTTATTTGGTGAAGCCGAACGCGAGAATGGTGAACCTCTTCGCGGCCGTGTCGTCCGTCATCTTGATCGTCACCGTGTGGCGGGCCGCCTTGGCGGTATCGAGGATCACGTCGGTGACGGCGTTGTTCCAGCCGCCGCCGGCGCGGCCATTGACGGTTTTAACGGGTTTCCCGTCGATGGAGACCTCGGCCGTGCCGAAGACCGAGCTCGACTTCGTGACCAGCAGCAGGTTCTTGCAGACGAGCGTCATGGTGAAGGGATCGTTGGAAGCGGTGTCCTTCCTGTACCAGTTGTCCGGGAAGGCCTTCGCCCTGGGCGGGTACAGGTAGGTCCACACGGAAGGATCATTGGCGTTGAAGCTGCCCGGCTTCACGATCACGCCCTTGGGCACGTGGGCGCTGTCGACCATCCGGATGCCCTGGTACTGTTTCCCGATGACCGGCTTCGCCGGAATGGCGATGTCCTTGGCGTCGGCCGGCATGGCGTCCACCGTTTTGAAGAGGTGCATGATGCAGTCGGCCATGATCTGGTGGCCGTAGTTCGTCGGGTGATATTCGTCGGCGAAGAATTTGTTCGTCGCCAGCGCCCTGGAGCGGAGCTCCGGCACAATGGCGTCCTTGATGGAGACCATGGGCAGGCCGTACGCCTTGCCGACGGGGATGTACCTGTCCTGCATGTTCCACTGGGTCCGGAAGACGCAGAAGAGGAGCACGACGGCCGGTTTGTTCTTCGCGCTCAGGATGTCGCGCACCATGCTCTCGTAGGCCGCGCCGTTGGTCTTGTCGTCGCCGTCGTTCACCGCGAATTCAATGAAGACGATGTCCGGGTTGGCGCCGTCGAGGCGCTGCACGACGTCGCGGTTGTACCGGATCGCGCCCAGGTCGGACGGCGTGCCGGACATCCCGGCGTTGAGGACCGTGCCGCTGCCGTACAGGGCCTTGAAGGCCTCGCCGACGAGCGGCACGAAGCTCTTGGCGTACGTCGTCGCGCCGGTCCCCTCGGTGATCGATCCCCCGATGAAGGCGATGTTGACGTTTTTACCCGCCTTGGCCCGGTCGATGGCCGCCTTCAGGCGGACATTGTTCCCCGTGGAAAGCAGGGAACGCGCGATCATGGCATTGTAATCCAGAGGTACCGCGGCTTGCTCCGGCTGTTTTTGCGCCGGCGCCTTGGCCGCCGGCGCCGTCGCGCAGGCGGTGAGAGAGAAGACCAGCGCGACGACCGTAAAGAGCCGCAGCGGAATATTCTTCAACATGATGATTCCCTCCGTTGGCATGAATTCTCCCCAGAGAGTCCGATAAGGATCGGCAACGCCGTCGCCTTTGCCGCGGCGGAAAAAGAAATGCGCCGCATCTTTTTCCCGCCGCCGCTCAACTCTCAGTAAACTACAATAACACCCCGCCCCGGCACGATCAAGCGGCGGCGGGATAACGGTCATTGCGAGGGACAAGCGATAGAAGTGAAGGGAAAACAGGATTGTCCCGAAGCAATCTCTTGACTCTTGGGTCATTACCGCAATTGCCGGGATACAACGAACGATCAAGAGATTGCTTCGGCCCGGATGAATGCAGGGTTCTGGAGAACAGCCTCTCGGGCCTCGCAATGACGGTTGTCCCGCCGCCGTGCAACCGGCCTGCCTGATCCCGGCGTTGAATGAAATCGGCGCATCCTTTTTCCCGTAATACAAAGGGGAGGATTATTCGTGCGCATCATCATCGACGACCGCGAAACGGCGTGCGGCCTCGCCGATTTATTCCGGAAAGCCGGAATCGACGTCGTCGTCAGGCGGCTGACCAACGGCGATTACCTCATCAACGGCGAGACGTGTATTGAAAGAAAGACCGCGCGGGATTTCGTGATGTCGATCGTCGACGGCAGGCTCTTCGCACAGGCTGCGCGCCTGAGAAAAACGAGCGCTCACCCGCTGGTTCTCATCGAAGGCGATCCCCTGCGGACCGGTATCGACATCGCGCAAAACGCGGTCAGAGGCGCCTTGATCTCGCTGACGGCGCTCTGGAGCGTCCCCGTCGTGTTTTCGGCTTCGCTTGAGGACACTCGGGAAATCATGCTTCTCATCGGGCGCCAATGGGAAAAAGCGGGAAGCATACCGCTTCGCAAAAGGGGGAAGCACCGGAAAAGGAAATCGAAACGGCTTTTTTTTCTCCAGGGCCTGCCCCGCATCGGGCCGGACAGGGCCGAGCGTTTGCTCGAGCGTTTCGGATCGGTTTTGAAAATACTCAACGCCCGAGACGACGAGCTGCTCGCCGTGAAGGGCATCGGCCGGTCCATTGTGCGGGAAATGAGGGAGGTGTTGTCGGGGGAAAACTAGTACGCTGTCAACACAGGTAAAGAGGGCCGATCATTCCGCCGAAGCGATGAAAAAGAGGA
>CAZKOS010000095.1:0-8939 GCA_964554445.1 uncultured Spirochaetaceae bacterium | reverse complement strand
GACACGGGAAAATAATTCATTTCTTCTCTTCCTTCGTGTTCTTCTTTTTCTTCGTGGGCTTCGTGTCCTCTTCGCAATTTTATCCCCATTTACAACTCAGACACTTTTCTCCGCTAAATTGACTGCGCACTAGTATACTATCATCCTCACGATGGCGCCGGTCTTGTGGTCCAGGAGGAGAAGGATGCGCTGGGTGTACCCGTTTCCCATGTCCTTCTCGCAGAGGATCCAGTCGCCCTTCACGCTCCAGGAATAGATCTCGTCGGCGTTCTCCCCGTAATATCCCCCGCCCTCGGTGCGGATGGTGAGCAGGCTCGCGGTCGTGAATACGACGGTGTAAAGGTCGTCCGAGTATTCGATCCGCTTCATGACGGTCCGGCGCAGGGTCCGTTCGCTCAGGGAGGGCCGCTCGAAGGAGAGGATCGTGTTGATGTTCTGGTTGTCGACGGCGGTGACCATCTTGTCGCTGTACTCGGGTTTGACGCGGTACCAGCTCTGCCTGCCGAAATATTCGCGGTACTTCGGCGTCTTGAACGCCCGGCCGTATTTGGCCACGATTTCATTGCGCAGGTAGCCGAGCTCTTCCTTGCTCTTGTCGACGAGCGTGCTCGGATCGACCTTGTAGTTGCCCTTGAACTTCCCGTTGTATCCGGGCAGGACGTTCGGCTCCTCGGACCAGGCGGCCGCGAGGCAGGCCAGGGCGATGACGAAAGCCAACCGGATCGTTTTTTTCATGAGCGCGTTCTCCTTTGATTCAATTATATTTCCGAACGTGAATTAATCAATGTTCTTACCAATCCGCCCGGCGCTCGAATTTCGGCTTCACGCCGTAGACCGTCGCCGGCCGGATCTCTTCCGGGTTTTCCCAGGCATGGACGATTTTCAGCCGGTCGCCGTATTCCCGGTAGAACATCCGCCAGGCCTTTTCCCGCACGAGGACGTAGGGGAGCTTGATCGCGACCGGCTCCTCGCAGCCGGCCGCCTCGGTGAAGCGCGTGAAGTAGCCGGGGCCGAGCCCGTAGGCGAGCCGGTAGTAGCGGGTATCGTCCTCGGGGAGGAAATGCTGGGTGTAAATGCCCGTCTCGTACCAGATGAAAAAGCTCAAGCCCTGCTGGGCGATGAGCTTGTCGTCCGGACCGAGGAGCGTTTTCAGGGCCATGATCGGTCCGGCGTACCGCGCGTAGGCGGGATAGCGGTCGGTGTGGAACCGCCGGTACATCCCCGGCAGGCTCGTGAAGCTGAGGATCAAGAGCACGCCGCAGGCCGCCAGGGCGGCCGGTTTCCTTCCTTTGCCGGCCAAAGCCGCCAGGTCCTTGAGTATGATCCCGAGCTCCAGCGCGGCGAAGAGCGCGCTCATGAGCATGAGCCGGTAGGAAGTCGAGATCCAGGAAAAACGGAGGAGAGGATTGATGAGCACCCACTGGGTGAGGTAGGCGGCCAGGAGAAAGGCCTTCCCGGACGGCGGGGCGGAACGGGTCCGGAGGCGCTTGACCAGAAACGGCAGAAAGGCGAGCGGCACGGCGTAATACAGGAGGTATTCGGTCTTGATCCTCGCGTTGGTCGTCTCGGTCAGAAACATCCGGAATCGCCCGAGGACCGACTCGGGCGATAGCTGACCGAGGAACCCGCCCAGGTCGACGGGCCGCAGCGTGGCGACCGAGAAGACGATTGCGGCCGTCACGGCCGCGAGCGCGGCCGCACCGGCAATGAAGTGGACCGGCCGCCGTTTCCGGAAGAGCTTCAGGCGGTCGAACCAGGCGAAGGAAATGAAAAACGCCGCGCCCATGACGATGAGGAGGCCGGCCGCCGCCTTGTGGGTGAAAAAGCCGAGGACGGAGAAGCCGAGGGCGAAGAGCTTGTGCCGGCGCGTCTCGAAGAAGCGGGACAGGCAGTAGAGCGCCGCGGCGACGAAGAGCATGCTCACCCCGTTCTTGACGATCTCGAAGCTCATGTAGATCTGGGAGAAGCTCAGGCTGAAGAGGAGGGCGGCGGTGAGAGCGGCGACGGGTGACCCGGTGAGGCGCCGGGCGAGGAGAAAAACGGGAACGGCGGCCAGGGAGCAGAAGAAGATCGTCGCGATCTTGTTCGCCGCCGGCACGTCGGGGATGAAGAACGAAAAAAACCGGAGGAGGGAAAAGGCGATGGAGTTGTCCCGGTTGAGGAGCTCGCCGTTGACGATGAGCGATTTGACCTGGAGCGCGTAATAGTAGCCGTCGAAGCCGGTGGCGAACTCGTCCTTGAAGAGGAACACCGCGCGCACCGCGGCGGCGGCGAGCAGGCAGACCGCGATCGCGCAGATGAGGGCCCGCCGTTCCCGGGTGAAGTACCCGGCGAGCGATGCGAACGCGTTCACGAGGGGAGGTTTTTCCGCGGAGCCATTCCGTTCCGTCATAGGAAATTCCTCCGGTATTCGTTGTAGCGCACGTCGGCGATCGGCGGCCGGCGGCGGCGGAACGCAACAAACGTCGCCGCCAGGACCCGGAAATGATACCGCAGGCTCCGCTTCCGCGCGTAAATCCCGTCGAGCCGGATCTGCTCCGGTCCGAGCAGAATGCCCCGCCGCAGGAGCTTCACCTGGGCGAGCCCGGTCCAGCCCGGCCGCACCCGCTCGCGCTCCGTGCAGTCGAATTTCTGGAGAAAGCGCGCGGGCAGGGGCCGCGGCCCGACGAACGAAAGGCGGCCGTTCAGGATCAGAAACAACTCGGGGAGCTCGTCCAGGTGGAAGCGGCGCAAAAAGCGGCCGGCGCGGGTGAGACGGGCCTCCTCGAAATAGGCGCGGCCGTATTCGGGCCCGGGGCGCATCGTCCGGAACTTGACGTGACGGTACGGGACGCCGCCGCGGCCGATCCTCTTCGAGACGTAGAAGGGCGGCGCTCCGACGAAGAGCGCGGAGAGGAGCGCGGCGAAGACGATGAGCGGCGAAAGCACGGCCATGAGAACGAGTGAAAAGACGATGTCGAAGACGCGTTCCGGTTCCATATTGTTGGTCCAGCGCCTCATTTACCGCATGCCTCGACCGCATTCGAAGGCTCGCCACGGAGGCACCCTTCGGCTTTGCTCAGGGCAGGCGCCGGACACAGAGGAAGAAGGAGTAAAATCGAGATACAAATTCCATTCCTTTTTCATTTTCTTCTCAGCCTTCCTCTCTCTTTTCTCCGTGTTCTCCGTGCCCTCTGTGGCTTTTCTTCAAAAAAGATCGATCTTCCGCAAGCCGCGCATGGCCGCGCCGAACATGGCCTTCGCGGAAGCCGCCGTCCGGATCGGGTCGCCGGTGGTGACGAACACGTCCGGCCCCTCGCTGGCGCGCGCCGGCGGCCAATGTCTTTCCACCCACCCTAAGGTGAGGCGCGCGGGGTCGACCAGCCGGCCGTTCACCCGGGCGCGGATCGCCTTTTCCGCCGCCGGGTAATGGGTGCAGGCCAGGACGAGCAGGGGCGCGCCGCGAAGCGGACGCAGCGAACGATCCAGGTACGCGTCGAATTCCGGGCTCGCCGTGTCTCCCGCCTCAATGAAAGCCGAAAGGCGCTGCGTCGCGCGCTCGATCGTCCTTATTCCCAGGGCGCTCAGCGCTTTCCGGTAGGCGCCGGACCGGATCGTCCTCTTCCCGCCGATGACGCCGACGGATTCAGGCGGGCTTTCCCGCAGGTGGTCGACGGTCGGCCGGATGACGCCCGTGATCTCAAACCCCGTCCCGGGATCGAACCCGTCGAGCACGGTGCTCATGGCGTTGCAGGCGACCACCAGCCGGCGCACGCCGTGGAGCTTCAGAAACGCGACGACGCTCTTCAGGCGGCGTCGCAAATTCGATTCGGAAACCTCTCCGTACGGCGTAAACCCCGAGTCGGAAAAATAAAACACCGGCGCGCGCGGGTGAGCGGCCTTGTACAGTTTGTAAAACCCGAGGCCGCCGATGCCCCAGTCCAGGACCGCCGGGCCGGGGAAGCCGCGGCGTTTCCCAGCGGCGAACAGGTCGACCGGACCGGAATGAAAGGCGACCGTCCTGGCCTTCAAGCCCAAGTCCAACTCCTCGAAGCGCGCCAGGGGGAAGCGCCGGAGGACGAGCTTCTTGAATCCGTCCAATTCGCGCGGCGGACGGGCGGCCGTCATTTTCCGCCAGCGCGGGTCGCGCGCCAGGCGGCGCAGCGCCCGGTAGGCGCGGGGCCGGCCGAGGAGCAGCGCCCACGTGCGCGCCTTGGCCGCGAGGAGCCTCCCCCACCGCGGGACCGGTTTCCGCCGGGCGAACATGTCGATGACGACGAGACGGCCGCCGGGTTTGCAGAGTCTCCGCATCTCGCGGAAACCTCTTTCCCAGTCGAGATAGCGGAAGGAAAAAAAGGACACGACGAGGTCGGCGCGGGCGGGGGGCAGGCCGGTTCTCTCGCCCGGCGCCCCCTTCAAAACGACGTTCCGGAACCCGGCCAGGTTTTTTTTCGCGAGACGGAGCATCTCCCGCGAGGGGTCCACGCCGATCGCCTTCTTGACGAGCGGGGCGACGGCCTCGAGCAGGCGGCCGTTTCCGCAGCCCACCTCGACCAGCACGTCGTTCCCGGCGGGACGCGCGCGCCCGAGCAGCCAGGCGAGCTCCCGGCGCCGCAGGTCGATCGAGTCGAAAGCCGCGTCGTAGAGCCCGGCGACGGGATCGTAAGCGCTCGTTTTTTTATTCATGCGCCGGCCTCACGCCCCGTCGAGCGCCGCGGCGCCGTGGCGCGCCTCGAAGAACGGGCGCGTCTCCGGGTGCCGCCGCGCCGTTTCCCGCGCGTACCGCAGCCGCTCGGGACGGCGCGGAAAGTCATTCAGGAATTTCCGGACGAGCGCATAGGTCCGCCGCGGCGCGATCTTGCCCGGGAAACGCAGGGTCTGGTAGCGGTAATTCTGCCGGTCGAAATAACGATTGTCCCGGTCGGGGTGATGGATGAGGTGTTTTTCGACCCGCTCGTAATATTCGGTGTGCCGCAGGGCGACGGCGAGCCTCACGTCCACGTCCGCGAGGGCGAGGCCGCCCAGCTCCTCGAGCTCGGCCTCGAGCTCGTCGGGACCGGCCTCCGGGTCCCCGATGTACGTACCGGCGACGACGAGGCCGTCCTCAAGGCAGGCGTCCAGGCAGCGGCGGATTTCGGGGAGCGAATCGCTTTTGCCCCACACGTCGCCGCGCGCGCTCAAGCTGACGTCCACGCCGGTGTGGACGAAGCGCAGCCCCCGCCGCGCGAGCTCCGGGAGGAGACCCTGCTCGTGGGCGGCCAGGAGGTCGCCGCTCCGGACGAAGCCCGAGACCTGGAAGCAGCCGACGCCGCGCCGGTCGAGCTCCCCGTAGATTTTCAGGAGGTGTCCCAGGTGCATGTTGGATTCGATGGAGAAAAAATGATTGACCCCCCACTCGCGGGAGAGCGCGATCATTTCGTCGGCCGCCGCTCCCGGTTCCCGCAGGAGGTAGGCCGAGCCATTGCCGCCGCATTCACGGGGCGACTGGCAGAAGACGCAGCGGTACGGGCATCCCGTCCCGATGAGGAGCGGCGCGGTCCGGGTGGCGGCGCCGGTGAGGGCGGGCATCCGCTGCCTGTTTGACACGTAGTCGTCGAAGCCGTGATTGACGACCGGGATCGTCCGGAAGGCGGGATCGAGCGCGCGGAAGCCGTCGTCCCGCCCGTTCCGCGGCGCCGCGGTCACCAGGCCGGTTTTTTTGTCCCAGGACACGAAAAGCCCGTCGCCGCCGCCCGGGGAACCGGCGCCGGAGACCGCGGCGAGCACGGGCGCCACCCCGTCGCCGGCCGCCGCCAGGTCGACGTGACGAAACGGCAGGCGGTCGCCCGGTTCGAGCAGGGAGGACTGCTTCCCTCCGACCGCGACGAGCGTGCCCGGACTCGCCGCCTTGACGAGACCGGCCAGCCGGCTCACCTCGTTCACGAGGACGTCGATCTCGGTGAAGAAGACGACGCGCGGCCCGTCCGCGGCCGCGGCGCGCAGGAAGTCCCGGTCGTCGCGCTCGTCCATGAGGTGCCAGACTTTGACGTCCAGGCCCGGCTCACGCCGCTTGAGCTCGTGCGCGAGGTACTTGAGCGCGACCGGTTCCCAGTCGTAGCGGTAGCTCTCGGGGATCGGGCAGCGCCGGCGCATAATCTCGAGCGGCGGGTGCGGTTTGACGAAATAGACGATCCTGTCGCTCATGAACGACCCTTGCCCCGGGTTTTGTTTTCTCGACGGCCGGCGACGAATCGCCGCTGCCGGAAACGAATAATCTTTTTTCAAATTATAACACAATTATAGAATAATTCGGCGCTTTGCGTATCGTCCTTTTTATGGTACTTTTGGAAAGAAGGAGCGATTCCGATGACGAGAGATCTGGCGAAAGCCGTCAAACGCTGTTCCAAACCCGAGACCGTGGCCCTGCTCGTGGTACGGGACAAGGCGCACGACCGCTCCAATGTCATGCCCATCGGCTGGAAGACGTGGACGAGCGGCCAGCCCCGTCTCGTCGCCTTCTCGGTGAACCTCGAGCACTATACCTATGACCTGCTCCTGGCCGAGGGGGAGTGCACGCTCGCCTGGCCCGGCAAGGACATGCTTCCCGGCCTGCTTCAGTGCGGTTCGGTCTCGGGACTCAACACGGACAAGTTCGAGCTCACCGGCTGGAAGCTCGTCCCGGCCGGCCTCGTGGGCTCGGGCCTCATCGAGGGCTGCATCGTCAACCTCGAATGCCGGGTCGAGAACCGGCTGGAAACCGGGGACCATATGCTCTTCGTCTGCTCGGTGCTGGAAGGCCACGTGCTCGACGGCGAGACGCGCGTCCTCTTCACCCTCCACGACGAGGCCATTTTCAACCACGCCGGCCAGGGCAAAGGCTACAAGTTCGGAACCTTCTCGTAATCGTTTCGCCGCGGTACGGCGGGCGGCGGTGACGCCCGCCGCCCGGGAAGCCTATTCCAGAATGGTGATGCCCTTGTCCATCGCGTCCATGCGGCTGATCATTTCCTCGTCCTTGAGCGTACCCTCCAGGCCCATATACACCACATAGCACATGGTGAGGTCGTCCTTCGGCACGTCCCCGTTCATGAACTTCGGATGGATGTGCCCGAGCCTGGTCAGGTTCTTCTCGACATACGGTTTGCCGGTGATGGGGGCCTTCTGCTCGAGGAGCTGGGTCCAGGACGATTGCTGCGCTTCGGGCAGGTCGGGATCGGGCTTCATTTCCCGGTACACCAGGAAATAATCGTCGCTCGTCTTGTCCTTGTCGATGATGATCTTGCGCACGTCCCAGACGACTTTGCCGTTATCCGTGAAATAACTCATGGTGAAGGACAAGTGGCTGTCGTCGTTGACCGGGAAATCGGCATTGGTGTACGAGATTTCAAGCCGCTTGGACGCGAATTTCATATGGTCGCCGGCTTTGTAATCGAAAGAGATGGTCGTAAAAAGTTCGGGGATGATCGCTTTTTCCTTCAGGAAGGCGGCCCATTGCTCGAAGGTGCCGAGGTACGAAAAGAAAAAATAATCGGCCAGGGCCTTGAAGTCGTAGAGCCACCCGTCCATTTTCCCCGATGAGGTCTCCTTGAAAAAGCAGACCAACCCCTGCGGGGTCGGCGAGGTGAAGGTGATCAGGACCTCGTCGTTGTAATTGACGAACCACGTGTTGATGAACCATTTGCGCCCCCACCGGTCGGTCAATTTTTCCCTGGCGATCGGTTGGCCGAAGGAGGTGATGCGGATTTTTTCGCCGCCCAGCGTGCGGGGGATATTGATGCCCTTGAGAAAGCTGTCCATGAAGAACTTCGGATCGTCGAAGAGGGAATTGAGGGCCACATTCTTTGGCTTGATGTACTGGAGCGAGGTAAAACCGCCCACGGTTCCGGCGATGATCCTGCCCTCGTGATCGAGGTCGTAGCGGCTGGTCTTGGTGTCGGAAATGCTCCAGACCTTGTTGTCCTTGTCCTCGAAGAGGATCTCGGGATAATAGGTGGTCACGGCGGCGTTCAGCAGGAGTTTGGAGGTTTTTCCGGCCGGGAACATGGTCGCTTTGTTTTCCTCGAGGAGTTGTCCCATGGAGGCGTTGTAATTCTTCATGTAGGCGGCGAAGGCCTCCTCCTTGACCGTGAGGTAATTCTTGGGGAGGGCGATCTTGAACGTATGGTTCTTGCGTAATTTCGCGACGATATTGGTCAGGCCCCAGCGGTTACGGTAGGTAAAGACCGCGGCGTCGGGTTCGGTATTGTCGAATTCGCTCACCGGCAGCGAGTAGACGATATTGTCCTTGAGCCACTGCACGACCCCCACGACCTCGCCCGCCGGATCGAGGAGCGGTCCCCCGGAATTGCCCGGATTCGCGCCGGCCGAGGATTTCAAATAGAGCCATCGCCCCTCTTCTTCCTCCGGAATCGTGCCGATGAGGAGTCCGTCGCGGATGACAATGCCTTCTCCGAGCGCGCTCCCGACGGTGAAGACCGATTGGTTGACGGTGTATTTCTTGTTGATCTTAAAATACGTCGCAAAGGTTTTTCCCTTGGCGGTGAAAAAGGTGACGTCCCGGTCCCTGTCCGAGCGGAGGATTTGGTCGAGCTCGTATACCTTGCCGGCCGAATCGCGGATGAAATACCGGCTGAAAGACCTGCTCTTGGTGTCCAAATCCAGCACGTGCTGGGCGGTGCAGAGCTCGTTTTCGCCGACCGCGAAAGCGGTGCCGATGCTGAAATACTTGTCCGAGCGGATGTAATAGGGGACATTGTCCCAGGGGAGCTCCTTCTCGTAGGTAATCTCGGGATTTTCCTGCGGTTTGAGAACGACGATCTCGACGCAGGCTGCCGAGACGAGGTCGATGATCTCCCGCGAGACCCTCGTCGATTTTTGACCCGCGTTCGAGTCCGTCGACAGGCATCCGGTCAGCACGACCAGAACGAGAGCAAACGCGATCATGTTTCTTTTCATACCGTCACCTCTTTGCTTCAATATGA
>CAZKOS010000094.1:0-11656 GCA_964554445.1 uncultured Spirochaetaceae bacterium | reverse complement strand
AATTGAACTGAAAAACCGCCTCGCAGGCGGCCCTCTTACTTATAATCCAGCAGGACGACACCCGCCGGCGTTCCCAGCCCGGCGGCGTCGACCTCAAGCTCCCGCAGGCGGCGGGGCGTCTCCCCCGCCTGCGAGAGAAAACGATCGACCGGCGCGAAGAGGAGACCGAAGAGGCCCATTGCCGGGGTCCGGTAATGCATGGGCACGGTGATCGCGGGACGGAGGGCGTTTTTCACCGCCAGCGCCTCGGCCACCGACATGGCCGCGAACCCGCCGACCGGAAGCAGCAGCACGTCGACCTTCCCGATCGCGTCCCTTTGCGCCTCGTCGAGCGGCAATCCCAGGTCGCCGCAATGGCAGATTGAAATCCCGTCGACCAGGATTCTGAAGACGATGTTCGGCCCCCGCTTTTTCCCCCGCGCCTTGTCGTGAAAGGCGGGAACGCCCCGGACCGTGACGCCCTTCCATTCGTAATCGCCGGGCGCGGCGAGGCGGAGAAAGCTCCCCCGGACGCCGCCCAGGTAATCGTGATCGAAATGCGAATGGCTGACGGTGACGACGTCGGCCTCGAGCCGCGGCACCCGATACCCGAGGCCCCTGCCGAACGGATCCGTGAGAACCCGCGTGCCCGCCGCAGACGTGATGAGAAAGCATGATTGTCCGAACCACCGGAGCGTCATTCTTCTTCCTTGAACGCGGACCCGCGGCCGCCTTGTTTTTTCGCGGCGAAACCCCTCCCGGAATAAACTACTTCCTGCCCACGTCGAGGCAGAAGCAGTCGCCGGAGAAGTTGCGGATGTAGAGCCGCCCGTTCGCGAAGGTCGGGAGCGTAAACCACTCGCCGGAGCGTTTTTTCCCGAGCTGGCAGGAGGCGATCTCCTTGTATCCCTCGGGCGACGCCTCGGCCGCGATCATCCGGCCGGTCTCGGTGACGAGGAGCAGGTAATTGTTGATGCCGATCACCGAGCCCATCCCCATCTTCCTGGTCCACATCGTCTTGCCCGTCGCCGTGTCGATGCAGACGTACTCGCCCTTGTGGTAGTAATACCAGAAGTCGTGCCCGTAATAGTAGCCGTCGTAGACGACGCCGGCCGCCATCTGCGCGCCGAGGCCCGGACGCCGCCAGAGCGTCTCGAGCGAGTCGCCGGTGAAACGGTACATGCCGTAACCCTGGTCGTAGGTGGCGGAAACGAGGATGTCGTCGCCCAGCACGATGGGATCGGCGAAATTGCCCTGGAGCTGGGTGCGCCAATCGGTTTTCGCCACCACCGCGCCGGTGGCCGGCTCGAGAACGTAGAGCTTGTCCGCGCCGAGCATGGCCACGAAGCGCCGGCCCCCGTGCGTGAAAAGCACGGGCGGGGAGTAGCCGCTCCTCGCCTTCGGGCTGTCCCAGATTTTTTCGCCGGTGCGCCGATCGAGCGCGACGCCCCACTGCCGCGCGTTCAGGATGAGCGCGTCCCCCTCGATGACGGGCGGGGCGACGAAGCCGAATTCCTCCTCGCGCCGAACGAGGCCGTACTCGGCCTGGACGTCGACCTTCCAGACGAGCGCGCCCGTGAGGGCGTCGAGGCAGAAGAGTTTTCCGTCCCAGCTGATGGTATAGACGAGGCCGTTCTGGACGAGCGGAAAGGCGCGCGGCCCGACGTACACGGCGGCCGAGCTCGGGTAATCGTACTTCCAGACGGTGTTCCCCGTCCGGTCGTCGATGCAAAAAACCGAGTCCGTGCCGAGCTTGCTCCCTTTTTTGCGGACGAACCCGACCGTATACGCGTAGGGGCCGGCCACGGCCACGCCCGAGTAGCCGATGCCGACCTTGGTTTTCCAGAGCAGGCGCGGGTTGTCCGTCTCGAGGGGCTTGTCGAGCCCCTTGAGCGCGGTCGGATCGAAATCGGCGTCGTGGGCGATCCCGTCGCGGGCGGGGCCGCGCCAGTTCGGCCAGCCCGCCGCCGGCTGACTCGTCGGCGCGGGAGCGGCGGGCGGATCCGCCGCTTCCGCCCGCCCGTCGATGCACGACATGAATAACGCGACCGATGCGATCAGTCCGAGCAAGAGCGAGCCAATCCGTTTCATCGCGACGCCTTTCTCGGCGAACGGGCCGCGCCCGACGTTTCCCGTCCGCAGGTGCGTGGATTGAAGAGGCGCCGAATAAAGTTGCCGGGAGATTTCAGGCGCCCCGCGGCGGCGGTTTCCCCGCCCCTCTGAAACCGGCCGTCATCCGGCCGGATTGAAATCGAACATATCACATGGAAAAACCATTTTCAACCCTGCGACATTTGAGAGGAGAATTTATAAGGAAGCCGGGGAGAAGAAAAACCAGAAAAAAAAGCAAAGGAGCGGAAAAAGAAAATACTCATTGCATTAATGGCATTCACACATTTCTTCTTTTTCTTTTCCCAGTTTCCTCTTTTTCCCGGCTTCCTCATGAATTCTTTTCAAGGAGATCCTGTAAAACGCATGAATCGTCGCCGCTCAATGCGCCGCGGGAGGCGCCGGCTCGTCTTCAAGCCTGTCCGTGATGTCCTTGAAAATGAACGGCCTGGGCCAGGTGCTGTAATAGCTGCGCGGCTCGAGGAGCGGGAAATCCGCCCCCAGGCATTGATTGAGCACGACCCGGAAGGTATTGACGGGGGCGGACTCGTTCGCTCTCCAGGCGCCCGCGTGTCCCGGCAGGTAGATTGCGTAGAGGATGGAGAAACGATCCTTCAAATTCGTTCTCTCCGCCGACAGGAAATCCATGTGCATGCCGGGGCCGTGGTCGGCCTGGATGATGATGACCGGAGGCCGTTCCAGGGTCCGTTCCAGGATCTGGCTCACCGCCACGCGCAACAGTTTGTTGAGGTAGGTCATTTCGCCGAAATAGCCCTCGGCGTACTCCGCGACCGTGCCCCCGAGCCCCATGTACCCGTCGCCGTCGATGAAACTGAAACCGAACTTCGGCTTGACCTTTTCCCCGTCCGGTCCGAAGACGAACGGCGGGTGGGGACACACCATGTGGGCGAAGACGAACCGGGGATGGCCCTGGTTGTGAAGCATGGGCAGGGTGTTGAGCGTGTACGCGATCCGGCGCCGGTGGGCGTCGAAGGCCGTCTGGCCGTCGACGATGGACATGGTGGTCGTGGTGAGAAGAATGTTCTGGAACTCGCTCAAGGAGCCGATCGGTTTGAGATAGACGTCGGCGTCCTTGATCTCCGTGTATTCGTACCCCGAGGAAAAGTCGACGATGGAATACCCGTGTTCCTTTAAAAAAGCGAAGAGCGAATTGTGCCGCAGTTTCTCCACCAGCGGCATCCGGTCGTCCGAGTCCTTGTTCAGGGTGATGAAATCGTCGATATAATTCATATTGAGGGCGGCAGAGAGGCTCAAGAGCGTCTGGCAGTAGTTGGACCGCGCCCCGCTGAACACCGTAAACCCCTTGCCCTCCAGAAAGCGGACGAAATCGGAATTGTCGTATTGATAAAACCGGTTCATGGTATCCGCCCGGCCGTAGCTGTCCGGAATGATGTAATAAATGTCCGGGTAATCCGCCGCGTCCGCGTTCCCCGGAACCGCCGGTGCTCCCTTGGACGCCGGCTGAGTGTTCAAGGCGACCGGAGCCGCCTTGCCCGCGAGCTGCAGGAGCCCCGCCCCGGCGATCGCCAGCTGGATGACGACCAGCACGCCCCCGGCGAAGTTGAGGATCTTGGTGAGGGGGAGAAGATTCTTTTTCGTGCGGATGAGAAAGACGACCGCGACGACCGCCAGGCACACGAGCAGGCCCAGGATCGCGTATTGCCGGTAGGGCAATTGCCAATCCCGGGTCAGGTCCACGAGACGGCCGTAGGAGAAAAAGACGATCATCCCGATGCTCGCGATGATCCCGCTCTTCATGAAGTTGCGCAACGCCAATCCCAAGAGCAGGGTGACGGCGACCGCCGCTCCGATCGTGATCGCCAGGGGAAGCAGGATTTCCTCGGGCCGCATTTCCCCGGTATTGACGGCGTACAGAAACAAAATCGGAAAAATGCCGAAAAACAACGGATGAAGCGCCGCATACGGCAACTTCGTCTTTCGTTTTCCGTCCCCGGGCGTTTCCTTCCCGCGCGACGGGGGCCGGGACGCGCGCGCCGGGCGACGTTTCCGGCCGGGCTTTTTTTTCATGTCCGTCTCTCCATCAGATACACCGTCCGGAGGCTGTCCTTCACCGGAACCTTCTCCCTGATCTCGAACGAGCGGCCGAACTCCTTTTCGAATTCCTCCGCCGAATAATCGCCGAAAACGTCTTCCCGGGTGGCCAGCATCCGCCGCACCTGCGAATCGTCCTTGGGAACGAATTCTATTATCAGGCGGCGGCAGGCGCGCGCGAAAAACGCGGCCAGCCGGGCGAATGGGAGGTTGTTGCCGATGGCGAGGTGGTGGACGAGGGCGAGGGCGAGAACGGTGTCCACCGGCCCGCGCTCGAGGAACGAGAACCGCTCGGCGTTTTCCCAGCCGGAGGCGGCGCTCGGGTTGGTGAGGTCGAGAACCAGGGGCAGAATATCCGTTTGCCCTTCTTTTTTACAGGCGAGGTAATTGAGCTCGACGGCCGAGGGATCGAGGTCGAAGGCGACCGTGAAGATCTTCCGGGCCGCGGCCAGGCGGCTGAAGACCCCCGTGTTGGCGCCCAGGTCCCAGACGCGGTCCGGCGCCAGCGCGCCGAGCATCCGGTCCACGATCTCGCGCTTGTGGGAGAAGGACGTCGATTGATAATTGGTATTGTCGTAATAATCGGCCCAGACCGCGCCTTTGGCGCCGGCCGGCTCCCAGCGGAGTTTTTTCACCAGGGACGCGAGGCTGTCGATCAAGCCCTCGAACGCGAGATCGCCGAGCGACATCTCCTTCACGCCCGACCGCGGCTTGTCCGCGAAGTAGCGCTGGCTCTTCGCGTGCAGATGGATGTGGCTGAGCACGCCCGGCCGGAACCGGCTGCCGGCGGGGAGCAGGGCGCTCGCCAGATCGAGGGGGACGCCGTCGATGTAGACGCGCAGCAGTTGGGAAAGCCGGACGTCCTTGACGCTCATGAGGAGAAGCGGGGCGAGAAAGTGCTGGCAGAACTGGCGGTACGCGACCCACGGCTTCCCCGGCCGGCGGATCTCGAACGACAACGTATCGATGAGGATCGGCCGGCCGCGGCGGAACTGGATGTTATAGGCGCTCGCGTCCTTGAGGACCAGGCCGCGGCGGAACGCCGCCTGCTGGATCGACAAGGTCGCCAGGGCCGCGTCCTTGAGCTGGCTGAAGCACCATTCATACGGGTAGGAAATGAAGGGCACCGGCTCGGGACGGATCGTCAGGTACGCCTCGTCCGAACCGCGGATCGCGGCCGGTTCGTGGGGAATGAGCAGGCCCGCGGCCGTGAGCTCGGCGTACAGCCCCGATTCCATCAACCGGTCATAGTGCTCCCGGTACCCGCCGTTCACCTGGCGGAAAAGCACGCCGTCCGAGAGGAAGAGAAAACCGGAAGGATCGCGGAACGATGAGGCGAGGGGCCGGTTATTCATGCTTCACGTGGTCTGAAGCTTCACCGCCGGCCGCGCCCGAAACCGCCGGCTCGACTTTTTTCCGGTTCTCGCCTTTGAGGAACGCCACGATTCTTTTCCAGAACATCTTGAGCGCGAACAGGCCCCCGGCCAGAAATCCGATCAAAATCGAGATGAAATAGCTGCCTGTTCCCGGATCGATGTAACCGCATTCCGCCACGAACGCAAACAGGAGGAAAAGACCTAAAAACAGTTCCCTGTGCGTGGTACGATTCATGTTCGCATCCTCCGACTCGCCTTAAACCCGGCGCTGTTATTTTTATGAAACTCGGGACGGGAGATGTATACCCGCAAAGCTACGCTTTGCCGGGTATTTCCGATGATAATTCCTTGCGAGACCGCGCCTCAGGAAAGTCTCGGTCTGACAAATGTAAAACGATTGAGTAAAAATCCGCCCCACGGGATTTTCACCGGGCGACGGCTGGGCTGAAACGCGTCTGGCATCCGGCGCTCGCGAGTTCTTCACCGCCCCAGAGACGATACACGGTCGAGTATAACACCTGAACTCATGCGTTACAAGCGGAGTTTTCAATCAGGCGGCGATTCTCACGAGGAACGGGTCATGACGTATGACTCCGTCCCGGATCCTTCGACAAGCCCTAAAAATGAATCGGGACCGATGCGCCCGCCGTCTATTTTCCGGCGCGTTCCGCCCGCCGCGCCCGCCGCTTGTCGAGCCCGCGCTCCACGAGCTCGTAGACCACGGGCACCACCACCAGGGTGAGGAAGGTGGAGGTGAGCAGGCCCCCAATGACGGCGATGGGCAGGGCCTGCCGGCCGCGCGAGCCTTCGTCCAGCCCGAGGGCGAGCGGAAGCATGCCGAAGATCATGGAAAACGTGGTCATGAGGATGGGACGGAGGCGGATCGGTCCGGCGGTGAGGAGCGCCTCCCGGATGCTCAGGCCCTCCTGCCGCCGCCGGTTGGTGAAATCGACGAGCAGGATGGCGTTCTTGGCCACCAGCCCCAACACGAGCAGCAGGCCGATATATCCGTAAATATCCAGGTCTATCCCGATGAAAAGCAAACCCAGGTATACGCCGATGATCGCGAGGACGATCGAAATCATGATGAAAAACGGCTGGATGAACGAATTGTAAAGCGAGGCGAGGATCATGTAGATGAAGAGCACGGCCAATCCGAAGGCGAACAGGATCTGGCCCAAAAGCTGAGAGAGGAGGAGCTGCTGGCCGGCGAAACTGTAGCTGTACCCCTCGGGGAACACCACCTCGCGGTTGATGGCGGCCTTGAACCGGTTCACCGTTTCCGCCAAAGAATAACCCGATTCCAGGTTGGCGTTGAGGCGCGCCACGCGCTGCCGGTTTTGATGCTGGATTTCGCTCGGCGCGGCCTGGTAGGCGAACCGGCAGAAGGCGGAGAGCGGCACCTTGTTCCCGGCCGGGGTCGTCACGCTGAGGTTTTCTATCTGCCACACCCTGCTCCGGGCGGCGGGATTGAGCCGCACCACCACGCTGTAATTGCGGTCGCCCACCGTATAATAGGTCGAAAGCGTGTCCCCCTGGATGAGATCGCGCAGCTCGGCGGCGAGCGCGGTCGCCGTCACTCCCAGGGAGCGGGCCTTGAGCCGGTCGGGCCGGATGACGAGCTCGGGCGCGCCGGGCTGCATGCTCGTGTTGTAGTCGGAGAGCCCGGGCGTTCGGCGCATGACGGTGAGCGTTTCATTGGAGAGCTCCTGGAGGACGGCCAGGTCCGGGCCCGAGATGTTGACGGAGACGGCCCCGCCCCCGAACCCGCCCGTGCCGGGCAGGCCCGGCAGGCTCGAGGACGGGTTGATGCGGTAGATGAGGCCGCGCTCGAATCTGCCGCGGATGTAGGAGCGCACCCGCGCCATCGCCTGGTTCGTGGAAACGGTGCGTTGATTGAGCGGCTTCATGTTCACGAAAACGATGCCCTCGTTGGTGTCGAACCGGCCGCTCATGGAGAAGTACGCGTCGACGTACTTTTGGGACTTGAGGTACCCGTCCACGTCGCGCACGTAGGCGTCCACGGTATTCAGGGGGGAGCCGGGCGCGACCTGGAAATTGACGGTGAAGCTCCCGGCGTCTCCCTCGCTCAAGAAATTGCTGCCGACGTAGCGCGAGAGGAACAGGGTGACGCCGAACAGGCCGAACGCCGTGACGAGCACGACCGCCTTGTGATCGAGCGCCCAGGAGAGGAGCCGCTGGTACGTGCGCTTGAGGACTTCGTAAAACACGTTCCATTTGTCGGACAGATTGCCGAAAAACCGCGCCGGCCCCCGGCGGCGCGCGTTCTTGTCCCGTTTTTTGTACCAATAGGCGGAAAGCATGGGCGCGGTGGTGAAGGCGTCGAGCAGCGAAATGGAGAGGGCGAAGACCACCATCAACCCGAACTGCTTGAAGAACTGCCCGACCGTTCCCTGCATGAACGAGATGGGAATGAAGACCGCCAGAATGGCGGCGGTGGTGGCGATGACCGGGAGGGCGACCTCGTTCGTCCCCTTCCGGGCCGCGGTCTTGGGATCGGCCCCCTCCTCGAAATACCGGAAGATGTTCTCCCGCACCACGATGGAATCGTCGATGAGCAGCCCGACCGACAGGGAGAGGGCGAGCAGGGTGAGGGTGTTGAGCGAGAAGCCCGCCAGGTAGGCGAGGAAGAACGCCCCGAGCAGGGCGTTGGGGAGCACGGCGGCGGTGATGATGGTGGAGCGGAAATTGCCCAGGAAAAGCCAGACGATGAAAATGGCCAGGATGGCGCCGTAGAGAATGTCGAGCTCCACCCCCCGCACGCTCCGGTCGATGTACTGGGAGGTGTCATTGACGATGGTGAGGCTGGTGCCGCTCGGCAGGCCGGCGTTGATGCCGGCGAGCGCGTTCCGGATTTCGCCCGCCACGGTCACCGTGTTCGCGCCCGACTGCTTGAGCACCTGGAAGAGCACCGCCGGCTGGTCGTTGTAGCGGCCCCGGGCGAGCTCGTCGCCCAGGCCGAAGGTGACGTGCGCCACGTCCCGGATGCGCACCACCCGGCCCGTACTCGAGGCGATCTCCATGTCCGCGAAATCCCGGACCGATTGGGCCTGGCCGTAGACGCGAACGTCCACGTTGCGGTCCGGGGTGAAGACGGTGCCGACCGGGAGGGTGACGTTGCGCGCGGTAATGGCGTCGATGACCTGCCGGTAGGTGAGCCCGTTCGCCTTGAGAAGCGAGGTGTTGAGGCTGACGTCGATGATGTGCTGCTGCGCGCCGAACACCTGGATGGAGCCCACGCCGGAGAGCGATTGCAGCTGCGGCTCCACCGTGTAGGTGACGATGTCCCCCAGGTCGGGGAGCGACTTGTTCCCGAAGATGGAAAGGGTCATGATCGGGATGTCGTCGGTGGAAAAACGCCGCACGGTGGGCGGGGTGAGATCCGGCGGCAGCTGCGGAATGACGTTGTTGACGAGCTCGCGCACCTTGAGCTCCGCGAAATCGATGTTGACTCCCACCGCGAAGGTGACCCTGATGATCGACGCCCCCTCCCGCGAGGTGGAGGAGAGGTTGTCGAGTCCCTGCACCGTGCCGAGGACGTTTTCCAGCGGCTTGGTGATGACCGTCTCGATTTCCTCGGACGAGGCGCCCGGATAAGCCGTAAACACGAAGACCGTCGGCTGCTGCACATCGGGGAGAAGATCGACCGGGATGCTGAAAAAGCCGATCAGGCCGAGGGTGATGAGCGTGGCCAGGATCATGACGATGAAAACGGGCCTGCCGATTGCCAATCCCGCAATATTCATTAGTAACTCCCATTTTTACGATATCCGCCGGCCTCTCCGTATGCGCCGGGAACGACGGCCGCCGCCGCGCTCAAGGGCCCGCTCTCTCCCCCGCTCCCCCGTTCCGGCCGTTGCCCGGCCGGCCCGCGTTCGGAGCGGCGCGCGGCGGGGACGACGGTGAGCCTGCCGGAGACGGCGCGCCGGCGATCACGACCCGCGCCCCGTCGAAGAGCTTGTAGCTTCCTTCCGTGATCACCCGGTCGCCATCCGCGAGATCTCCCGAAATCTCGACCTCGCCATCGGTGGAGAATCCCTGGGTCACGGTCACGCGTTTGGCCGTTCCGTTCACGTTGAGAAAGACGAACGACGAAACGGCGTCGGTCTGGACCGCGGCGAGCGGCACGACGAAGGCCGGCGAGCGGCCGGTGACGACGTCGACGATCACCGACTCGCCGATGGAGAACCCGCTCCCCCGGCCGTTGGCGGTGACGACGGCGGTCCCGGAAAAAGTGGAGAAATCGACGACCGGCGTGACCGCGGAGACGACGGCGGAGAGCTTCAGGTTTGCGTCGTCCGGGGAAACGATCGACGCCTCCATGCCGCGCTTGATCGCGGCCAGATCCTCCCTCGCGACGGAGAGCGGCACCTTGAAGCGGGACGTATCGGCCACTTCGGCCACCGGGTTCGCGACCGCCACCGGTTCCCCCCGGTCCAGGAAATACAGCGCGATGACCTCCCCCGCGATGGGCGACCGCACCGGCTCGGGCGCGTAGGTCTGCCCCACCACCGCCCGGTCGATCAGGGCGATCACCTGGCCGGCCCGCACGTCATCGCCCTCTTTCACGGAATTGGAAATGAACCGGCCGGGCGCGTTGGGGTACACCTTGACCTGCGGATCGCCCTCGATGATCCCGGGAAAATACAGGAACCGCTCCAGCGGCCGTTTTTTCAAAACCGTTTCTCCCACGGTATAGGCCGCGGGCGGTCGCCCCCTCCGCGCCTGCCCGATTCTGGCGGCGACGTGAACGGCGATCACCACGACGACGGCGGCGGCCAGGACGCAGCCTGAAATGATGACGATCGTTTTGGTCGCCCGCTTCATTTTTTCTCCTCCCCGCGCCGGCCGGTCATTTGACAAGGTCGTTCAATTCGAGAACGTTCGAATATCCGGCGGCGAGCGCCTGCAGATAATTGACGGTCGCCTGGTTGTAGCTCACCTCCGCGTCCGTCAAGGCGAGCGACGAGAGGTTTCCCTCGCTGTATTGCTTTTCCGCCCCGTCGAGGGCGAGCTTCGCCTGGGCCACGTTTTCCCTCTGTCCTTCAATGTTGGCCCGGGCGTATTTGATGTTGAGAAGCAGGGTCCTGACCTTGATCCGCAGCGCGTTCACCGCCGCTTCCTTGGCCAAGCGGAGCTTGGCGGTGAGCTCGTCGGCGCTCATGATCTGGTTGGAAACCACGGAGGCGTACGGTATCCAGGCGTCCAGGGGAATCACCGCCGAAAACGAGAACGACCAGCCGGGCGTAAACACGCGGTCGGACCCCGGCGTGGTCACGCGGGTGGAAAAGGCGTAGTTGAAATTGCCGGCGATGGACGGCAAGCGGAGCGCGGCATACGCCGAGGCGGCGGCCTGGTTGATGAGAATCTGGTATTCGGCGGTTTGCACGCCGGGATCGAGCGTGAGCGCGGAGGCGACGACGGTGCCCTCGTCGGTCGACAGCGGCTGGATCGCGGCCGAATCGGCGACCTCCCCGGACGGTTCCACGCTCCGGCCCGCGGGCAGCCCGATGGTCAAGGCGAAGGAGAGTTTGGCGACCTCATAGTTGTTCTCCGCCTGGTTGAGCAGCGGCTTGTTGTTCTGGTATTTGACCTCGTCCTGCAGCAGGTCGAGCTGCGAGGCAAGACCGTTTTTGAAATTGACGCGCGTCGAGTCCAGGTGTTCCTTCAGGTAGCGATCGTTGGCTTGGGCCAGGCGCAACAGGTCGCGCAGCACCAGGAGATTGTAGAAATTGATGCGGGTGGTCCTAACGACCGCTTTTCTCCGGTCGCGCAGCTTGAAATCCGCGAGCTGGGCCGAATACCGGGCGTTCTCCTTGGAGTACCAGAAACGGCCGCCATTGAAGAGCGTCCGGGAAACCTGCAGCCCGGCGGAATAGTTGTCGTTGTACGGATACGCGAACGTGGATTGGATCTGGTCCGTATATGAATACGATCCCGTGAGTTGGAATGTGGGCATGAGCATGGCGGCCCAGGCCTCCCGCAGATTGGCCTGGGCGACGGCGACGTCCCGCTCGGCCTGGCGGACGTCCAGATTGTTTTTCAGGGCCATGTCCACCGCCTCGTCCACGGTGAGAGTCATGGTCTGAGAGACGGTC
>CAZKOS010000093.1:10572-11712 GCA_964554445.1 uncultured Spirochaetaceae bacterium | reverse complement strand
CGCACAGATCCGCGTCTCCCGTGTACAGGCAGAACGAGCCGACGTCTCCGTAACGGTTGGGACCCGGCGGTCCCCAGGAGTACGGCATGACGCCGCACAATCCGCCGTCGAAGCTGTCCGTAATAATAGTCCGGTAAAGATGGGTGAGCCTGGCCCGCGGAAAATTGTTGAAATAGCCGAACTCGCCGATGAGCACCGGCTTGCCGAGCGCGGCGGCGGATGAGACGATGCGGACGTATCGCGGCGCCCAAGCGGTGTTGCCGGTGTTGTAGAAGTCCGCGTAATAATGAATGTCGATGAAATCGAGCGCGGGGACGGCGAGGGCGTCCCAATTGGCGGCCCCCGGCTCCCAACCGGCGGACGACAGGTCCCCGGTGGCCATGCCGACGAGATGATTGCCGTCGAGGGATTTCACGTACCCGCCGATTTCGACGAACCAATTCTTGATGCCGGGGACCATGTTGGGCTCGTTGATGATCTCCCAACCGAAAATATGGATATCGTCCTTGTACGTTACTCCCGTGACGGTGTTCACCCGGTTGAGCGCGTGGGAAATGAAATTTTTGAAAGCCGCGATCGCGTCGGCGTTCGTCAGGATGTTGTCTTTTTTGGGATTGGACACGGTGCCTCCGTCCAGATACCAATAGGGATCGTAGCAGCGGCCGTCGTTCGGCCAGGGGCCCCAGCAGTAATCCCTGAGATCGATGAGGACGTACACATTGTATTCCGCGGCCGCCGCCAACAGGCGGTCCAGCTGTTTGAAGGCGGGTTCGCCGTACTCACCCACCCTGGGCTCGAAGGCGCCGCCGTTGATGTGCGTGCGGATGACCCGGGCGTGGGTGAAGCGGACGGCATTGGAAACCCAATTCTCGATTTCGCTTTGGGAATAGATCTCGCCGATGGCGGTATTGAACCGCCACGGGTCCAGGTTCGCTCCCATGAACCTGAATCCGCCTTCGAGCTCCGTTCCGTCCGCTTTCATGAAATCCGTGATCGGCGGCCAGGACCAGGGCGGGGGCGGCTCGGCGGGTTGCCCGGTGGCGCAGCCGCAGAGCGCGATCAACATTACCAAAGCGCTCATCTTTATGAGCTTGAAACAATCCATGCGTACCGTCATCGGTCCAACCTTTCCTCGGCTTC
>CAZKOS010000093.1:5042-10472 GCA_964554445.1 uncultured Spirochaetaceae bacterium | reverse complement strand
CGTGTCCTCTGCGCCCTCTGCGGCTCTGTGTCGAATGAAAGCGGATTCTCAATCCGTGAACACGATGTTCTCGGGCACGGCGACCACGTCCTTCCGGCCGGTGCCCAGGATCGATTCGATCTCCGTGGAGTGCCTGCCGGCGATCAGTCTGAGCTCGGCCGAACCGAATTCGACGACCGCCTTGGCCCGGCCGTTGATCGAGACCACGTCCCCGGCGTCGAACTCGCCCTCGACCGCCGTGACGCCCTTGGGGAGGAGGCTCTTGTGCGCCGCGAGGGCCTTGAGCGCGCCTTCGTCCACCCGGACCGTCCCGCGGGGCAGGGAGTTGGCGATCCAGCGCGCGCGCTGGGAGAGCTTTTCCCGGGGCAGGAACACCGTCCCGACGTTTTTTCCGGCCAGGATGTCGGGGATGACGTTGGGCAGGCCGCCTTTCGCGATGACCAGGCGGCACCCGGCGCGGGCCGTTATCCTGGCGGCCTCGAGCTTGGTCTTCATGCCCCCGGTCGAGTGCTCGCTCCCGCGATCGCCCGCCATCGCCTCGATCTCCCTGGTGATCTCGTAGACCACGGGGACGCGCCGGGCGTCCTTGTGCTCGCGCGGGTTCTTGTCGTAGAGGCCGTCGAAGTCGGAGAGGAGGATGAGGAGGCCGGCGTCGATCTTGCTCGCCACGAAGGCGGAAAGCCGGTCGTTGTCGCCGAAGGCCGTGCCGATCTCGTCGGTCGCCACCGAGTCGTTTTCGTTCACGATCGGGACCGCGCCCAGGAGGAAAAGCGTCTCGAAGACGCTGCGCAGGTTCAGGTAGGTGGCGCGGCGGTTCAGGACGTCGGCGGTGAGGAGCACCTGGGCGACCGAGACGCCGTGCGCGCGGAAGGCGCGCCGGTATTCCTCCATGAGGAGCGGCTGGCCGACGGCCGCGCAGGCCTGGCGCATCTTGATCCCGGTGACCCGCTCCCTGATCCCCAGCTCGCCCGCGCCCATCCCGATGGCGCCCGAGGTGACGATGACCATCTCGCGGCCCTCGTCGCGCAGCCGCTTGACGTCCGCGGCCAGGCCGCTGAAAAAGCCGGTGTTGACGCCGCCGTCCGCGCTCAGGGTGTCCGTCCCGATCTTGACGACGACGCGCTTGACAGTGGTGAAGTCTCTCATCGTTTTTTCTCCGTGTCCTTCACATTACAATTTCGGAAAGTGTTTCGGCGATCGCGGTTTTTCTCAGCGCTGAAAACGAGTCGCGCTTCCATTCACGGCGCGGGATATGCCTTGTCGAGCTTTTGGTGCGTGAATTTCCGGGCGCCCTTGCCTTTATAATCGGCGATGGCCTGGCCGGAGCCCAGGAGCTTCCACTTGTAGATGAGGAGCCCTTCCATGCCGACGGGGCCGCGGGCGTGGATCTTGTTGGTGCTGATCCCGACCTCGGCGCCCAGGCCGAAGACGAAGCCGTCGGAAAAGCGGGTGCTCGCGTTCCAGAACACATTGGCCGAATCCACGTAGGTGAGGAAGTATTCGGCCCGCTTCCGGTCCGCGGTGACGACGGCGTCCGTGTGATGGGACCCGTACTCGTTGACGTGCGCGACCGCCTCCTCGTCGGATTCCACCACCTTGACCGCGAGGATGAGGTCGAGATACTCGGCGCGCCAGTCCGCTTCGGTCGCGGGAGCGCAGTCGATGATTCGTCTCGTTTTTTCGCAGCCCCGGAGCGCGACGCCCTTTTCGTCCATCGCCTTTTTGAGCGCGGGCAGGAAAGCCGGGGCGGCGGCCGAGTGCACGAGCAGCGTTTCCAGCGCGTTGCAGACCGCCACGTACTGGCACTTGGAGTCCACCGCCAGGCGCACGGCCATGGCGGTATCGGCGTCCCCGGCCGCGTAGAGGTGGCAGACGCCGTCGGCGTGCCCCAGGACCGGGATCGAGGTGTTGTCCATGATGTAGCGCACGAACTCGTTCGAGCCGCGGGGGATGATGAGGTCGACCAGGCCGTCGAGTGAGAGCATGGCCGCCACTTCCTCGCGGCTTTCGAGGAGCTGGAGCCAGCCCTCGGGGAGGCCGCTCGCGAGCGAGGCGTCGCGGATGAGGCGGGCGAGGATCCCGTTCGTCTCCCGGGCCTCGCGGCCGCCCTTGAGGAGCACGGCATTGCCCGACTTCAGGGCCAGGCTTCCGATCTGGACGAGCGCGTCCGGTCGCGACTCGAAGATGATCCCGAGGACGCCGATGGGGCAGGCCACCTTGTAGAGCTCGAGCCCGGCGTCGAGCTCCGTCGCGGAGAGGGTGCGGCCGACCGGGTCGGGGAGGCTTTGCAGGCTCCGCAGGCCCTCGGTCGTCTCGGCGAGCTTGGCCTCGTTGAAGACGAGCCGCTTGGCCAGCGGCGCGGCCAGGTTTTCCTTTTTCGCGCGCGCGAGGTCGGCTGCATTGGCCGCGAAGATATCGGCCTTGTTGTTCTCCAGGGCCTCCCGGATCGCGTCCAGCGCGCGGTCCTTGGTTCGCGAGTCGAGTCCCTGCATGACGAGCGCCGCCCGCTTGGCCGTTTCCGCCGCGGCGCGGACGCTTGGGTTCCCGGACATGATGTTCTCCTTGCATGTATAGTACCACAACGACCGCCCGGAAGCAAATGTCGGGCGAGGTTCGTCCCCTCCCCATCTCGGACGCGCACCGACGGCGCGGTGAGATTGTCCCTGAACTCTTTCGTTCATTCGGCTGGCCGCTCACCTCGGATTATTCTATATTATAAAAACAAATCCGTTTCGATTTCGAAACGGACAGATCGGCCGGTAAGCAGCGGAAGAGAAGCCAAGGCGATGAGCGAAGCCCGCGAACCGTTTTTTTCCTACAAGCGATATCTCACGGAGCGATACGGCGCGACCGTCTACCGGGTGGCGGTGGACGCCGGGTTCTCCTGCCCGCATCGCGGAGCCGGCCGGAGCGGTCCGGGCTGCGTTTTCTGCGGACCGGAAGGAGCGCGGGCCCCGTACCTCGGAGACGCGAAAACGGGGGACGAGCCCCGCGGCCTGGAGGCGCAGATCCGGGGAGCGCTTGGGTTTCTCGGGAAGCGGTACGGGGCGCAGGAGTTCATTCTCTATTTCCAGGCCTATTCCAACACCAACGCGCCGGCGGCCCGGCTCAAGGAAATCTACGATCGGGGTCTGTCCCTGGCGGATTTCCGCGAGCTCGCGGTCTCCACCCGGCCCGACTGCGTGGACCCGGAGAAGGCCGACCTGCTCGCCTCGTATAAAAACGAGCGGCGCGACGTCTGGATCGAGCTCGGCCTGCAGTCGTTCCACGACCGGACCCTCGCGCGGATCAACCGCGGGCACACGGCCGCGGATTTCCGCGCCGCCTACGCCCTCTGCCGCGAGCGGGGCCTGAAGATCTGCGTCCACCTCGTTTTCGGCCTGCCGGGCGAGGGCCGGCCCGAGATCGAGGCGACGATGCGCGAGCTCGCGGCCCTTGGTCCGGACGGGGTTAAAATTCACAACCTGCACGTCGTCGCCGGCACCCCCCTGGCGGAGGAATACGCGCGCGGGCTCGTCGAGGCGCCGGGGGCGGACGAGCACCTGGAACGGGTCATCGGCGCGCTCGAGCTCCTGGACCCCAAGACCGTGATCATGCGCCTCGTCTGCGACACACCCGCGGCCCGGCTCGTCGCGCCCCGGGACTTCCCGGACAAACAGCGGTTCCTGGCCCTCCTCCGGGCGGAGATGGCGCGGCGGGGGAGCTACCAGGGGAAGGCCCGGCAACACTCTTAGGGAGGAGGACACGGAGAACACGGAGAAAACGGAGAGTACGGAGTAAGGAAAGAATAAGGAAGAATAAAATAACTATAAAGTGAACTGCTTAGTTATATTTTCAGATATTCCCTTTTCTTTCTCCGTGCCCTCCTCCTCCCTCCGTGCTCTCCGTGTCCTATTGCAGCCGATCCTCATCCAGCCTTGACGGCGAAGGACCTTTCGATTACGCTTTAGCGATAGAGAGAACGGCGGGGAATACGATGACGGTAAAGAACGCGAAGATCTACGAAATCATCGACAAGATGAAGGAACATTTCAAAAACAACATCTACAACCGCTACATCCGCAGGGCTCTCCTGAGCATGGACCTCCCCTCGAATTCCTGGGAGCTCCTCGACAGCATCGCGGAGAAGTCGGACTTCTACAAGGTGCAGGGCTACCAGTTCGACGAGCTCTACGA
The DNA here is from genome assembly GCA_964554445.1 of uncultured Spirochaetaceae bacterium. GTDB lineage: Bacteria > Spirochaetota > Spirochaetia > SZUA-6 > RPPD01 > JAFGSW01. The sequence goes on along the minus strand of CAZKOS010000093.1, from coordinate 6,296 downwards.
CCGGATCATCGCCGCCTCGCAGTTCATCTTTCACTCCCGCAAGGAAGTGATGCCCAACCTGCGCATCCTCCTCGCCGGCGGGGTGAACGCCATGTTCGCCCGGAGCACGGGCGAGGCCAACTCCGACAAGGTGCTCGGCGAAATGGCCGCCAAGAACTTCCCCGTCAACCTGAAGATCTTCGCCGACATGGTGAACGAGCTCTACCTGACCACCGTCGCGCTGGACAAGGAAGCGCACAAGACGCAGAAGCCCACCTACGAGAAGATACCCGAGCTCAAGAACATAGGCCGCTACCTGGTCGAGGGGGAATAGGTGCGCGGCTCCTTCCCGGGGCGTTTCCCGCTTGCGGGAAGGGATCTGCTCTCCACGCGCGACCTGTCGCGCTCTGAGATCCTTCTCATTCTCGACACGGCCCGTTCCATGGAACGGCTCGCGACCGGCCGGGGCGCGTCGTGCGCGCTTTCCAGAAAAATCGTCGCCGTGCTCTTCCTCGAGCCCTCCACCCGCACGCGCCTGTCCTTCGAGGCGGCGGCCCAGCGCCTGGGCGCGCGCACGGTGACCGTGGCGGAAGCCTCCTCGTCGTCGACGGCCAAGGGCGAAACCCTGGTCGACACGGCGCGCATGCTCGCCGGGTACGCGGACTGCATCGTCATGAGGCAGGGCGAGACGGGCGGGGCGAAGCGCGCGGCGGACGCCGTGGACGTGCCCGTGGTGAACGCCGGGGACGGCGCCGGCGAGCACCCGACGCAGGCCCTCCTCGACCTGTACACCATCCGCCGCGAGCTCGGCGGCCTGGACGGCCTTTCCGTGGCCATGGTGGGCGACCTCAAGTACGGCCGCACCGTCCATTCACTCGCCTACGCCCTGCTCCCCTTCCGGCCCTCCTTCATCTTCTGCTCGCCCGGCGAGCTCCGCTTCCCGCCCGACCTCGCGGCCGACCTGCAATCCAGGGGCGCGCCGGTCGCCGAGACCGACTCGCTCGCCCTGGCCCTCAAGGCGGACGTCGTCTACATGACGCGCCTCCAGCGCGAGCGCTTCGCGGACCGGGCTGCCGGCGAGCGGCTCAAGGGCGCCTACGTCCTCACGCGCGCCCTCGTCGAGTCGCACCATCCGGACGCCCTCATTCTCCACCCGCTCCCGCGGGTGGACGAGATCGCCGTCGACGTCGACGAACTTCCCACCGCCGCCTACTTCCGCCAGGCGCAAAACGGCATGTACGTGAGGATGGCGATCCTGAAGCTCATCCTGGGCCG
>CAZKOS010000093.1:0-4942 GCA_964554445.1 uncultured Spirochaetaceae bacterium | reverse complement strand
AGCGGCTTTTTCCCGCGCTTGGCCCGCAAGCCGTTGACGGCGCTGCGCACCACCGGCAGGGAGAGAATTTTCATTTCCAGCCGGCGCTTGAACGGCAGGTCGACGAGGGCGACGCCGGCCAGAATGGTGAGCCAGCCGGGGCCGGGGAGGATGAGGAGCAGGAGACCGAGGAGAAGCAGGAACACCCCCAGGACGTTCCTGGCGATGAGGGAGAAGACGCGCAGGGCGAAGAGCCCCTGATTTCCGGCGGGTTTCGACCTGGTGAAATAATCCTCGGGCAGCGCGACCACCACGACCGGCACGAGCACCAGCGTCGCGGCGAAAAGCGCGGCCGATACGATGCCGACGACCAGGAAAAGGTCCTCATGGGCGGCGAAGAATTGATAAACCGCATTGACGACTTCGGTCACAAGCGAAAACGCCTCCTCCGCGCCCGCGAACCGCGGTTCGCGGTGGAACCACTGTGCACGAATCGATCCGGCCTGTAAAGTCCCTCGGGGTCCATTTTGAATTTCAGTTTCCCAAAAGGGATTGCCAGGTGAGGACGCCGCTGCCGGCCGGGAATATTATGATTGCAATTTTCGTCAGGTTTGCTATGATTTGATGAGGGAGGGCCATCCCCGCGGCCACGTTTGGATATGATAGATTACCTGGATTTGATTGCAGACATTCTCATCAAGTATTACCCGCCCATCGGGAACATCCAGCACAAGTACGTCACCAAAGTGACGGCCATCGGCCTCCTCAAGTCCGCCAACATCACCCGGCACGAATACTTTCTGCCGTACTACGAGCGCCTGAAGAGCTACAAGGGCCTGGTCCAGAACCTGATGGAAAACTTCAAGCTGACCAACATCGTCGCGTTGAAGATTTTCACGGAGATCATCTGCGCCGTGCTCGAGGACGAGAAGGTCGGACCGTCCGACCGCCACCAGGCCCCCTCGTTCCTGAACCTGACCCTGCTCCTCAATCCCAAGCTCGGCGAGCGGGATTCGGCCGGGCTGCTCGCCCAGAGCCGCCTCCTCTACGATTCGCTCACCAATTACGAGCGCTGCGAGCGGGCCGCCGCCGCGCTCATCGACCAGCACCTCCAGGCGCAGAACCGCTACGACGACCTCGCCCAGCGGATCGTCAAAAAATGCCTGACCGAGGTGACGCAGGAAACGGTCCTCAAAAACCTCGAAACCGCGGTCTACATCTTCTTCGTCTACGCTTATTTCGACGTCCGGATGCGCCAGCTCCGTTTCGAGATCTGTTACAAACACAACAAGAACGTCGAGCAGATCGAGCCGTTCTACAACCTGAAAATGCTCTCCCGGGCCATCATCAGCCTCGTGTCGTCCGAGCGGACGATCGTCAATTTTTTCGGGGAGCGCATCCAGAACTTCGACGAGATCCGCTCTTTTTTCTCCAAGAACCCGAACATCACGGTCATGTTCTTCTAAAAATAAAGAGGCTGCCCAGGAAGGACAGCCTCTTTATTTTTAGGCAAAAGGGGAGAGAAGAGGAATGCAACTTCTTTCGCCGTTCCCAGCCGAGGCGGCCGAGAAATCGCGTTACCGGCGACGGACCGAGCCGAGACCGTTCGTGGAAACGCGTTCGGAAGAGACGGTGCCTTCGTACTCGACGCTCCCCACCCCGCTGATGCTTCCCTTAAGCTCGCCTCCGGCCATGTCGAGCTTGAGCGAGCCCGCGCCCGAAAGCTCGACGTCGGCGTCGACGGACGGGGCGTTCGAGAAATCGACGCTCCCGGCGCCCGACATGACGACGGTGAGGTCGCCGATCTCGCTGTCCCGGCAGACGACGGTGCCGGCGCCCTGCGAGACGACCGAGAGCTTCGGGACCTTGAAGCCTTCAATCCCGGCGTTCACCGCTCCCGCGAGCTCGAGCGATTCGAGGCGGGGCATCGTGATCTCGGCCTTGAGCCGGGCCGGCCAGATGAACCGGGGGCGGCCGGCCCAGCCGAGCTCGAGCGACTCCCCGGACTTCCTGACAATGAGGCGGTCGCGGGCGGCGGGCGGAGCCGTGATGTCCACCTCGTAGGACTCGCCCCGTTTGATTTCGATTTCCCAGGCCCCGCTCGCCCGCACGCCGCTGAAATCCTTGAGGTTCGCCCGGGACTCCATGAACCCCCCCGGCGCTTCGGCCGCTTCGGCCGCGCCGGAGGCGGGGAACAATTTCGCGACGACCGGGCGCGATGCGACGGCGAAGACAATGATGCCCGCCAGGATCGCGGCGGCGGCGATCAATAAGATTGCGTTGCTCGTTTTCACGATTTGCTCCTTTCAGCGCGCCCGTGGGTGCGCCGGTAGGTGAGATAATGCGATTTCAGGTCCTCGATCCCGAGGCGGAGGAGGTCCATGGTCCGGAATACGCGCGGGAGCTCCCCGGTCACGAATTCGTCGGTGAGGAGCCGCCTCGTCTTTTCGACGCCGTCGCCGGCCACGAAATAACCGAGCCCGCGCCGGTCCTGGATGATGTCCTTTTCCTTGAGCAGGTTGTAGGAGCGCAGAACGGTGTTCGGGTTCACCTCGATGGAAACGGCGAGCTCGCGGATGGAGGGGATTTTGTCGCCCTCGGCCCACGTGCCGCGCAGGATGTTTTCGCAGACGTAATTCCCGATCTGCTGGTAGATGGCGTTCGCTCCCGTGAAGTTCATGTTGTCCGCACCTCCTGTTCCTTGAGGCGGAAGAAAGTGACGACCCAGAAGAAGGGGGCGGCGACGATCCAGCCGACGACGCGCGCCGCGTCCATCCAGGGAGCGTGCCACGGTCCCGTCGGGAAGCTTCCGCCCCGGAACCCGTACCATTCGAAGGCGCCCCGGACGAGGAGGTCGAAATTGGCGGCCGCGAACACGAGTCCCGCGATCAGGCCGAAGCCGAAGAGGAGCCCGGCCGCGGTGAGCAGGGTCTTGGCGAGCGCCATGCGCCTGAAGAAGAGCGAACCGAACACGAACGCCGATTGCAGCGCGACGTAGACGCCGGCGGAGCGCAGCACGTCCGCGGTGAACGGGTTGAACAGCCCGGGACTGCGCCCGAAGACGAGGAGCGTGAGCGGCGCCGCGAGCGCGGTCATGACGAAATACGCCGCGGCGGAAAAGAGCGCGTACCCGACGGCCGTCACGGCGAACTTGGCGAGCGTCTTCTCGAAGTGCGAGCAGGGCAGGGTGAGGTAGCGCAGGGCGTCCCCGGGACGGTGGACGTCGCGGAAGGCGCGGCTTGAAAACACGACGCCGCCCGCGAGGAGCACGAACCACGAGAACAGGGGGCCGACGAAGTCGCCGTCCGTCCCGGCGGGCGCGGCGAAGAAATACGCGGTGAAGGCGATCCCGAGCGTCGTGCCCAGGATGACGATGAGGGCCCGGTATCCCGCGGACAGCTCCCGGCGGAGCAGGGATACAAAGCGCCGCGCGTTGAAAACGCGGTCAAGAGTCGCTGCGTTCATGCGATACCTCACTTTCCATGAGCCGTTCGATTTTGTCGCGGCCGTTGACGACGGCGTTGAAGAGGAGCTCGAGGTCGATGTTCGTCTCCCGGCCGTCCGGGTTTTCCTCGAGCACGGTGTAGCCGCCGAGCACCCGCTCGCTGTAGACGACGCGGTCCGGATCGGGCTCCTCCCTGGCGAAGGAGACGGTGAGCCGGCCCGATACGTCGGCCAGGGAACGGTTGAAGATGATCCGCCCCTCGTCGAGGATGACGACCGGATCGATCAGGGTCTCCAGGTCGCGGACCTGGTGGGTGGAAATGATGAAGCTCTTGTCCTCGGTCAGGGCCCCGGCCACGAGCTGGCGGAACCGGCGCTTGGACGGGATGTCGAGCCCGTTGGTCGGCTCGTCGAGGACGAGAAGCCGGCAATTGGCGGCCAGGCCGAAGGCGATGAGGAGCTTCTTCTTCTGCCCGAACGAGAGGGCGGGGAGCTTGTCCCTTGGTGCGAGCCCGAACTCGCGGGCGCAGGCGTCGAAGGCCTCCCGGTCGAAGCGGGGATAGAACGGGGCGTACAGGGAAACGAAGACGTCGAGCCGCAGCGCCGGCACGTGAAAGTCCTCGGGGATGAAAAACAGCTCCCGCAGAAGGGTCGGCGACCGGGCGGCCGGACGCTCGCCGAAGACCTCGCACTCGCCCGCGTCCGCCTTGAGGACGCCGGTGAGGATTTTCAAGAGCGTCGTCTTGCCCGCTCCGTTTTTTCCCAGGAGCCCGTAGATGTTGCCGGGCGCGAGCTCGAGGCCCAGGCCCTTGAAGAGCGGCTTGTTTCCGTAGGCGAACGCCACTCCCGACATCCGGATCATACTATACCTCCTTAGTGTCATATTAAACTAAGACACTAAGAAAGTAGCGTCTTTTTCTATAAACGTCAAGTACATCTTCATCAAATCCGCAACAATCTTGGGGGCACTCGCGGAGGCGAACGACAATAATTTGAAATTGACAACCGGCGGATAAAATCGGAATATGGGGATGGCGCTCGGCTCGTCCCGAAGGCGGCCGACCGGTCATGATAAAAAAGGAGGCCCGTATGGGAACCGCGGAAAACAAGCGCTTGACGCTCAGGCATTACCATGAGGTGCTCGCGGAAAACAAGCTCGACGTCATCGACGAAATCTACGCCGATCCGATCCGTATCGGCGACGAGGGCAGCATGCCGCGCGCGCGGTTCAAGCAGCTCGCCGGACTCACCCACGAGGCGTTCCCCGACATCGACGTGACGGTGGAGGACCAGATCGCCGAGGGGGACAAGGTGGTGACCCGGTTCTCCGCGCGGGGCACCCATCGCGGCGACTTCATGGGCATCCCGGCCACCGGCAAGCGCGTGACGATCAAGGCGATCCACATCCACCGGATCGAGGACGGGCGCATCGCCGGGTTGTGGGAGGAAATCGATCTCGCCGGGCTGTACAACCAATTGGGCAATCCGTCGTGAAGACTGGATTGAAGGCGGTCGGGAT
>CAZKOS010000092.1:8854-11723 GCA_964554445.1 uncultured Spirochaetaceae bacterium | reverse complement strand
CCGTGTTCTCCGTGTCCTCCGTGTCCTCCGTGTCCTCCGTGTCCTCCGTGTCCTCTCACGCAGTTTTCATGACAAGTGCGGCTCTTTAAGAGCCCGGCCCCATCTGCTATACTTCCCCGCATGAGCGACGCCGATGCCCTGATGCGCGAAGGCCGGGACGACCCGGAAACGATCTTCGTTTTTCCCTCGGAGGTGGCGGCGGCCTGGACGCTGCAGAGCCTGCTCGGTCCCGGCGGCTCCGCGCTGCCGCGGAACAAGTGCGTCTCCTGGGACAAATTCAAGGAGGAAACGTTCGCCTCTCCCGGGGGGAGACGTCCGGTCAACGGGATCGTGCGCCGGCTTTTCCTGGAGGCGTTCCTCGCCGAAAACGCCCGGCAACCGGTATTCCGTTCGCTCATCCCGCCCGAGCACGCCGCCTCGGGTCCGGCCCACCTGCCGAGCCTGAAGCTCGTCCTGCCCCTCATCGGCCGAACCGAAAAACTCCTGGCCCGCGCCGGGAGCGCGATCGACGCCGCCAAACGCGCCGACCTCGCCCTCCTCGCCTCCCGCTACCGTGAATTCCTCGACGCCGCCGGTCTCTTCGAGCCGGACGATGCGCTCCCCCGGTTCGTTCCCGGACGGAAAAAATACGTCGTTTTTTACCCGGAGGTGATCGAGGACTGGGCCGACGCGGCCCCGGCGTTCCGGGGACATCCGGCGGTCCGCGCGGTCGGCGCGGCGCGGGGAGAAGGAGAAGCGGCGGCGCTCGACGTTTTCCCCGGGCTCGAGGACGAGATGAACGCGGTCATGGAATCCATCCGCGGGCTCCTCGACGCGGCCGCGCCGGACGACATGATCACCCGGATCGCGATCACCGCGGCCGGCCTCGACGAGATCGCCCTCCCGCTCGCCGACACGGCCCGCCGCTTCGACGTTCCGCTCGTCGTCAACGCGGGCCGGCCGCTCTCGGCCTATCCCGGGGTCAACGCGCTCGGCCAGGCCGCCGCCGCGGTTTCGTCCGGTTACGCCCTGCGCTCGCTCGAAGCCCTCCTCGGCAACCGGTCCGTCCCCTGGAAGGAGCCGGAGGCCGCCGAGGCGCTCATCCGCTTCGGCCTGGAGAACAATTGCCTCAGGAATTTCACCGCGGACGGGCGGCCGTTCGATTTGTGGGACTACCACCTGCGGCGGGACCCCCGTTCCCGCGCGGCCGGGGCCTTCTACCGTTCGCTGCGCTCCGCCCTGGACGGACTTGAGGGCGCGGCGACCTTCGACGAAGTGAAAAAAGCCTTCACCAAATTCCGCGCCGTCTTCTTCACAAGCGACGCCTTCGGCGACGAGGAGCGCCGCCGCCTCGAGCTCGCCCTCGACCGGCTCGACGAGCTCCGCGAGACGGCGCGCGCCCTCCCCCTGCCGCCGCCCGTCTCCCCCTTCCGCGTCTGGCTCGACGTTCTCGCCGACACGCGCTACGTGCCGCCGCCGCGCGAGGCGGGCGTGGCCGTCTACCCGTACCGCGTGTCGGCCGGCATCAGGCCCGACCTCCATTTCATCGTCAACGTGAGCGAGGAAACGACGCGCGTCGTCGCTCCGCCCTTCCCCTTTCTGTCCGTCGACGAGCAGGCCCGCCTCGGGCTCGTCGACGGGGACTCGAGCGACGCCTTCCTGTCGCTCTACCGGGTGTCGGGAAACACCGTGCGGATGAGCGGCGCGCGCGCTGGCTTCGGCCGGGTGCGCCTGCCGCCGCCGTTCTTCGTCCGGACCGGCGCCTTGCGCGAGCGGCCGGCCGGCGGGGGTGCGGGATCCGACGGGTACGCGGCCGAAGAGCGCTTTTTCCTGGGAGACGCGACGGCGCCGCCCGAACCGCCGTTCACCCTCCAGGCCGAAGGCCTGGCGGCGGCGGCCGCGCGGGCAGGCCGGCGCGCCGCGCTCTTCACCGAAGCGCCCGTCACGCCGGAAGCGCTGCGGCGCCGCGTCCTTGAGCGACTCTCGGACGAAGACGGCCGCCTTTCGCTTTCGCCGACCGACCTGGAGCGCTTCACCGCCTGCGCCTTCCGGTTCCTGCTCGAGAAGGCGGCGGGCCTGGAGGCGCCGGAAAGCGATTTCTCCCAGGACCGGCCCTTCTGGCTGGGCTCGTTCATCCACCGCGTGTTCGAGCGCTTCTTCAGCCGGCTCAAGGAGGACGGCGCGCGGTTCGAGGCCGCCGCGCGCGATCGACTCCGGAACGACGTCCTCGGGGCGGCGGAGGACGAGGCCCGGGCCTGGGAGAAATCCGAGCCCCTGCCCCTGCCGCCGCTCTGGCGCACGATCACCCGCGCGCTGGCCGGGGGATTCCGGGCCTTCGTCGACCGCACCGCCGAGGCGTTCGGCGACTTCGAGATCCTGGACGTCGAGGGGACGTTTTCACTCCCGTGGGACGAGAAGGGCCTCACCCTCTCGGGAAAGATCGACCTGCTGGGCCGGAACGGGCAAGGCCTTATTATTGTTGATTATAAAAAAAACAGGGTCCCCGCGCGGAGCGATCTCCTCCCCGAACGGGGCGGACCGTTCTCTTTCCAGCTCCCCTGCTACGTCCTCCTGGCCGGAGGGGCTCGGGACCGCGCGGCGGGCGCGCCGGTGGCCGCGGCGTCCTATTACTCCTTCGAGAAGGAGCACTACCAACACCTCCTCCACCCGTCGGCGAAGGCCTGGTTCACGTCTGAGCAGATGGACGGGGTGATCGGGCGCGCCAGGGCCGCCCTGGCGGCCGCGGCCGGCCGCATCCGCGCCGGCGATTTCGCCATCGGCTTCGCGAGCGACCGGACGGGCGGACGCGCCTGCCATACCTGCGACTTCCGCGCGGTCTGCCGCCGGAAATACTTCCTGCGCTTCGAGGATTGACTGCGTGCTGACGGGG
>CAZKOS010000092.1:1729-8754 GCA_964554445.1 uncultured Spirochaetaceae bacterium | reverse complement strand
AGCAGCTCGGCTTCCGCCGTCCAGCGGCCGTGCTTGTTGCAGCTTTCAATCACCTGCAGCTTCCCCGCGAGGGAGCGCTTGATGTGCACGCTCACGGCGGGCTCCATCGAAGGCGTGAGCATGTGGCGGGCGATGTACTTTTTATTGTTATAGACGTCGATCCACTGGATCCAATGGTCGTCCTGCATGGGATGAGGCGTGGAGCCGATTTTGATGTGGATGTCGCTGCAGTCGTTCGGGATGAGCCCGCATTCCTTGGTGACGAGAATGACCGGCACGTGCTTCTCCTTGCCCTCTTTCTCGGCCGGGTTGACGGCCGCCGCGTCCTCCGCGTATTTTTCCCCGGGCGATATGCAGACGGGACATTTCTCGGGCGCCGCCCCGAATTCGACGTGACCGCACCCCTGGCACACAAAATACTTATCCATAACTGCCTCCGTTGAAAAAATTTTGTTATCGTAAACTTACTGTCGGCCGGCGGCAAGGTCAACAAAATCAGAAAAGGCCCGAATATAATTCTTGACTAAATCGTACGTATACGGATATATTAATCGGGTAACATATCCGTAAACGTACGAGTAGGAAGCATCGAGAATTGAAGAATATTTCGCCGGGGAAAGCCGATCGATCTTCCGATTCTATAGAGAGAACGCGCGTCCGACGCCCCGGCCGGTCGGAGCCCTCTCGGGAAAGAGAAACATGAGCATTCGGAAAATCATATTCATCGAGCCGCGGGCCGAGCACCTGAACGTTTTCAGCCGCTACAACCTGCCGCGCCTGGGCTGCACGCTCCTCGCCACCATTCTCAAGGAGAAAGGGTACGACGCGTCGGTCCTCTTCGTGCACGAAAAGGAAGTGTACAAGATCAACCCCGACTGCGACCTGGCCGCGATCTCCACCATCACGCCCACCGCGCCGCAGGCGTATCACCTGGCCGACTGGTTCCGCAGCCGCGGCATTCCGGTCGTCATGGGCGGGCCGCACGTCAGTTTCCTGCCGGAGGAGGCCCTCACGCACGCCGACTACTGCGTCGCGGGCGAAGGCGAGGAATCGATGCCCATGCTCGTCGAGGCCCTGAACGGCGAGCGGTCCCTGGCGAGCGTGCCCAACCTCGTCTACCGGGAAAACGGTGACCTGGTGCGCACCGAGCGCAAGCCCTTCACCGCCCCGCTCGACAGTCTCCCCTTCCCGGACTTCTCGCTCGTCAATTACGGCGCCAACGCCCGCCTGAAGCGGGCCTTCATCAAGACCATCGTCCCCCTCCAGACCTCCCGCGGCTGCCCGTACGACTGCACCTTCTGCTCGGTGACCGGCATGTTCGGCAAGCGCTACCGCTTCCGTTCCACGGAGAGCGTCATGAAGGAGCTCGAGCGCTACAACCCGAAAAAACACAAGATTTTCTTCTACGACGACAACTTCGCGGCCAACCGCCGCCGCACCAAGGAGCTCCTCCGGGCCATGATCGACCGCGGCTTCGGGTTCACCTGGTCCACCCAGGTGCGGGCCGAAATCGCCAAGGACCCGGAGCTGCTCGACCTCCTCCGCCGCGCCGGCTGCACGACCCTCTACATCGGCTTCGAATCGGTCGACCCGGCCGCGCTGGAGAACATGAAGAAGTCGCAGACGGTCGAGGAAATCCGGGCGGCCATCAAGGCGATCCACGCCCACCGCATCTTCATCCACGGCATGTTCGTCTTCGGCTTCGACACGGACACCAAGTCGACCATCCGCTCCACCATCCGCTTCGCCATCAAGGAGAACATCGATTCGGCCCAGTTCATGATCCTCACCCCCCTGCCCGGCTCCGACTTCTACCTGGCGGCCCGGGAGGAAAACAGGATCTTCACCTTCGACTGGAACAAGTACGACGCCCACCACGTCACCTTCACGCCGCGCCACCTCTCCCTGCTCCGGCTCCAGCTCCTGCAGATCGAGGCGCACACGCGCTTCTACTCGCCCCTCCAGGTCGTGAAGAAGCTCTTCCGGAACAACGTGGCGGCCTTCATCATCGGCTGGTACGCGCACAATTTGAACCAGAAGTGGCTGCGGATCGAACGGAAGTACCTCGACTCGCTCAAGGTCATTGCGCGGCAGGCCCTCGAGCGCGCGCGAACCACCGCCCGCAAGCCGCAAACGGATCGGGCATAAATACGTTGTTTCACAACGTATTTATTGAAGGGAATGGGGATGGGAAACGACGGGCGACCCGCCTGTTAGGATTTTTCTCACAGAAATACGATTCAACACTGCTGATTCAATGAAGCATCGCGCTTCGCCTCTTTCAATCTCCAGAGAACGACGTGTTTGATCATGTTCTCCCCCGAATGGAGTTGACGGCAATGCGAGCTTTCGTTTCAACGCCGGGCGGAGAGCTTTCCCACGCCCGCGAGAACGCGCACCCGGTCGGCGATGCCCGCTGCGTCGAGCCCGCAGAGGGCGAGGAGCTCCCGCCGCGAGCCCTGCTCCACGAACCGGTCGGGCACGCCCGCCGCGGAGAAGACGGGGCCGCGCGCCGTCCCGCCGGAATCGGCGCCGCACTCCGCAAGCAGGCAGCCCAGGTATTCGCCGACGCCGCCCGCCTTGACGCCCTCCTCGACGAACAGGACCCGCCGGTAGGGCGCGGCGACGCGCTGAAAATACGCCTCGTCGATCGGCTTCAGAAAGCGCGGGGAATAGACGTCGATCGGGATCCCTTCTTCCTCCAGGACGCCGGCCGCCGCCACGGCCTCGGCGAGCAGGCTCCCGACCGCGACGACGAGCGTCCCGCCGCCGCGCTCGAGGACCTTGACGCCGCGCCCGGCCACGAGGGGCAGGTCGCAGGCGGGATGATCGAAGGCGCAGGCCGCCCGCGGGTAACGCACCACCGCCGGCGCCCCCGCGTCCAGGGCCCAGGCGAGCATGGCCCGCAGCTCCCCGGCCGTGGCGGGCGCCAGGACGGCGAGGTTCGGCACGCCGCGGAAGAGCGCCACGTCGAAAACGCCGTGGTGGGTCTCGCCGTCGCGGCCCACCAGGCCCGCGCGGTCGAGGGCGAAAACCACCGGCAGCTTCTGCAGGGCGACGTCGTGGATCACCTGGTCGACGGAGCGCTGGATGAAGGTCGAGTAGACGGCGACCACCGGCTTGAGTCCGCCGACGGCCAGACCGGCCGCGAAGGTGACGGCGTGCTGCTCGGCGATGCCCACGTCGTAGAAGCGGTCCGGGAAGGCGCGCGCGAACGGCTCGAGGCCCGTGCCGGCCGCCATGGCCGCGGTCACGGCCGCGATCCGCTGGTCGCCGGCCGCCAGGTCGAGGACCGCCTCGCCGAAGACGTCGGTGAAATTCGTCCGGACTTCGCCCGAGGGCTTCCCGTCCGCCACCGTGAACGCGCCCACGCCGTGGTAGCGGGAGGGGGCGCTCTCCGCGTGCGTGTAGCCCTTGCCCTTGACGGTGGACACGTGCACGACGGTCGGCCGCTCGAAGTTCTCCGCCACGTTGTCGAGGACGCGGATGAGCGAGTGGATGTCGTGGCCGTGCAGCGGGCCCACGTACTCGAACCCCAGGTCGGCGAAGAAATGGTTGCGGAAGAAGAACGCCTTGGCCGCCCGCTTCAGGCGGTAGATGCCCTGGAGCAGGCGCCGGCCGACGATCGGGATGCGGCGCACCAGGCCGTCGACGGTCTTGCGGAAGAGCCGGTAGGGACGGGTGGCGGTGATCTTGGTGAGGTAGACGGACAGCGCGCCCACGTTCTCGTTGATGGACATGTTGTTGTCGTTCAGGACGATGATGAGCCTCTTGCCGAGCTGGCCGGCGCAGTTCAGGGCCTCCAGGGCGATGCCGCCGGTGAGCGAGCCGTCGCCGATGACGGCGATGACGCGGCCGCCCACCTCCCGCAGCTCCTGGGCGCAGAGAATGCCGAGCGCGGCGGAGATCGAGGTCGAGGCGTGGCCGGTCTCGAACACGTCGTGCTCGCTCTCGATCCGCTTGGGGAAGCCGCTCACCCCGTGACGCTGGCGCAGGTGACGGAACGCCTCCTTGCGGCCGGTGAGTATTTTGTGGGCGTAGGTCTGGTGGCCCACGTCCCAGACGATCTTGTCGCGGGGGGAGGAGAAGACGCGGTGCAGGGCGATGGTGAGCTCGACGACCCCCAGGTTCGAGGCGAGATGCCCGCCGTTCCGGCTCACCACCTCGATGATGTAGCGGCGCAGCTCATCGGCCAGGCGCGGCAGAACGCGCTCGGGAAGGCTTTTGAGGTCGTCTATGGAATCGATCCGGCTGAGAATCGGGTATCGGTCGTTCATACCATCGGCTCGTCGCCCCCTGAGATATTAATGGTAATCAAATAATAGCATAGCGGCAAAGTAATTGCGAGGGCTGGCTCCGGGGAATCAACTTTGGGGAGGACACGGAGAACACGGAGGGAGGAAGGAGATCACGGAGAAAGAAAAAGGTAGATAAAAATTATGATTTCAGCTAGTCAGGACCGAGAAAAACCGATATCACATTCTTTTTTACCAATTTCCCTTTTCCTTTGCCTTCTTTTACCTCTCTTCTCCGTGCTCTCCGTTCCCTCCGTGTGCTCCGTGTCCTCTTTCACTCAGGTAATGCAGATGCGGGACGAGGACCCGGTTCGGATCGCCGGTGCCGTCGTAGAAGATGTCGACGATGGGCACGCCGAAGTCGCGCGAGATCTTCTTGAAGAGGGAGGCCGAGACCACGCCCGGGCAGCAGAACATGGGATTGATGTGGACGATCGCCTCCACCGATTTCCGGGCCAAACAATAGAGGGCGCGGGCGGTGTTGAGGGAGGTCTCCCCCGGCAGGTAGTGGCCCAGGCCGCGGGCGTCGAATTCCGCGACGCACTCGTTCCAGTCCGGTTCCGCGTTCTCCCCCACGAGGTCGGCGGCCAGCTTCTCGTAGCGCTGCTCGAAGAGGCGCAGGACCTTGAGGCGGCGCGCCTCCTCGGGCCGCTCGCGCGCGTCCACGTCGAAGAAGTGGAACGTCATCTCCGTGAAGGAGGGGATGACGAGCTCGCCCCCCTCCCGCATGATGAGCTCCTGCAGGCGCCGGTTGACGGTCTCGTTGTACTTCACGTAGAAGTCTCCCAGCACGGCCAGGCGCGGCCGGCGCCGGCCGCCCCGATCGGCCTCCACGGTCCGGAACAGGGCCGCGGCCTCCGCGAACGTCGGACGCGGCTCCCCGCCTTCCCGGAACGCGGCGGCCACGAGCTCCTCGGCCCGGGCCAGGGCGGCGTCCGCGGCGCCCGCCGTTTTTTCGTAGGGCTTCAGCCGGAAATAGATTTTATAGAGCAAGCTCGCGATCACGCCCGCCTCGAAGAGCTTGAGCGGCAGGTTGCCGGGAAGATGATCCCCCTGCGCCATGGAGTTGACGAGCGGCACTTTGAGGCCCGGGAAGCCCGCCTCGCGGGCGGCGTTGCGGGCGATGATCGGGAACTGCGGGAAGTTGCAGGCCATGCAGAGCGTGGGGAGATAGAGAGCGATCCGGCCCGGCTCGGGGATAAGCTCCCGGCACTTCCGCACCATGCCTCCCACGATGGCGGCCACGGGCAGGCACTCCCCGCCGTGCACGTAGGCGTAGCCGGTGTTGAGCGCCTCGGGCCCGGTGTCGAGCACTTCGGCCCGGAAGCCGGCCGCCTCGAAACACGCGGCCCAGAACCGGCCGATGAGCCGGCTCACATTGGGGATGAGAACGAGATCGCCGGGAACGAACGTGTCGGCGGTCTGAGAGGATTCCCCCCGTTCGCTGCGTGAAGCCTTTTTCGCGGCGGAGTCGGGGGGCGCGTTCCCGGTCCGCCCTTCCCCCGCCAGGTAATTTCTGAAGGAGTGGAAGGCCGCCTCGACGCGGGTGTCGTAGCCGACGCCCGAGGCCAGCTCGTCGAGCCCCAGGAAGAGGAAGGGCTTGCCCGATTCCTTCATCATCTCCTGCGCGTAGGAGAGGAGGAACGAGTCCGGGCTGCAGCGGAAACAACTCAAAAAAACCGGGAAGACGCCCGGGGTGCGGACCGCGTAAGCGAGGGCGCGCAATATCTCCCGGCCGTATTTCCAGTGCATGCGGTCGAGGTACGGAACCGGCGCCTCGTCCTCCGCCCGCCCGTCGCCCGGGTCGATTTCGCCCTGCCAGTAGACCTCGGCGCCGAGCTCCTCGAGCCGGGCCGGAATGGAGAGGCTCAGATCGGGATCGAAGACCGCGTAGGGCCGGCCGAGCACCACCAGGCGGATGGCGCCGGGCGCGGGCGGCGGCAGCCGCTTCCGGTAGGCGGCCCGCGCGCGGGCGAAGGCGGCGGAGGCGAAGGCGTAGGCCGCCGCGGTCTCCTCGGGCGCGAGATCGGGGAATCGCCCGGCCAGCGCGGCGTGGATCTCCGCCGCGATCTCCCCGTCGCTCCGCCCGTTCCACTTCACGAGCGGCGCGATGAGCTTCTCCCTCACCCCGCCTTCGGTCAGGCCCGAGAGGACGGTGGGGAGATACTGCGAGTAGTAGCAGAAATACGAGTCGCTCGTCTTCTCGCGGAACAAGGCGGCGCCGCCGGTGCCCTCCTCGCGCTCGCTCACGAGCGCCGGGAAGAAGATCGCATCGGCCCCTTCCCGGACCGCGGCGAGGGCCAGGCCGTGGGCCATGATCATGGGCGCGCAGAAATCCGAGTTGACCGCGCCCTTTCCCAGGCGGAGGGCGGCGGGCGACGGCGGCACGACGCGCACCGAAAAACCCAGGCGCCGCAGGAAAAGCTTCCAGAGAGGATTGTATTCGCGCTGGTACAAACCGTCGAGGAGCGTCACCGTCACGCCGCTCCGCGCGTCGGAGCCGGGCAGCCCGTCCAGCTCCCGGCCGACCGCCTCGAACCGGCGCTGCATCGCGGTGGCGCGCTCCTTCCGCGGCCGGCGCGCGGCGTACTCCCGGCCGCACTTCATGCCCCACCCGGTCTTCACCCCGCCCGCGGCGGCCACGGTGAGGAGACACCGGTTGGCGCACAGCCCGCACGTCTCCGAAGAGAAGGCGATGTCCGACTCCACCCCGGCGAACGACGACAAGCG
>CAZKOS010000092.1:0-1629 GCA_964554445.1 uncultured Spirochaetaceae bacterium | reverse complement strand
CAACGCCGCCCCGTACGCCCCGGTCAGGTGGCAATAGGGCGACACCGTGATCGGTTTGCCCAGGGCCTGCTCGAAGGCGGCGACGAGCGCCTGGTTGCGCGCGGTCGCCCCCTGAAAGACGATCGCCGAGCCGAGCGGCCGGCGCTGGACCACCTTGGAGAGGTAATTGTCCCGCACCGAGTGGAGCACCGCCGCGGCGAGCGAATCCGGCGTGTACCCCCGGCCGAGCAGCACGGACAGGTCGCGCTCCATGTAAACGGTGCAGCGGTCGCTGGTGACGGGCGCGCGGCTGCCGAGCGCCCGCGCGGAGAGCTCCGCGAGAGACATGCCGAGCCGGACCGCCTGCTCCTCGATGAAGCTGCCCGTGCCCGCGGCGCAGACGTAGTTCATCTGGGAGAAGGACACCTCGCCGTTCCTGAGCAGGGTGAATTTCGAATCCTGGCCGCCGATCTCGATGATGGTGTCCACGCCGGGGGAGAGGCGGCGGGCCGCGGCGGCGTGGGCCGTGATCTCGTTCACCGCCAGGTCGGCGCGGAAGAGGGAGGCGATCAGGGCGCGGCCCGAGCCGGTCACGCCCGCGGCCGCGAGGGGCGGCAAAACGCCGCCGAAGCTCCGCCGCATGGCGCCGAGCAGGCGCCGCATCGCGGCCACCGGATCGCCCTTGGTGCGGGTGTAGAAGCCGCGCACGATTTCGCCCGCGTCGTCCACCGCCGCGCTCTTGGTGGAGGTGGAGCCGACGTCGAAGCCCACCGAGAGGCGGGCGGGCGCGGGCCGGTCCGACCCGTCGTCCATGATCTCGACCTCGTCGTCGACCGTGAAGCGGTAGCGCCCGAAATCCGGGTAATCGCTCAAGGCGAGCGCGAGCGGCGGCCGGTGCGCGTCCTGCCGCTCTTCGGGGACGAAGAGCCGGGCCGGATCGATGTCCGGTTCCGAGGCCAGGAGAGCCGCGCCCACGGCGCCCGCCAGGCGGGCGTGCTCCGGCACGATCACCTCGACCCCGGCCAGCTCCCGCAGGCTCTCCACGATCTTTCCGTTCTGAGACACGCCCCCGACCAGGACGAGCGGCGGCGCCAGGGCCCGGCCCTTCAGGAGCGCGTCGAGGACGTTGCGCGCGATGCCCGCGCACAGGCCCGCGGCCACGGCGTCCAGGGAATAGCCCTCCTGCATGGCGTGGATGATGTCGCTCTTGGCGAACACCGCGCAGCGGGTGGCGATGGAGGGCGCCGCGCCCCCGAAGGCCAGGGCGCGCCGGGCGAGCTCCTCCGCGGAAATGCCGAGCCGCTCCGCCTGCTGCTCGATGAACGATCCGGTGCCCGAGGCGCAGGGAGGATTTTCCGAGTGCGACACGTACCCGCCCGCTTCATTGAAGAAGGCGAGGAAAAACCGCTCGCCGCCCAGGGACAGGACGTTGCGCGCGCCGGGCGCCAGGAAGCGGGCGCCCTCGATGGCGGCCAGGGTGGGATCGAGCGCGCCCCCGGCCCGGCCCCAGAGCCCCGAGGCCAGCGCGGCCGCGTCGTACCCGCGTCCGGCATGCGCGCGGAGAATCTCCTCGAGCTTCCCGCGGATCCGCCCGCGGTGCGGCTCGTAGGTCGCGGCCGTCACCCGCCCGTCCTCGACGAGGGCGCTGGA
>CAZKOS010000091.1:0-11746 GCA_964554445.1 uncultured Spirochaetaceae bacterium | reverse complement strand
AATCTCTACAACTGGGAGTACCAGATCGATTCGACCAACTACGCGAACGACACCTACGCCGACGACATGGGCGGCGGCGTGTGGCGCCTCTACATCCACGCCCGCATCACCGATCGGGCGGGGAATGTGTACACGAAGGACGATTTCTATTTCCTGATCGACAACGACACCGACAAGCCCCAGGTCTCGATTCTCTCGCCGCAGGCGGGCGCCGTCATCGGCGGCTCGACGGTCATGTCGGGCACGGCCGTGGACGACGACGGCCTCTACAAGGTCTACATGAGCCTCGACCTGGACAATGACGGTTCCTACACGCACCAGTACAACCTGAACGGCGACGGCACCACCGGCGGCTCGCAGATCGCCACGGTGGCGGGGCTTCCCATCGGCGACCCGGCCCAGATGTTCGAAAACGAAGGCTACTGGTACGAGGTGTCCGGCACCACCCAGTGGACCGTGGAGCTCAATGCCGACGGCGAGCTCTACCACATCAACGGCCAGAACGGCGAGATCACGGCGCGCGTGGTGGCCGTCGATTCCAAGGACGGCGGCGCCACCCCCGGCATCATGGGCAACTACCAGCAGCGGTCCTTCCGCTTCGACGACACGATTCCGGGATTCGAGAACATGAGCCACGACTCCAACTCGTTCGTGCGCAAGACCTTCACCCTCACCGGCCGCGCGGTCGACGACCAGCAGGTGGCCAAGGTCGAAATCAGCTACAACGGCGGGGTCAACTGGACCACGGTGGCGACGCCCGGGACCACGCCCTACGACTTCAGCATTCCGATCAACACGGAAACGATCAACGGCGGCGTCTTCGCCGGTTCATCCGGCATCCTTTACCTGCGGCTGCGCGCCACGGACAACACCGGCTATACCAAGCTCCAGCTCATCGATCTCAAGGTGGACAACAGCTACCCGACGTGCACCTACACGGGGATCCTCGCCGACATCTACGGCTCGACGAACAACTCCTACGTCCAGGGCACCGCGACGGATTCCGGCACGGTGAGCGGCATCAAGCAGGTGGAAGTGTACTTCATGCGCGGGAGCACCGTCTACAACCCCCGCACCGGCGCCACCACGACCCTGACCCAGAACACCGATTTCGGCGACGGCACGGGCGTACAGTATTATACGACCGACGCCAACTATAAAATCGTCATCGACAACCAATACGAAAACGGCGCCAGCGATCTCGACGGCGACGGTTTCATCGAGACCTTCACGGTCCAGGGCTACGACACCCTCTGGAACACCCGGTTCAACTCGCTCAACATTTCCGACGGCGCGGTCACCGTCCACTACGTGGCGGTGGATATGTCCCTGAACAAGCACCACTACCAGGCGACCGGTTACGTCAAAAACTACAAGCCGGTCGTCGACGGCCTGACCGTGGGCAGCGACGTCGATTTCTCGAACGTCGTCGACGCCGATGAAAAGTACGATTATTCAGGCGCGAACCCCGCCTACTCGTCGTCGAACCGGTTCAAGGCGCGGAGCCACGTCTACCTGGAAGTGACCGCCCACGATCCGGGCGGGACGGTGCCCGGCATCACCAATTACGAGTTCTTCCACGAGGGAGTCTCCGTGCAATCCACTGCCTCCAATGTGCTGGACGTCTACGTATCCGGATATCCCGCCGGAGACACCTATTTCACCTGCGTCATCACCGACGGCGACAACATCACCACCACCACGAACACCTTCTGGATCAACGTCGACAAGAACGACACGACCGCACCGACCGTCTCCATCGACGCCTTCGACGCGGACGGGAACCCGGACAACAATATCGTCGCCGGCCACATCGAGCTGCCCGCCGACAGCAAGTACGACAACGGGGTCGCCAACGGGGACGGCACCGACGACGACGCCGACGTATCCGGCGTCATCCTGTTGACCGGCACGGCCTGGGACAACTTCTACGTCTCGAGCGTCCAACTGACGCTCGACGGCCTGGGCACGAACGTTACGGTCGCGCAATGGAACGCGACCAGCCATACGCTGGAGGCCGTCGCGCCGCTGCCGAACGGGGCCGTCTTCACGATCCTCAGCCAGAACATCACCCCTTCCGGCGGCCACACGGTCACCTGGAGTTATCGCTGGGATACGAGCACGGTGACGAATTCAGCCGGCGCCAATAAGAGCGCCCTGTTCACGGCCGGCGACGCGGGAAGCCGCACCGGCGTCGATTCGGGGAGTTACGACGTTGTCCCCTATATCTCAAGCCTCGTCAACGTCACCACCAGCGGTCTATCCACGGCCGTCATGCGTTCTTCAACCGGCAAGTATTCCATCGATTACGATCTCAACACCGATACGTCGAATTATTTCACCGTCAACGGATATAATCTGAACGGACCGCGAACCATCTACGTTTCACCGGCGGCGATCAGCTCCCCCGCCGGCCTCAACATCTCGGCGAACGTCACCGGCTCGCCGACCCAAAACGCGGTGCAGGTGCGAAAACAAATCACCCGCTCCGGGTACCTCACGTTGTTCGTCAATTCCGTTCCGACTCTCAACAACCTCAACGACAACACCAAGGCGAACAATATCGAACGCCAGGTGAATCTGCCGCAGACCAGGCAATGGACCGACGACCGCTACGTACACGTCTGGCAGACGACCGAGGTCTTGAGCGCCGTTAACGACCAGACTTTCTATTATCCGGACATGACGATGAACGGCAACCAGCCCATCTTCTCCTACAGTAACGACAATAACGGATATACGTACCGCACGACGAACGATACGGCGTACACACAGTTGATAGGCCGCTGGTTCGAGCGTATGACGACCATCGCCCGCAATTCGAGCGGAACCTACTATGTCGTCTCGGGCGAAGACGCTTTCAGCAATAACAACATTGGTTTTCTCCAACTCAATTATAACGATAAATCCGGCGGAGCGATGATCGACAATGTCTATGGAGGAGTCAACGGCGTCGTCGAATTGGCTGGCTATGACTGGGACGGCACTCCGGGAGGCGGCTCGGGAGATTCGCGTCAGTTGAACAGGTTTAAATATCCGAATCTCATCGTCGAAGGCGCCGACGGGGCCACCCAAGTCTATATCAGTTTCTTCGACGCCCACCCGGACCGCCAGCAAATCCAATTCTTCTCATTCCGCACGACCTCCAATACGGCCAATAATATAACTGAACCGAATCGCGACTATCGAATCGCCTCCAATGGGAACCTCATGGTGCCCGGCACCGCCAATGCCTCGAGTCAATTCACCGCCATGACCAAGATCGGCGGGGATATCGCCATCGGATATTACGATTCAACGAATTCCCGTCTCAAGATACGCTATTCGGGCAATCACACCTCTGGCAACCTGGCCGACCCCGCCTCCACATGGACTGAATTGGTCGTCGATCCCAATTCCTTCTGCGGCATGTACGTTTCCATGGCGAACGACGGTACGTATGTCTACCTGGCCTATTACGATAACGGCGGCGCCAATCTCAAATTTGCGCGAATCAACTGGGCTACCAAAGCGGTTGAGCGTTACACCGTGGATTCTTATCTTTCAGTCGGCTCGTGGACGGACATTTTCCTCATCAATGGCAAGCCGTACATCAGCTATTACGCTGATTCCTATAACGGTACGCGGGATCCGATCCGCATCGCTTATCCCACCACCGCAGCCGGCACGTATGCCGACGGCGTCCTCTCCGGCTCCGACGATTACTCCGGGAACTGGGAAATCATCGCCGTACCGGCGGTTACCTCCCCCAGGGGAGGCATGGAGCAGTTCAATCATACGAACGTCAATAGTTACACGAACAATGGTCAAACATTGCCTGTAGTCGGTTGGCTTTCGACACATATCGAGTACTCAAAATTGCAACCGAACAACTAGGAAAATGAGGGGCATGAAATGCGCATGAAGATCCTGTTCGCCGTCATCGTCATCCTCGGCCTGGCCGCCGCGACGGGCTTCGCCCAGTCGCCGAAGCCCACTCCCTCGCCGACTCCCACCCCGTCGGTCTCCCCCTCGCCTTCTCCGGATCCCGCGGCGGAGCCTTTGGTCTCGAAGGAGACGACGGAAAAGAAACTCAATTCATACCGCAAGGTCAATGGACGGGAAAACTGGGACTACACGTACGACGTCTCCGACCTCAACAAGGGCACCTACAACATCATCATCCAGGCCACGGACAAGGCCGGCAACGTCTACTACAGCACGCCCGTCAACATTCTGATCGATCCGGAGAGCGACCTGCCGGTGGCGAGCTTCACCAACCCCGTCCCCGAGATGCGGGTGGGCGGCAGCGTGCTCAACATCGTCGGGACCTGCACGGACGACGACGCCGTCGCCAAGGTGCAGGTGTCGATCGACAAGGGGGATTTCAAGGACGCGGACGGGCGGGATTTCTGGTCGTACAAGCTCCAGACGCAGGGGATGGAAGACGGCCGGCACGAGATCACGGTCCAGGGCGTGGACATAAACGGCGTCGTCGGCAAACCGGTCACCCGGTTCTTCAACCTCGACACCCACAAGCCGCTCACGCAGGTCACCTCGTTCCAAAGCGGCGCGCTCTTGAGCGGCGTGCGCGATTTGGAGGGCGCGGTTCAGGACTTGAACGACATCGCCTCCTTCTCTTACAGCGACGACAACGGCAAAACCTTCAAGCCCGTGGGCACCTCTTATAAACAGGAAGAAAAGAAATATTACTTCAAGCTGCGGCTCGACACCACCCGGTTGCCCGACGGCCCGCAGGTGTACTGGTTCAAGGGCGTCGACAAGACGGGATCCGAGGGCCTGGCCGCCTTTCTCTTTTTCGTCGACAACACCAAGCCCGAGCTGCGGATCCTCTCCCCCGGCAAAGACGAGAAACGCAACGGCCGGTTTTTCGTGATCGGCAAGGCCACCGACACGGTCGGCGTGGAATCGCTCTCCTACCGGTACCGCGACAAGACCGGCGAGATCAAGCTCCTTCCCGGCAACCCGTACTGGTACCTGGAGCTCGACACCACCCCCTACCCCGCGGCCACCGAGGAAACCGTGACCTTCACGGTCAAGGACACGGTCGGAAACGTCGTGGAGGTGCCGTACAAAATAGCCGTCGACCAGAACGCGGACAAGCCGGTCGTGGAGATCGCGGCGCCCGTGGACAAATCCTCCGCCGGTTCCGACCTCGACGTGTACGGCTTCGTCTCGGACGACGACGGGAACGAGTCGATCGTCTATACCCTGGACGCCAAGGAGCCGGTCACGCTGCCGGCCAAGGAGGCGTTTTCCTTCCGGCTCACCGGTCTCGAACCCGGGAAACACGTTCTTTCCGTTTACGGCGTGGACGTCAACAAGGTGAAGGGAGACAAGAAAACCGTCGCGTTCAGCGTCCTCGGCGCCGCGGCGTCGATCCGTATTCAGAGCGTCGCCGTCCAGGGGACCGCCCGGCAGTTTTTCCCCGGATACGAGGTCGGACCCTTCGACAAGGCGGTGCTCAAGGGCACGATCACGGAATACGAAAAACTCAAAACCGTGCGCTGGTCGATCGACGGCGGAGCGGAAAAGGACGTGGGGCTGCGGTCCGGCTCTGACAAGTACGCGCGCGACTTCGATCTCGCCCTGCCCGACTCCCTGCCCGCGGGAATCGTCGAGGTGAAGATTACGGCCGTCGACGCGTTCGACCGCGCGTCGCAATACCTCACCGCCCTGCGCGTGACCGACTACGGATCGATTTTCGCAAAGCCCGGCTTCTACCAGGCCGACGCCCGGCTCGACTCGGGCACGGTCGGTCTCACGGCCGATCGCCCGTACGAATGCTTCTTCGTCGGAGACCCGGTGAAGAGCATCGACCTGGACCCGAAGCTCACCTCGGTGAACGCCCACGCGGTGAACGGCCGGGTGAGCGTCATTCCCCTGAGCGACGTGAAGACCGAGACCGCCCGGATCAAGATCGTCACGGACAACAACGAGACGTTTTACACCGATCCCATCACCTTCGGCCCGGGGGACGATTATTTTTCCGATCCCCTGCGCCAGGTGAAGCTCTCCACCGTCGCCGCCGCCTCCGGCAGCGTCGAGTTCTACCCGGGCGTCGCGATCGCCAGCCCGGACGGCCGCTCGAAAATCGAGGGCTCGGTCAATTCCGCGGCGACCCGCGTCGAGGTGAGCTTCGACAACAAGAACTTCCGCGGCGCCGATTACCGGCGCGCGAACGATAAACCGTCGAGTCCCTTCTCCTTCGACGTTCCGCGCGAGCTCCCCTACGGCTACAATGAGATTTTCCTGCGCATTTCGGGAGACAAGCAATCTCAGGCCCCGTATCGTTCTTTCTTCTTCAAGATCGATCCTGCGCAGAAACGCGGCCAAAGCGAGCCGGGCGTCTATTTCAAGGACGCGCGGATCGAGGCCGACGGCCGCGTCCGCCTGTCCCAGGATTCCCCGCTCTACGGGTTCGTCGTGGGACGCGAGATCACGTCCGTCGCCGTCAAACCCGCGACCGGTCTCGTCAAGGCGAGTTTTTCCGGGAACTTCATCACCATTGAATCCGCGGGCGAAGGACAAACCCCGCCGGTGAAAATCGAAGTCGCGACCGGCAACAATCTCACCTTCACGTCGCAGGCGCTCGTATTCGCCACCGACCTCACGCCCCCGGACGTCCGCCTCACCTCGCCCGCCGCGGGCGATTGGGTGAACAAGACCCTGCTGCTCTCGGGCACGGCCGCGGACGGCTCTGGCGTTCAGAGCCTCGAATACCGGATCGGCGCCGCGGGCGACTGGGTGAAGCTCTCTCCCAAGAGCTCTTCCCCCAAAACCGACAGGCGCGGAAGACCGATCAAGACCGGAGAGCCGGCCGATAATTCCTTCAGCCAGACGATCGACCTCTCCGGGACCGCGGACGGGAACGTGGAAGCGTTCCTGCGCGCCGCGGACGCGTCCGGCAACGTGACGACGGTGCCGATCGTCGTCAAGAAGGACACGACCGCGCCCGGGCTCGCCTTCGTCACCCCGGAGGCGGACGCCAAGGTGAACGGCCTCTTTACCGTCACCGGCGCGACCTCCGACGCGGGGCGGGTCGCCAAGGTCGAGTTCTCGAGCGACGGAAAAACGTACGCGCCCGTCGCGGGCCTGACCGATTTCGCCTACGACCTCGATCTCACGCAGTTCAAGAAACAGCCCGATAAATTTTATTTCCGCGCGACCGACGCCTCCGGCAATTCCGCCGAAGTGAATCCGCAATTCGAGATCGACGCCGCCGCGGACAAGCCGCGCGTCGAGATCCAGGTTCCCGCCAAGGACGAAGTGCTTCGCAATGATTTCACGATTTCGGGGATGGCCTTCGACGACGACGGGATCAAATCGATTTCCTACCGCCTCGACGGCAAGGAATGGGTGGCGCTGGGCGGCGGCTCGAGCTTCAGCATCCCCGTCCAGCTGGTCAACATTTCCGACAATGAGCACAAGATAGAGGTGCAGGCGGAAGATCTGAACGGCCTGAAGGGCGACATCGCGACCTCGACTTTCTTTGTTTCCAAGGAGGAGCCCATCGCCGTCCTCGCGTCTCCCGCCATCGAGACGACGACCCGGGGCACGATCGCCCTCGCGGGCACGGCCTCGGACGCCAACGGCGTCGCCTCCGTCTCCATCTCGTTCGACAACGGCAACACCTGGCAGCAGGCGGCGGGCGCGGACAAGTGGAGCTACGCGTTCGACACCGCCCTCCTCGCGGACGGCGTGCACCGTCTTCTCATCAAGGCCGTGGACAAAACGGGCACGGAAGGGTTGTCCGCCACCCTGCTCCACGTCGACAACACCCTGCCCGCCCTCTCCCTGGACCGGCCGGCGGAAGGCGAGACGGTCACCGACGCGCTCATCCTCGACGGACGGGCCTTCGACAACATCGTGCTGCAGAGCCTGGTCGCCAACGTGGCGCCGGTCAACCAGACCAAACCGGACAATTCCGGCACCGAATACGAGCTCCCCGCCGGCTCCACGGGCGGCGTGTTCGTGAAGAGCATCGACATGAGCAAGCTCAAGGCGGGCTGGTACAACGTCCGCATCGAGGCCCGCGACAAGGCGAACAACGTCTCCTACGTCACCCGCAATGTCAAGGTCGAGCAGAAAAAAATCACCAACCGGGTGGACGTGATCTTTCCACAGGACGGCGACAGCCTGGCCGGACCGTTTACGGTGAGCGGTCAGGTGGTCTCCGAGCTCGACGTCAAGAGCGCGGCGCTTTCCGTCGACGGCCAGGGCGCCACGCCGCTCGAACTGAACGCGGGCGGCTATTACAACCTGCCCCTCGGTCCGGAGCAGCTCGCGGCGGGCGACCACGTGCTGACGGTCTCCGCCTCGCTTGCGGACGGCAGCGTCATCAATTCAGAAAAAACGCGTCTCCGGTACGCGGCCAAAGGGCCGTGGGTGAGCGTGACCACCCTCCATACCGGCGACTTCATCACCAACCGGCCCTGGCTCCAAGGGCAGGCCGGTTATTACCTGGCCCCCGCGGCCCGCGAAGACAAGGAGGCGTTCGCCGCCTATGAAAAGGAGGCGTGGGCGAACCGCATTGAGAAGGTCGAAATCAGCCTGGACAACGGCAGGACCTTCACGGCCGCGGGAGGCCAGACTTCATGGAGCTACCGGCTGCAGACGCAGGACATTCCGGACGGGACCGTGCGCCTCATGGTGCGCGCCACCACCGCCTCGGGCCTGGCGGCGATCACCAAGGCGATCGTCGTCAATGACGACCTGGCCCCCGCGGTGAAAATTCTGCGCCCCGAGGAGGGACAGCGCTTCAATGACAAGATCGCCGTGCTCGGCATCGCGTCTGACGAGAACGGCCTGACCGACGTGCGGATCAACCTCCGCCCGGGCGACAAGGCCGGCTACAAGATCCCGGATTTCATCCAGGGCATGTACCTCGATTTCCAGGGCCGGACGGTGTTCAGCGGGACCTTCTCCTGGCAGGCAGGCTTCGGGCTTACCTTCTTCGACCAGAACGTGAAATTGCAGGCCCTGGTCGGCATGGAGCCGGAATCGCGTTTCGACGGGCTCGTCCTCGGCGTCAAGCTCCTGGCCAACATCTTCAAGCTGCCCTTCGACGCCCTCTTCGGCCCGGACTGGGAATTCTTCTCCATGTCCCTCGCCCTGGGAGCCACCTTCGCGTATTTCACCAATTCCGGCTCGACGATCGAATTCACGGACAGCGGACGCATCCTGGGGGCGGCGCTCGCCCAGTTCGAGTTCGCCAAGTTCACCGTCAAGGAATGGAGCGCGTTCAACGCCTATTCGTTCTACGTCGAGTTCGACCTCTGGTTCCTCTCGACGGACGTGCCCGGCGCCCCGGTGCTTGACCCGAAAATCATGTTCGGGGTGAGAATCGGATTATTCTAAAACATCTTTGTGTATGAAAAAAAGGCTATCCTTCCGGGACAGCCTTTTTTTCATTGCGGGTGCTCGATAATACTTTCGTAGTTGAGTTTTCTGGGCAGATCCTTTTTGATCTGCGTCGAAGTGGGGAGGACCTTGTCTCCCAAATACTTGCGCATGCCCTTGACGAGGATGACGTACTCGGAGAGATCGTTCCAGAAAATGTAATCGGCGGTTCCCGAATCCTTGAGCCCGTCGAGCTCCCAACCGATGTAATCAACGCTGTAGTTGTCCGCATTGTCCTTGTAGTAGAACGCCTGGATGTACGGCCGCAGGTGCGCGCCCCCGATGAGCTCTTGAGCGCGTTTGCAGCTCAGGTAAATGGTGTAGTAAATGCGCCGGTCCCCGTAATTGGCCGCGTAGCCTCCCGAGTAATGGGACGGGTAGAACATCGGGCTGACCGCGTCCACCCAGGACGCCATTTCCGTGATATCCTGTCCGATCCAGCGCCCGAACTTGTAGACGGCCTCGTAGCCGAAGATGTCTATGGAGATGGGAGCCGTGAGCTCGCCGTGGGCCTTTTTCAGGAACGAGACGATCGCTTCCCGCCTGAGTTGTCCCTTCCTGCGGAAATCGTACCGGGCCCGGTCGGACAGGTTTCCCTTGAGGTCGGGCAGCCGGATATAGTCGAACTGGATCTCGTCCACACCGGCCGCCTCCACCGCCTTGGCGCAGGCGATGTTGTAGTCCCAGGCGAACTCGCTGTACGGGTCCACCCATTTTTCCGGGCCCTTGGTGAGCGGCCGGCCATTGTCGAGCTTGACCGCGTATTTGTGATTCTCGTAATCGTACAGGTATCCGTCCTTGAAGGTGACCATCCGGCCGACGACGTAGATGCCGTCGGCGTGGAGCTTGTCCACCGTTTCCTTGAAATTGATGTAGGCGCTCACTTTTCCCTGCACCTTCGTGATGAGCGGATCCTCCGTTCTCACCCGCAGGTTTCCGAAATCGTCCTTGACGTTGATGATCACGGCATTGAGCTTGAGGCGCTGGAGCAGGCGGATCAGTTTCGGGTAGTTGTCTTTCTGCGTGAAGGTGTAGCTGATGTACAGGCCCTTTTTGCCGTAGACTTTCGGGTTCGGCTGGAACGTCCGCCGGGGAACGTAGGCCGGACTGAGCGAAACGCACCGGCCGTCGGCGGTGCTGAACGAGATGAGCCGTTCGCCCGACAGGAACATCTCCCGGAAAACGCGATCGCCGGCGGCGCCCGGATCGGGCTGCACGACCGGAATGACCTTGCGCCAGGACCGGTTGGTGCCGACGAAAAGCGCGCCGTCCCTGACGAACAGCGTCTCCACGCTGTAAAAATCTCCCTTGGGGTAGGTGTAGAGCTCGGACAGGGGGAGTCGTTTGAAGTCGCGGCCGGAAAAACTGCCCCGGTACACGCCGCCGCCGTTCCCCAGCCCGGCGTAAAACACGTCGTCGTCCTCGCCGAAACAGAGCGCGGTCACGATTTCCAGGTAATTGGGCCGGGCCGTGGGTTCGCCGGGCAGCCCCTTGTAGATGCCGAAAATGCTCTTGCCCCCGTCCCGGGAGACGTAGACGCCATTGTTGATTTTGGTGCCCAGTTGGGCGGTACCGACGAGCAGCAGATCCGGGTTCACCGGATGCCAGGCCACGCAGAGGAACTCCACGTTGGTGGCCGCCCCCTCGAGCGGAGCCTGTTCAAACGTGCGCCCTCCGTCGCGCGAAAGGTAGAGCGATTCCGGGAAAAGTGCGGCGATGCGTTTTTTATCCTGCGAAATCGAAAGGCTCATGATCGGCTGGGTGAGCCCGTGGTCCCGGAAGGGATACACCACTTCCCGGGGAAGGCCGGAATCGATCCGTTCCCAATTCACGCCGCGGTCGCGGGTCGCCAAGATGCCGTGCTTGCGCGTGATGAGGGCGAAGCGGTCGGCGCTCTCGGGGAGAACGGCGAGGATCTCGAAACTCTCGGGCGCGGGGACGTTTTTCGCCGCTTTCAGGAGGAGCTTGAAAGCGATCGTCTTTTCCCGTTTCTCTCCCAGGTTGTAAAAGTCGACGTCGCCGTTCTTTTCCAGTTGATAGACCGCGTCCCGTTTGAGGTCGAGGCGGGGAGCCGGGCAGGAAACCGTCAGGGCCAGCCCCGCGCCGGCAAGGGCCACGGAAGCCGCGATCCTCCGGATCGTGGCTGAACGAACGTCTGTACGAAACAACGGCATGTCTTTCTCCTGTCGCACCGCGGGCGCGGGCGCGATATCGGCGCACCCTTCCGGGAGCGCGTCAGTGTGTTGTGCGTTTTCCCGCGGTATGTTCCAAGCGACGGGCAGGCACGCGACGACTGATCCGGCGGGTGGGTGGAGAAGGGCGCTGTAGTTCTCCCCTCCCGCTT
>CAZKOS010000090.1:9782-11752 GCA_964554445.1 uncultured Spirochaetaceae bacterium | reverse complement strand
CCGGCGTCCGGACCGGCGGGGTCGAGTTTGACGTACATCCGGACGTTCCAGTGCGGCAGGGGGAGGCTCACCGCGGTGATGATTTCGAGGGGTTCGAGAGCGATTCTTCCCGGGCCTTTGATGAACCGCGCCAAAGGCAGCCAGCCGTGCGCCGTCGGCCGCCTGAGCTCGCAGCGCGCGTCGAGGAGCAGCAGGGGCAGGAGCGCGTCCGAGTCGGCGGAGGCGAGGGCGATGTTCCCGCCGAGCGTCGCCAGGTTGCGCACCGGCGGGGAGGCGATGCGCTCGAGCACGCGGATGAGCAGGGTGGGGACGAGGTTGCCCCCCAATGAGATGATGCGCTCCAGGCTCACCGCGGCGCCGATTTCCACGGAATTCTCCCGGCGCCTGATTCTGGAGAGCTCGTCGACCTCGGCCAGGGAAAGCAGCGAGCCGGGCAAGCGGACCGATTCGCCGCGTCCCAGGCGCCTCAAGCAGTCGGTGCCGCCGGCGATCAGTCCGATGCCGGGGTTTTCCCTGAAGAGGGCGAAGACCTCGCGCAGGCTGCGCGGGCTATGGACGTGCACCGGTTCGATGCCTTCTCGCATCGCCCCTCCTCCTTCTCGCCTCCGCCGCCGCGCCGACGGCCTTGATGATCTGCAGGGATCCGGAATACGAACAGAGATTGCCCGCGAGAAAGGCGGCGATCTCCTTTTCCGTCGGGTTGGACCGTTTGGAGAGCAGCGCTTCGACCGCCATGATGAGGCTCGGGGTGCAGAAGCCGCAGGACAGGATGTCCCGGGCCAGAAAAGCCCTTTCAATGTCGAGATATTCCCGCGTCTTGACGAAGCCCTCGATCGTCGTCACCCGTTTGCCCTCGAGCCTGAAGGCCGGCAGGAGACAGGCATTGACCAGGAGCCCGTCGAGAAAGACGAGGCAGTTCCCGCATTCCCCCGAGCCGCATCCCCGTTTGGTGCCCTTGAGGCGGAAATCGAGGCGCAGCACCTCGAGCAGGGAGCGCAAGGGGTGGCAATCGACGGAGACGCGTTCGCCGTTGAGGACGAAAAAAACCTTCATGGTTCCTCCGCCAGGGCCTCGAGGCGAAGCGGCGATACGGGAAAGAAATCGACGTCGCGCCCCAGGGCCTGGGATACGGCGGCCGCGTAGGCCGGGGCGAAGCCGAGTCCGGGGAGCTCGCCGATGCCTTTGGCCCCGAGCGGGCCGAGCGGGTAGGGCGTTTCCACGAAGCTCACCGCGAGGCGGGGCATGCGCCGGCGGAAGCGGAGCTTGTGGCCGTGGCCCGAGGCCGACTCCTCCGCCGCGTCCCAGGCGCGGATGATCTCGCGCTCGGCCTGGGCGACGGCGATGTCGCGGTTGAGGAGGGTCCCGCACTCGATCGCCGACCAGACCCCCGTGACCGACACGAGAAAGGCGGCCGCGTCGATCTCGACCTCGACGACGGTGGCGCACCAGCTCAAGCCCGCCTCGTCGGCCGGATGGTAGACCGGCCGGAGGCGCGTGCGGTGCGCCGCCGGGGTGGTATCCGTCTTGGTCACGCTCAGGGCCTGTTTGGTTTTGCCCCGTTTCGTCTTGAGGGAGCGGCAGGCCTGTTCGATGAGCTTGCCGATGCTCGTCAGGGCGTGGGTTTCGTACATCGGGCCCGAATCCGGCACGCGGGCGGTGTCGGTGCTCTCGAGGACGACGTCCTCCGGATCGATCTCGAGGGTGCGGGCGGCGATGACGGTGAAAAGCCGGCGCAGCGTCTGGCTGGTCTCCAGGGCGGAGGTGAGAATCCGCAAGGTGCCGTCCTTCTCCAGCGTCAGGGTGACGGCGTGCCGCTCCCGGTCCTCGTTTTCCTCGATGAAATCGAATCCGTAAAAAGCGAGGGCCGAACCGATGCCGCGCGTCGGCACTTTGAGGTCGAAAGCCGAAACTCCTCCCCCCCGTGGGCTCTGCCTGCCCTGCGCCCTGTCGAAGGTCCTGGGAGCCTGTCC
>CAZKOS010000090.1:4748-9682 GCA_964554445.1 uncultured Spirochaetaceae bacterium | reverse complement strand
CCCGTGCCTCGGCCGCGCTCGGTACCCGCGGCCGGTGGCGCGATCACCGTACGTTGACGCAGGGCCTCGAAGGCGGCGTGCTTGCGCTTGAAGTCGGAAAGGCGCGCCGCTTCGTCGATCACGCGTTCGGCGGCCGTGGGCTTGCCGGCGGCGGCCGCCGCTCCGGACGGACGCGCCAGGTTCGCCTTGCGGAAGGTGAAGGGATCGAGACCGGCGAGGCGGGCGAGGCGCGTCATGTGGGTTTCGATCGCGAAGCAGGCCTCGGCCGCCCCCCCGGAGAGGAGTCTCGCGTAGGGCATCGTGTCCGTGAGAAAGGCGCGGCCCTGCACCTTGAGCGCGTTGTGGCGATACGGACCGGGGAGCGCGTAGACGGCCCGCCTGAAGAGGTTGGGCGAATGGAGGGCGCAGCAGCCCGCATCGAAGGAGAGCTCGGCCCGGGTGCCCGCGAGCAGGCCGTCCGGATCGAGTCCCGATTCGAGGCGGATGAGCGCCGGCAGGCGCTTGATCGTGTTGGCGAGGGTCACGCGCGCCGGGCGCTCGGTCGCGAAAGCGACGAGGGCGGCGAGGGAGGCGACGATGGCGGGCAGGGTCTCCTTGTCGCCGGGATCCTCCACGGTCTCCGGAACGACCAGGCTGATCCGCTCCGCCGGCAGGTTGAGGACCAGGGAGATGTTTTCGCGGACGTGAAACGGATTGCGCGTCGCGCAGTAGACGGTGAGGAGTTTTTTACCCGGGAGGGCGATCGCGCTCTGGGGCTCCGGATACCTGAATTCCTGAAACCCCGCCGTGTATTCGCCCGAAAGGGACGGGAAGTCGCCGCGCACCCGGGACAGCTGGCCCTCATTGTGGGCAAGGGACTCGCCCGGGACGTTCCCGGAGGCTGATTCCAAATCGAGGACCGGGACCCGCTCGTCGTATTCGATGCGGAGGGCGTCGCAATAGGCGTCGAACGAGGCCGCGTTTTCGGCGGTGATGACGGCCAGCGGTTCGCCCCGGTAGCGGACGATCCCCGGCGCCAGCAGCGGCAGCTCGCCCCGGCCGCGGGTCATGGTGTTGACGCCGGGGATGGCGGCGGCGAAAAACGCCCGGCAGCCGCCCCCCTTCCGGGGCAGGGCCGTCACCGCGAAGCGCCCCTTGTGCACGGGCGAGGTGAGGACCCTGGTTTCCAGGAGCCGCGGAAAGGGCATGTCGCTCAAGAATCGCTGTCCCCCGCGGATGGTCCTGATCGCTTCGCTTCTGACGCTCATGCTCCTCCGTTCGTCCTTGGCCGCAGTATATATGAGACACATTTTTTGTTAAAGACTTCACTGACGCTGGACTGGAGCCCTGAGGAATTTCTAAGGAAGCCAGGAAACCAGGAGGCATGAAGTAAAGAATGGAAAGAAGGAGAAACAGATAGTACCCCGTTTCCTCATCTTTTCTTTCGTTCTTTCCTGGTTTCCTGGCTTCCTTATTAATTCTTCGTGGAGTGAGGCTGATGGAGTGGAACCGTCAGGGTGCGCGCAGGTGCGCCGGACGGTGGGCCTCGCCGATCGCCTTGACCGCGGCGATCACGCGCCCGGAATCCTCTTCGGATAAGCCGGGGTAGAGCGGCAGGCTGACGCAGGCGAGGGATTGTTTCAGGGCGACCGGGAAATCTTCGGGCGAACAGCCGTAGGTCTGCCGGTAGTACGGCATGACGTGGAGCGGGATGTAATGGACCGAGGCGCCCACGCCGCGGGCGGCGAGCTCGCGGATGAACTCGTCGCGGCTCACGGTGAGACGGTCCGGTTTCAGGATGACGATGAAGAGATGCCAGGCGTGCTCGGGATGGACCGCCGGCAGGTCGAGGAAATCGAGCCCGGCGAGCCCGCGGAGGTAGCGTTCGGCCGCGCGCGCCCTCAGGGCCTTGAGCGACTCCGCCTTCTTGAGCTGTTCGATGCCGATCGCCGAGGCGATGTCGGACAGATTGTATTTGAATCCGGGCGCCACGATTTGGTAGTACCAGGAATTGGCGGCGGAGGTGTAGCGGTCCCAGGATTCTCGGTCGATGCCGTGGGTGCGCATCACTTTCATCCGGGCGGCCAGCGCGTCGTCGTCGGTGACGGCCATGCCGCCCTCGCCGGTGGTGATGGTCTTGTTGGCGTAAAAGGAGAAGACGCCGATTCGGCCGTGCGTGCCGAGGAAGCGGCCACCCGCGCGGACCGGGAAGGCGTGGGCGCAGTCCTCGACGAGCGGGACGCCGAAACGGGCGGCGGCGGCGGCGAGGGCGGCCATGGCGCAGGGCAGGCCTCCGACGTGCACCGGGATGATCGCCTTGACGCTTTCGGGGTTCCGTTCGAGAGAGCGCTCGACGAGGGCCGGATCGATGTTGAGCGTGTCCTCCTCCACGTCGACGAAGCGGGGATGCGCGCCCGTGTAGCGGACGACCTCGGCGGTGGCGGCGAACGTGTACGGCGTCGTGATCACCTCGTCGCCCGGCCCCAGCCCCAGGGCTTCCAGGGCGAGGTGCAGCCCGGCGGTGGCGGACGACACGGCCAGGGCGTGTCTCGCCCCGACGCAGGCGCCGAAGGCCGTCTCGAACTCGGCCGTCACCCGGCCGGTGGTGAGCCAGCCGCTCCGCAACACCCGGATCACGGCGCGTTCCTCCTCGCGGCCGAGGGAAGGCCGGGCGAAGGGGATCGGGGCTTGAGCGGAGGGACCCGGGGCGGGCTTTTTCCCGGGACTGCGCCCGGGAAGGCGCCGGCGGTTAATTCGACTCGCCATATCCGACGAGACACTGCAGGGACGGGACGGCGTCGCCGAGCAATCCCTTGAGCCGTTCGCGATCGCGAAAGAGATCCGGCTGTGCGGGGTCGAAATAGCAGATGGGCCGGGCGTCGTCCAGGAAAGAGCCGAGGTCGCGCCTGAGCATGGAGGCCCGGATCAGCTTGCTGATTTTGGGAAAATCGGTCGGCTCGAGCTCCTCGCCGGCGCGGAAGAGTTTTTCTTCGAGCTTCTCGCCCTCCCGCAGGCCGGTACAGGCGATTTTGATGTCGGTTTCGGGCGTGTAGCCGTAGAACTGGATGAGCTGGTGAATGAGGTCGCGGACGAGCACCGGTTCTCCCATGTCGAGGACGTACAGCTCGCCCCCCGTGCCCGTGCCGCCGGCCTTGAGCACGAGGGAGGCGGCCTCCGGGATCGTCATGAAGTAGCGGCGCGCCTCGGGGTGGGTCAGCGAGACCGGGCCGCCGGCCGCGATCTGCTTCTGGAAGAGGGGGAGGATGCTGCCGCGGGAACCGAGGACGTTGCCGAAGCGCACGACCATGAAATTGGAGCGTCCGTCGTCGGCCGCCAGGACGATCTCCTCGGCGAGGAGCTTCGAGGCGCCGTACACGCTCACCGGCTCGACCGCCTTGTCGGTGGAAATGAGCACGAAGCGGTCGGTGCGGGCCTCCCGCGCCGCGTCCACCAGGTTGAGGGTCCCGAAAACGTTGTTTTTGATGGCCTCGACCGGGTTCTCCTCGAGGAGCGGCACGTGCTTGTGCGCCGCCGCGTGGAAGATGACGTCGGCGGTGAGGCGTTTGAGGAGAAAGGACATGTATTCGCGGTCCTGGAGCTCGCCGATGACGGGAACGATGGTGGCCTTCTCGCCGACGCCGCCCTGCTGGAGAAGGCGGAGCTCGCGGTCGATCTCATAGACCGAGTTTTCCCCGTGGCCGAAAAGATACAGCCGGGCCGCACCCCCGGAGAGAAGCTGCCGGGCGAGCTCGCTCCCGATGCTGCCGCCCGCCCCGGTGATGAGGACGCGTTTGCCGCGCAGGTAGGAAAGGCTCTTCTTCAGGCTCACCCGCACGGGGGTCCGCCCGAGGAGATCCTCCGGATTCAGGTCGCGGGTCTGAACGAGATGGGCGCTGTTGTCCAGAATCTGGGAAAGCCGGGGAAGTATCTTGACCTGGCGGAAGGGGGCGCGCGAGACGATTTCGTGGATGTGCTTCAGCTGTTCGTTGGTGGCCGAAGGGATGGCGATGATCGCCTCGTCCGCCGGGATCGTCTTCATGATCCTCACGACGTCGTTCAAGGGTCCGGCCACCGGGATGCCGCCGATGGCGGAACCGATTTTGACTGCGTCGTCGTCCAGGAAGGCGACCACCTCGCCGAAAATGGGCTTGGCCGCGATTTCCCGCGCCAGGGCGGCGCCGGCGATGCCCGCCCCGATGATATAAATGCGCTTTCTACCGTAACCGATCTTCATGTCCGCCGCCCGCCCCGCCTGAATTCTCGACCGATTCGAAGCCGAAGTCAATGGAAAAAGAATCGGAATAGAGCTCCAGCCTCACCTTTATCCTCTTTTTTCTTTTATCGACCTTTACGATCATTCCCTCAAGCCCTTTCAGCGGACCCTGCAGGATCCTGATGCGCTGGTCGGCCTCGAAGGTGACGAGGGATTTCTTGAGGACTTCTCCCTGGCTTAAAAAATGGCGGACGAGCTCCAGGTCGCGGCCCGAGAGAGGGGTGACGTTCCGGTTGTCCGCGAGGAAACGGGCGAAGTCCGGGATGGCCTTGAGCTTTCGGTAGAGGGGGACGGGGAGGCCGGGGGCGGCCAAAAAGACGTAGCCGGGGAAAACGGGGGCGACCGTTTCACGCCAGGCGCCCCGTTTCCGGATGCGCAGCTCCCGGCGGGGCCAGAAGAATTCGGCGTCGTCCTCGGCCAGTTCGCGCGCCCGGGAGAGGTATTTTTCCTCACGGCGTGCCCGCACCTGTATCACGTAATATTTCATGGCGTTTTTACGTTCATTTCTTGCGATGGAAATTGCCGCGGCGCACGCGGCGATCAGTTTCCAGCTTCCGACCGGCGGGAGAAGCCGGTCGAATGGCGCCATTCTGTTTTCCTGGCTTCCCTCATTTTCCCGCGCACTTCTCGAATCAAAATACCATAATTCAACCATGGCTTCAAGCGCACCGCCCGGTTTCGG
>CAZKOS010000090.1:3052-4648 GCA_964554445.1 uncultured Spirochaetaceae bacterium | reverse complement strand
TCGAATCAAAATACCATAATTCAACCATGGCTTCAAGCGCACCGCCCGGTTTCGGAAGAGGCCGAGCCACGGATAACACCGATGAAGAAGGAGAAAGGAAGCTAAAGAAGCCTCTGGGACAGGAAACCGGGAAAAGGAAAGGGGAGACGAAGCAAACTGAAAAGTAAAAAATCAAAAAAATCTGCTATCGTTTTTTATTCGTATTTCCTCCCCTTTCTTATTATCAGTGTTATCCGTTCTTATCAGTGTCATCAGTGGTTCCCTTTTCCTGGAATTTTACATGGCCGACGGCTGAAAACGGCTTCTGCGAACGATACGATCCATGATATATTCAAGCGCTAGGCCGTCACCCGATCGCCCGCCATCCCACTCCTCCTCATCCCCCGGGGAATTCCGGCCGATGAGCTGTCAAGGGCTGAAAAAATCCATGAAGAAACGACGGAGCGTCCGCTGAAATATGGAGCTGAGAGTCACCGACGAACATGATGGGATACGGCTCGACCGCTTGTGCCGCGAGCTTCTGCCGAGGCTCCCGGTGAGCGCGTTTTACCGGTTGTTGCGGAAGAGAAAAATCCGGGTCAACGGACGGCCGGAAAAAGAGGCCGATCGAACGTTGCGATCCGGGGATGTAGTGCGGGTGGAGGAGGATTCGCGGGAGAGAAGCGCCTCGTCCCGCCCGGGCCGGCCGCCCGCCGTCCTTTTCGAAGACGCGGCCTTCATCGTCATCGACAAGCCGCGCGGACTGGCCGTGCACCCGGGTAAGGGCGATTCCGGCCGCACGGTCATCGACGACCTGCGGTCCGCGGCCGTCGGCTACGAGCCGTTTCTCGTGCACCGGCTCGACAAATACACCTCCGGGGCGATGCTCGTCGCCAAGGACAGGGAGACGGCCGGGCGGCTCGGGGACCTCCTCCGTGGGGAAAGCGGCGGAGGCGGCAGCCGCCGTCTGCGCAAGGTCTATCTCGCCGTCGCGTTCGGCTCTCCGGAACGGGCCGGCCGCGTCGACCTGTCCCTCGACGGAAAGCCGGCGCTCACCCGCTATCGATCCCTCCAGGAGATTCCCTGGGGCGGGGCGGCCTTGAGCCTGCTCGAGGTCGAGATCGACACCGGCCGCACCCACCAGATCCGGCGGCACCTGGCGGCCGTCCACCTCCCCCTGGCCGGCGACGACGAGTACGGCGACTGGGATCTCAACAAACGCTTCCGGGCCGAGTTCGGGATCAGGCACTACCTGCTCCACTCGCGCGAAATCCGCATTGATCACCCCGTCACCGGCGTACCCCTGACCTTCACCGCGCCGATTCCGCGGGAATTCTTTCTGCTTTTCAAAGGCCTGCCCGCGGGATCTCCTTGATAAATTCAATAAGGAACCCAGGAAACCAGGAAGAGAAGAGGGCGGGAGAGGGAAGTATTATTGGAAAAGTAGTCACAGGTTATGACGATATCTGTCCCGGAAAACTCTTGACGCACCCTTCGACAAAGCCTGTCCTACATCCGCCGCAGGGATACATGTGACAAGTTTTCCTCAACTATCTTCCCCTCTCTATTTCCCTTTTCCTGGTTTCCTGGCTTCCTTAGCATCTTTTCTTCTCTTCT
>CAZKOS010000090.1:0-2952 GCA_964554445.1 uncultured Spirochaetaceae bacterium | reverse complement strand
CTCTATTTCCCTTTTCCTGGTTTCCTGGCTTCCTTAGCATCTTTTCTTCTCTTCTTCGTGTTCTTCGTGTTC
Organism: uncultured Spirochaetaceae bacterium; assembly: GCA_964554445.1. GTDB lineage: Bacteria > Spirochaetota > Spirochaetia > SZUA-6 > RPPD01 > JAFGSW01. The sequence continues at coordinate 2,880 of CAZKOS010000090.1, read as the reverse complement.
TTCGTGGTGCCCCGTGAAGGCGGCGGCCAGGGGAGCGCGTTTTTGCGGGCAACCTCTGCCAGGAAGCGCGCGCTTCCCCGGATCGTCCGCTTCTGCGTTTTGAAATCGACGCCGATGAGGCCGAAGCGGCCCGTGTACCCCTCGGCCCACTCGAAGTTATCGAGAGCGGACCAGTAGTAGTAGCCGCGGACGTCGGCGCCGGCGCTGATGGCGCGGTGCGTTGCTTCGAGGTGGGAGGCGATGTAGGACGTCCGGTCCGCGTCGTCGAGCTCGGTGGTGCCGTTTTCGGTGACGTAGAGCGGCAGACCGAAGCGGGAACAGTACGTGAGCACGCGATAGAGCCCCTGCGGGTAGATCTCCCAACCGAGCGAATTCCGCTTGGCGCCCGGCCGGCGGAGCATCTGCGCGAACAGGGCGTCGGGCCGGCGCGGATTGAAGCGCACCATCTCGCGCGTGTAGTAATTGACCCCGATGAAATCGACCGCGCCCGCGCCGCGCCGGACGCGCTTTCGGACGCCGAGCGGCGGATAGAGCACACCCCTGGCGAGGGCGATGAGGAAGGACCGGTTCAGGAAAAAATCGAGCACGCCGGCCGAGAATCGGTCGGCGACGTTCCGCGGACGCAATGGATCAAAAAGGCGGAAGTGCATGGCGACGCCCGCCATGATGTCCGGGCCGAGCAGGCGGTGGAGGCTGCGGTAGGCGAGCGTATGCGCCTCGAGCATGTTCCCGAGCACGCGCGAGGCGAGCCCGAAATCGCTCTTCCCCGGGGGCCAGGTGCCGTCCAGGTAGCCGAAATGCGCGTAAATCACCGGCTCGTTGATCGTGCACCAGAGTTTGATCCCCTCGCCGATCTCTTCCGCCGCCCGCGTGGCGAAGCGATTAAAGATCGCCGGCGCTTCGGGATGGCTGAAGGCGCCCATCTTCTCGAACCAGATCGGGTTCGTAAAATGGTGGAGCGTGACCATCGGCTCGAGGCCGCGTTTTTTGAGCGCGCCGAGCACTTTGCGATAGTGCTCGAATTCCTTTTGGTTCCACTCGCCCGGCCGCGGCTCGAGCCGGCTCCACTCGATGGACAACCGGTGCGTGTTGTGGCCGAGGCGCTTGAGGTCGTCGAAGTCTTTCTCGAACCGGCGGTAATGGTCGCAGGCTTTCCCCGATCGCGAGCCGTCGGCGATGTGCCCCGGGACGTTCTCCCAATCGGTCCAGCTGTTGTTGTTGCCTCCCTCCACCTGGTGGGCGGACGTCGCCGCGCCCCAGAGAAAGCCCTTCGGGAAGCGGAGAAGAGTCGGTCGGCCGGTTTTGACGGATGATTCTTTTCTCATGATAGTGAAGGTCTACCGGGCAAGGCGCCGGATGTCAAGGATTTTTTGCGAAGAGGGTCGGGTATGAGCTGCGCGAAAAGGGACGAAGGAATTATCGGGTAAATTCGACGCCACGACATCCGATTACTACGGTAATAATGAAGGCGGAACGGCTGGAGTAAACATATAAATCGAGATATAATGTTGCTAAAGCGATATTGTTCGATATAAACACCAGTATAGGGATTGCAAGTATGAAATTTCTTCATCGTTCGAAATTCGTTGTCGTCTGTTTGGCTGTAGTCCTTATCTTGATCTCCTGCTCCGACATGATCAGCCGGTACCGGCTTCAGGCGCCGGGTGCCGGCCTGGAAACACGGGGGACTGAATTCTATGTTGCGTTTCCTGCCAATTTGATGGAATTCCCCAATGATCCTTACGAAATATCGCTTTTCATAACCGGCGACTACGATACGGCGGGTGAGGTGACGGTTGCCGGGCTGTCCTTGACCCAAGCTTTTTCTTTTTCCGCGCGCGGTGTGGCCCGGGTGACGTTTGATCGGACCGTGTGCATCGCCTCAAGCGACGCGGTGGAGGACCGGGGAGTCCGCGTCACGGCCTCGCGCCCCGTGACCGTGTGCGGACTGAATCATGAGCATTACTCGAGCGACACGTTCCTCGCCCTGCCGGTGCAGTCGTGCGGCGGCGAATATTATGTCTTGTCTTATCGATCGTATTTCGGCACGCCGTATCCCGGTTCGTGCTTTACCGTCGTCTGCCTTGCCGATGACACCGCCGTGACGGTGACCCCGACGGCCTCGGTGGGGACGCGTACCGCCGGGGTGCCCTTTTCGATAACGATGGACAGCGGTCAGACCTACAGCCTCTTCGACCTGGGGACCGACGGGGATATGACGGGCACCCATATCGTTTCCGACAAGCCGGTCGCCGTTTTTTCCGGAGACGGTGCCACCCAGGTCCCGACCGGCACCGTTGCCGGCGATCATCTGATCGAGCAGCTCGTTCCCGTCGCGTCCTGGGACACCCGCTATCGGCTCGTTCCCTTCATGGGACGTGCCGCGGACGTTGTCCGAATCCTGGCCGCCTCCGACGGGACGAATGTTTCCTGGAACGGGTCCCCGGTCGCGACCCTCAACGCGGGCCAATTCTACGAGGGCTTTCTCGTCGCCCATGCCGTCGTCACGGCCGACCGCCCGGTGCTGGTGGCCCAGTACGCGCAGGGGGGAACGACCGTCGGCACCAGTGGAAACAATGGCGATCCGCAGATGCTCCTCGTCCCGGGGGAGAGGCAGTTCCGGACGCAATATTCATTTTGCACGCCGAACTCCGATCTTCCCGACAACTACGTCAATCTCATTGTCCCCGCCTCCGCCGTCGCCGGGATGCGTCTGGACGGCGCAACGATTTCGGCTTCGCTCTTCACGGCGATCGACGCGGATTACCTCGGTGCCCAACTAAATGTGACGGAGGGTACTCACCTGATCACCGGTCCCGTCAAATTCGGTCTCATCATATACGGATTCGGTTATCACGATTCCTACGGGAACGCGGGGGG
>CAZKOS010000089.1:5158-11834 GCA_964554445.1 uncultured Spirochaetaceae bacterium | reverse complement strand
CGGGGTGTGGCGGGTTGATACAGGCGGAAAAATCATGACGCCGGCGGTGTTTCATTTTGACAATGGAACGCTCCGAGCGGCCTTCCCGGAAGCGCTCCGCCGGGTCGCGGAATTACTTTTTCCGGTTCTTGGCGAGCTCGACGTCGACCTTGGCCTGGCGCAGCTTCAGCTTCGCGATGCAGTCGTTCTCTTCCAGGGGCAGGCGCTTGTCGTACGGAAGGGCGAGACCCTCCTCGATCGTCTTCGCGGCGTTGTTCCATTCGCCCCAGGATATGTAGATGTCGGCGATGATGAGGTAGTTCGAGCGGTAGTCCTTGCCGTACTTGAGGGCGGAGGCGATGTCGGCCCGCGCCTTCGCCCAATCGCCGACGGAGATGATGCCGGGGGCCAAAGCGTACACCGAGGCGCGAATGGCGAAGGGCAGCCCCTTGAAATAGGTCGGATCCATGTTGATGACGATCGTCATCTGGTTGAGAATGTCGTCGGCCGAAAAAAGGCTGTAGAGGACGCCGTTCGCCTCCGCCCATTTCGCCAGGCCCACCCCCAGCCAGTAGTGGCCGGCGATGCCCTTCGGATTAGCCTTCACCGCCTTGTCGGCGTAGTCCTTGCACAGGGTGAAGTATTTTTTCTTGTCCTCGGGCTTGGTGCTGTAGAATTCGCCCCGGTAGTAATTGAGGGCGGCGAACATCCACAGGAGGCCGTAATCGTCCGGCTTGGCCTTGAGCTCGGTCTCCGCCTGCTTCATGAGCTCCTTCAGGCCCGCGAGCGTGTTTCGCTGCTGACCCAGCTTGGAATAGAGCAACTGGTCGATGTTGTCGTCGGCCCGGGCCGTCATGCCCGTCACAAACAGGGCGGCGGCGAATATGGCGAAGAGCTTCATGCGTATGTCCTTTTCCCGAAAAAGTGAATCCGAATCCAAATGGCCGGCTCGAAGGGAACATAATACAAAACAACGGATTGAGCAACAGGTTTCCGATTCCCCGCCGCCGGGTTTTCGGAAATTTACTTTCGGGAAGATGGTCGATATAATTAAAATCCATGAACGACCGACCTGAAAGAAAATACACCTTTTCCATTAGCCTTACCTCGTTTTGGGGAACGGCGTCGCGTATGTGCCGCATCGTCCTCGGGGCGATTTTCCGAAGTCGCCGCTACCTCCTCGTGAAGACGGCCAACTTTCTGCTGGTTTGGATTCAAAAGAAAATCATACGACCGGCCCACGTCATCGGCTACCCCTATTACCTCACCGTCGATCCCGGCAACATTTGCAACCTAAATTGCCCGCTCTGCCCCACAGGTCAGCGCCGGGAAGGGCGTCCGAGGGGCCTTCTCCGTCTTGACGACTTCCGGCTGCTTGTCGACCGCCTGGCGCCCTACATCATCGTCCTCGACTTATATAATTGGGGCGAGCCCTTCTTGAATCCCGATATTTACGAAATGATCGACCTTGCCCGCTCCCGGGGCATGGTGGTGCGCATCTCGAGCAACCTGAGCAGTCTCCGGAACGGGTCGGCGAGACGATTGGCGAAAACGAACTGCGACCTGTTGCTGGTATCGCTTTTCGGGGCGAGCCAGGAATCGTCCGAGCGCTACCAGGCCGGTACTGACTTCGCCCTGGTCGTTGAAAACATGCGGGCGATCCGGAGGGAGAGAAAAAGATTCCCCCTTGTCACCTGGAGATTTCTCATCCACAAATATAATCAGCATGAAATCCCGAAGGCGAAAGAAATGATGAAGGGGACGGTTGACGCGCTCGAATTCAATCAGCTGTTGTGCGACATGGGCGAGGAGCCGTTCTGGGACAACCGGGCACAATACGAAAACATCCGTCCCTGGCTTCCCGACGACGGACACTGGTCCCGCTACGATCGGGAAGCGGAGAGCAAAAAGCGAACTCTCACCCGCGTGTGTTCGTTCCTTTACTCCAGTTTCATCGTCAATTGGAACGGATCCGTTTCACCCTGCTGCATGGTGTGGCCGGAGAAATACGATTTCGGAAACGTGTTTCGGGAGGGATTCGAGGCGGTTTGGAACAACGAGGCGTTTCTGGCCAGCCGCAGCCTGATATTCCGGGGCAAGCCCTCCGCCGTTCGAACCGTTTGCGGTATCTGCAAAAACAATAAGGCGCTGCATTGAGCGGCGCGGGATCAGGCCGGCTGATCCCTGCCGTTGAAGGCGATGGAAACGCAGGCGTGCGGCCGGTTCACCAGCGTCATGGTGCCCCCCAGCTGCATAGTGAGCGTCTCGACCAGGTTCAACCCGAAGGATTCGAAGTGCTCGTTGGGAAAATCCTCGGGGAACCCTTTCCCCGAGTCTTCAATTTCCAGCAGCAGCCCGGCCGCGCCGCCGCCGTCCGTCAACGACCGGAACCGGACCTCGATCGTCAGCGGTTCGTGTCCATCGAACCCGTGGACGACGGAATTGGTGATGAGCTCGTTGATGATGAGCGAGAGGGGGAGCGCGATGTCGACGGAGAACTTGGCCTGGTCGACGTAATAGGCGATGCTGAGCTGCCCCTCCGCGAGGTGGGTGACGCTCAGCGCCTGCTTGACCGAGGCCGGGATGAAGGTCTCGGAGTCGACCTGGGAAACGTCCTTGGAAAGATATATCCGGTTATGAACGTTGGCGATGGCGCGGATCCGGCCCGCCGTCGCCTCGAGAACCTCCTGGCAGATCGGGTCGTCGATCTCCCGCGACTTGAGCCTGAAGAGGCTGATGATGATTTGAAGATTGTTCTTGACGCGGTGGTGCACTTCCTTGAGGAGCAGCTCCTTCTCGCGCACCGACGTCCGCAAACCGTTGAGCGCGGTTCGCAGGTCGCTGATGTCCTCGACGCAGCAGAGCACCCCCTCGGGCTCGCCCGCCGGGGTGGCGGTGAAGTTCAGGAAGTAACGGACAATGATGCGGCGGCCGGTCCGGGTGATGTTGGTGCGCTCGAAGGTGGCTATTCCCGCGCGCGGGCCCGCGACGAGCGTGTCCCAGTACTGCCGTTCGGCATTGTGGCGCGACTCCGGGTAGACGAGGGTGAAGAAGTATTTTCCCAGGAGCTCCCCGCTGTCCCGCTCGTACATCCGGCAATACGAACGATTGACGGCGAGGTATTTTCCGTCGAGGGTAAACAGGGCGATCCCCAGCGGCGCCGTCTCGAAGAGCATTCGGTAATCGCTCTCCATCCTCTCCGCCTTCTCCAGGTTGGATTGTCCCCATTGGACCGCGAAGGCTTTTTCCTTGCGGAGGATGTAAATGCGGTAGGCCAGGCCGAGGGCGAGGAGCACCGCCTCCAGACCAGAGCCGATCTGCAGGCTGAAATCGAGGACGAGGATGTTGGGCAGCACCCCGAAGGCGCGCAGGAGGAAAGCGGTGACCCCGCCGGCCATGGCGGCGAACGCGAATATGAAGAAATTGACGGGCGAATAACGCCTCCGGAGGCACGCGACGACGAGGATGACGGTGAGGACGACGGTCGCCGTGGCGGCGACGGCGAGCGTGAACGTGCGGATTTCATAGGGCACGAAAAATACGGTGAGAATGTGCGCCAGCGCCGTTATCATGAGGACGAACATGATCTTGTCGAGCCAGGGCAGGGTTTCCCGGGCGAGCAGAAATTTGCGCACGAATTGGATGTAAAAAGCGAGCGATAACGATAAAATGACCGTCTCCAGCATGTACGGGGTGAAAAACGAGCCGGGGGGAAAAAGGTTGAGGAGTACGCCCTGGTAGAGAAGGGTGACGATTAAAATGTTGATGATATAGACGACATAATAGACATAGCTGGAATCCCTGAGTATCAGGAAGATGAAAAGATTGTACAGCACCATGACGCCGATCAAGCCGAAGTAAATTCCGTATATGATCTCTTCCGTGGCCATGTTGAGCATCGCTTGCATGGAGACGACGGCGAGGTGCAGGCCGATCATGTCCTCATTGGTCGCCCGAAGGTAGACGATCGTCTTCCCGTTCCGGGGCGGCAGCTTCAGGTAGTAGAAGTTGTAGCGCCGCAGCGTGTCCTGCGACGGGAATTTTCTGCCGAGACGCAATTCCTTCCCGATACCGTTCTCGTCGAGATACCAGACGCGAACGTCGTCGAGATAATCGACCTGGAGAAACCACTGCCCCGACGGTTCAATGTCGTCGACCTGAAAGCGCACCCAGATTGCCGCCTGCGTATAGCCGAAATTGAGATTTTCGCTGAGATTGGGCGCAAAAGCCGGACCGGACGTCCGATCGCTGATTTGCTCTATTCCCAATTTCCTCCCGTGGTCGATGAAATATTCGCAATGGGGGCCGACGGTGTAGACGGATTGGTTTTTCCGAAGGAGGACCGGACCGTCGGCGAAGAGCGCCGGTCCCAAACACGCGAGGACGAGTGCCGTGAAGGTGCGTATGACGGATATGGAAAAGAGATGGTGTCGGCCTCGGGAGGGTCCCATCGCCGTTTGGTTCATCGCCGCGTCACGCTTTCCAGTACCTTGTCACGGGGTACAGCGGAAAAAAATAGTGCTCATCTATTGTAAAGTGAAACACCCGGGTTTGCAAGAAGAAAAAAGCGGTCACCGGCCCCCCCCGGACTCCTTGGTGCAGAAGATTTCGCATTGATCCCCCTGGCGGAAGAAGTTGATCGGGTAAATGAGCAGCCAGAAGAAAATGTCGAGCGCCAAAACGATTTTACGCAGCCACGGCATATTGAGGGCGTTGGCGAGAGAAAACGAGAATTGGCGCGGGCCGGAATAGAAGCGGGTCTTCGTGATTCGGAAACCCGCCGCGCGCAGCATCCCCGCCAGGATCTTGTCCGAATAGACGACGAGGTGGCGCGGCGTGTCTATCTGGTACCAGTTCCGGCCGAACAGCCGGAAGGCGAACGAGCGGCAGTTGGGAACGCCGATGATGAACGTTCCGTTTTTCTTGAGTATCCGGAAGGTCTCGGCGAGGACTTCGCGGGGATTGGGCAGGTGCTCGACCACGTGGTTCATGGTGATGACGTCGAACGATTCGGGCGCAAACCCCGCTTCCGGAAGGTTCCCCGGGAAGATGCGCGGGCGCAGGGCGTCCGGCGCATCACGGACGGAGCAATTCGGGTCGACGCCGTAGGCGTCCATTCCGAACCCGAGCATCTCGGCGACGAACTGGCCCGAACCGCACCCCACGTCGAGAAGCTTGAGCCCCGGTTCCACGAGCGTGCTCCGCGAGAGGACCTTGACGGGCTGGAGAAGGCCGCGCAGCAGCCGTCGCTTGTCGCCCTGCGAAAAATACAGGTGGTAGAGAAACCGCCGCATGTGGGTTTCCACGCTCGTCTCGTCGATCTCCCGGAACGCGTAGTAGCGTTCCGGCGGATAATGAAGCGCCAGTTCGCGTTCCTCGGGCTGGGGATTGAGAAAAATGAGTCCGCAGCGCCGGCAGCGCACGTAACGGTAGTGTCTGCGAATGTTCTCGTTTTTATCGCGGCCGGTGAATCGGTACTCGAATTCACGATTGCAGCAGTAAAGGCAAGAGGCGATTTCCCGCACAGCGTCACGACTTCCGTTTCAAAGAAGTTTCAACATTACCCGTGCGAGTGTATGGACCGCACAGTAAGGAAAAAGACGAACGGTTCGGCCGGGGCTACCGGCGTTCGCGTCCGTCGCCTTAATCTTAAGCGGTGGTTTCCGGGCCGTCAAGGAAAAAAACGCCGGGACGCTCCGTGTCCGCGCCGCCCGGACGGACCGCCGTGCTTTACATTTGTCACAATGTTGACTAAAATATCCGGTCATTGCGTCAACGAAGGAGTTAGGATTGGACAAAATCGCCGCATTGGTGCTGACGTTCAATAGAAAAAAGCTCGTCACCAGGACCCTCGGCGCGCTCGCGAGGCAATCGGTTCCCCTCGATAAAATATTCGTCGTCAATAACGCCAGCACGGACGGCACCGATCAAGCGCTCGCCGCATACCGCAGGAAGGGAGCGGGCGGCCGGATTGAAATCGTCACCCTCAAGAAAAACCTCGGCGCCTCCGGCGGATTCGCCAAGGGCATGGAGCACATCGTCAAAAATTCGGACGCGGAGTGGATCTGGATCATGGACGACGACGCGATCCCCGAAAAACGAGCCTTGGAGAAATTCAGGCATTTTTACGGCTCCCTTTCCCCGCGGCGGCGCCGGAAAACCGGCATCCTTTTAAACCAGCGCTACATCGACTACGATAAATTCAAAGCCGCCGCGATCCCCGTGGAAGCCGTCTACGGCCGGGTCAGGTACCGGGCCACCTTCGAAGGCTATCTCATCAAGCGGGAAGTGATCCGGAAGATCGGATATCCCCGGCGCGAATTCTTCATCTATTCTGACGACATTGAATATACCTGGCGCGCCGTGCGGCGCGGATACCGCGTCTACCGGGTTTTCGGCTCGCTCATTTTCCACAAGGATTGGGCCAAGCTCGAGAAGGTCAACCGCGGTCTCGTGGCCAAGCCCAACATCCCGCCGTGGAAACTCTACTACCGGTTCCGCAACCCCTTCCTGGTGTGCGAGCGCTACCCCGTTTTGCGGTTCTTCATGATGATCGTCCTCTCCATCGACCTTCAGCTGTGGGCGTTCATCAACCGCGAAAACGCCTATTTCGCCAAGCGCGGCCTGGCCGACGGCATCAATCTCGTTTCGGGAAAGAAAGTCGCGCCGGAATCGCTCCCGGTGCTTCGAGACTAGA
>CAZKOS010000089.1:2552-5058 GCA_964554445.1 uncultured Spirochaetaceae bacterium | reverse complement strand
ACTAGACGGAAATCCCCCATGCCGCATATCAGGATCGCACGCGTCGAAAGGAATCCCGGATGAAGATCGTATCAGTCGTCCCGACCGCCCTGCCGGACGTGCTCGTCGTCCGCTTCGCGCGTTTCCGCGACGAGCGCGGGTACTTCAGCGAACCGTTCCGCCGGTCGGACGTCGACGGGCACCCCGCGCTCGCCGCGCTCGCGGGACGGCCGGTTCTCCAGGTGAACGAAAGCTGGTCGCGGCCCGGCGTGATCCGCGGCCTGCACTTCCAGTGGAACCCCTTCATGGGCAAGCTCGTGCGCACCCTGGCGGGGCGGATGGTCGACGTCGCCCTCGATATCCGGCTCGATTCGCCCACCCTGGGGAAGGCGGTGCTCGTCGACCTGCCCGCGGATCCGGAGGGGGAGGCGTCGGACTGGATCTGGGTGCCGCCCGGTTTCGCCCACGGCAATTTCTTCACCGCCCCGACGCTCATCGAATATTTCTGCACCGGCGAGTACTCGCCCGGCAATGAGGCGGGCATCAGCCCGTTCTCGACCGATATCGACTGGTCCCTCTGCGACCCGGCGCTGCGGGCGGAATTCGAGACGCTGACAGACGCGGGCCCGCTCGTATCCGCGAAAGACAAAAACGGACTCGAGCTGCGGCGTTGGCTCGACGATCCGCGGTCGCGGAATTTCATCCGGGGGAGGTGCTGATGCCCCGCACGAATGAAAACGACGCCGCGCCCGCGCCCGGCGCTCCGCAGCGGCGGCCCGGGGGCGAAGGCGGCGCGCGGATCCTCTTTACCGGCGGGAGCGGCCTGCTCGGCTCCGCCTTCCGGCGGATCCGGCCCGCGTACGATTATCCCTCCGAGACCGACTTCGACGTCACCGACTATCCCGGCATGGAGGATTACCTGCGCCGCGGCGCGTACACGACGATTTTTCACGCCGCCGCCTTCACCTCGCCGCCGAAGATCGACGCCGATCCGCTGCGGGCCCTCGAGGTGAACGTCGCCGGCACCGCCAACGTGGTGCGGCTCGCCATGGCGCATCGTCTCAAGCTCGTGTACGTCTCCACGGATTACGTGTTCCGGGGCGACCGCGGGCTCTACCAGGAGGAGGACGAGCTTCACCCGGTGAACAAGTACGCCTGGTCGAAGCTCGGCGGCGAGTGCGCCGTCCGGCTCTACGACGATTCGCTCATTATGCGCACGACTTTCGGCCCGGTGCCCTTTCCCTACCCCAAGGCCTTCGTCGACCAGTGGACGAGCCGCGAGAGCGTGGACGTGATCGCCGGCCTGATGGCGGAGCTCGTCGACCGGGACGCGCGCGGCGTCGTGCACGTCGGCGGCGAGCGGAAGACGGTGTACGAGTACGCCGTCGCGCTCGACCCGGCGCGGCCGATCGGGAAGCTGTCGATCGGGGACGCGGGCTTCTCCGCGCCGGCCGATACGTCGCTCGACTGTTCGCTCATGAAAAAAATCCTGGATGCGCTCGACGGCGGAATTCGAAAGGAGAAACGGACATGAAAATACTCGTGGCCGGCGGCGCCGGTTACATCGGATCGGTGCTGGTCCCCATGCTCGTGGAGCACGGGTACGAGGTCGACGTGATCGACCTCCTCTGGTTCGGAAACAATCTCCCCCCGAACGTCAATGTCGTGCAGAAGGAGCTCTTCCGCTGCACGCGCGAGGATCTCGCGCCGTACGAACAGGTCGTCTTTTTGGCCGGGCTCTCCAATGATCCCATGGCCGAATACAACCCGGCGAAGAATTTCATCGACAACGCCGCCCTGCCGGCTTACATCGCCTTTCTGGCCAGGTCGGCGGGCGTGCGCCGCTTCATCCTCGCGAGCTCCTGCTCGGTCTACGGCTACACGGTCGACAAGCTCTACGACGAGGAGGCGCCGACGATCAGCACCTACCCCTACGGGATATCGAAGCTCCAGGGCGAGCTGGCGGCGCGCCAGCTCGCCTCGCGGGAGTTCTCCGTCATCTCCCTGCGCCAGGGGACGATCTCCGGTTACAGCCCGCGCATGCGCTTCGACCTGATCGTGAACACCATGTTCAAGACCGCCATTACGCAGAAAAAGGTCGTCGTCAACAATCCCGCCATCTGGCGCCCGATCTACGACATCCGCGACGCGGCCACCGCCTTCGTGCGCGCCATCCAGGCCGACTACGCCGTGAGCGGCGTGTTCAATGTCACGTCCGAGAACTACACCGTGGGCCAGGTGGCCGACATGGTGAAGGGGGAGGTCGAAAAGCGTATGGGGCTCAAAATCGCCATCGAGCTGAAAAACATCCAGGACTTCCGCAACTACAAGGTGGCGGTGCGCAAGGCGCGGACCTATCTCGGCTTCAATCCCATCCACTCGATCGCGGACATCATCGACGACCTGTGCGACCATTACGAGGCCTACGGCGATTTCGAGCAGGATCGATATTATAACATCAAGGTGTTTAAAAATCTGGATTCGGGCGTTTTCGAGAAGGACGTGCTCAACTAGCGCTCCGCATCAA
>CAZKOS010000089.1:0-2452 GCA_964554445.1 uncultured Spirochaetaceae bacterium | reverse complement strand
GGGGCTCAGCGAACGTTTCCCGGGTCGCTCTTCCCGTCGCTTTCATCCCCCTCCGCTCCCACCTGAACGCTTTTTACCGCTCTCTTCCGCCAGGCGATGCGGGCGAGGATGGAGATGCGGGCCACGATCCCGCGGGTGGGCATCATGGAAAGGATGCGCAGGGGAAGATGGTACGCGCGGATGTGCCGGACGGGTCGCGTTTCCTTGAGAAAGCGGGCGAACACGACGGTCAACGACAATCGCATGACCCCTGAGACGAGAAAGATGACGATGTAAGGCGACCACAGGAACCGGTCCGGGATGAGGGTGAACCGTTGCGCGATTCCGGCGGTCGCGGCCGGAACGCCGGGCCAGGTGCCGGCCCAGGAGACGAGCATGCCGGCGGCCAGGCTCCCGGCCAGGGTCATGATTCCGTTCGTCATGCTGTAGATGGAAACGGTCGTGACGCGGTTGCCGACCGAGGTGTTGTCGAAGAGGAAGTTGAAGGCGGAGATCTCGAACCCGGCCCAGCCGAATCCCGCCGCCACCTGGATGAAAAACGCGAACGGCAGGAGGTAGCCCCAGTACCAGAGGAGCGGGATGACGCCGATGACGGCGCTCGAAACGAGGAGCACCTTGCGCGTGCCGTACCGGTCGCAGGCCCGCCCCCACACGGGCATGAAGAGGAACTTGACGGCGAGGAGCGTGGCGGTGAGGGCGGTCCAGGGGAGATAACCGACCTTGACGCCGAAGAGCAGGAAGGGATCGATGTACGAGGCGATCATGCTCATGGCGAAATTGAGGAGTCCCATGTACAGGACGAAGGGGCCGATGTTGGTTTTTTTCGCGTTGTCGACGAACGCCCGGAAGGAGAGCGAACGGCGCGCCTGGTAGTCGTAGGGCGGATCGTATTTCCGGCTCAAAAACCACGCGGACACGCCGCGGGCGACGAAGGCGACGCTGAAAATGACGACGAACCCCACGTAGGGCCGGCCGAGATTTTTCATTTCGTCCAGGATGAAGCCGGCCGCCATCATGGAGGGGAAGGTCCCGACGCTGGAGATGCTCGAGCGGCGGCCGAGGTAGCTGCCCCGGGATTTTTCGTCCATGAGATCGCCCATCCAGCTCGACCAGAGGGGGATGGGCAGCATGAAGAAGACATTGGCGAGAATGACGAACAGGATCAGGGCCGCGACCCGTCCGGCGCCGAGGAACCAGCAGAGGAACACCGGGACGAACATGAGGGCGTGGAGAAAGGCGAAGAGGCTTATGAACCGACGCCGGCTCTTGAACACGGCCGCCAGCTGGCCCGCGAAAAGCTGCGAGATCGAGCCGACGGCGATGGGAAGCGACCTGATGAGCCCGAGGACGATGATGTCGGCTCCCAGGAATTTGCCGAAGGGTTGGAAGAAGGAGTCGCTCATTCCGAACATGATCGAAAAAGCGACGCCGTCGTAGATCGAGAAGACGAGGCTGCGGCGCACCTTTTCCTTGACGTCGAGGAGCGGGGCGGGGACCGTCATAAAGGCGTACTGTGAGAAACCGGTTGCGTGTGCATGAGAATCCGTATAAATATAATATGGGCGGCCCGAAAACGCCAAAATAAATCAATGGAATATTCGGTCCGCCTCTCCCTCGTCGAACCCGGCGGAGAGGCGCGCCGGGCCCCGCTCCGGATCGCGCTCCGCGACGCCGCCGCCGGCATCGGGCTCTTCGGAAACCTGAAGGCGGGGGAGGGGGTGAATCCGTGTCCGCAATGAGATTTTTCCCTTTTTCACGCATTTCCCGCTAGGAGACCCTGCTCCGATTTTTCCGGGGTGACGAAGACTCGTCCGCGATGTATATTCAAGCATGCCGATGGACTTCGATGCCGCCGCGGCGGTCTGGGACGATGATCCCGCGCGGCGTGAACGGGCGGCGACGGTCGCCCGCGCGATCAGACGTTTCCTCCCCGCGGCCGGACGGGCCGGACAGGCCGTCGAGCTCGGATGCGGGACGGGCCTCTTGAGCTTTGCGCTCGCCGACGCGTTTTCACGCGTCACCCTGGTGGATTCATCGCAGGGCATGATCGAGGCCGTCACGCGTAAAATCGCCGCGGCCGGTCTCGCGCATTTCTTTCCCCTCCGCGTCGACCTCGCCGATTTTCCCCCGGCCGACTTCGCCTGCGACGCCTTTTTTTCCCTGATGGCGCTCCACCACTTCCCGGACCACCTGGGGCTCCTCTCCCGCTGCTTCCGCGCTCTCCGTGAGCCGGGACTCCTTTTCATCGCCGACCTGGAAAAGGAGGACGGCGGCTTTCACAGCCACATCCCGGATTTCAAGGGGCACCACGGGTTCGACGCCGGGAAGTTGAAACGCGATCTGGAACACATCGGCTTTACGGGGATTGAATACGATCGCGTCCTCACCCTGAAGCGGGATCACGGCGAAGGCGAAAAAGAGTTCGGGGTTTTTCTCTTGAAGGCGGAGAAAG
>CAZKOS010000088.1:1793-11929 GCA_964554445.1 uncultured Spirochaetaceae bacterium | reverse complement strand
CACTCTCTCCGCGGAGGAGATCGGCAGGGGAATCAGCCGGTTTCGGAAGAAATAAATCGACGGACTTCTATTCCTCTTTCACCAAATCCTTGATGATGGACGGGATCGCCTCCGGCGTGACCTTGCCGAAGACGCGGTCGTTGATCATCACCACCGGGGCCTGGCCGCAGACCCCCAGGCAGCGGGTGCTTTCGATGGAGAAGAGGCCGTCCTTGGTGGTCTCTCCCTCCTTGATCCCCAACTCGCTGCAGAAGCCCTCGTGAATCCTGTCCGCGCCCTTCACGTAGCAGGCCGTGCCCAGGCAGACGGAGATTGAGAATTTGCCGCGCGGCTTCAGCCGGAAGAAGTGGTAGAACGTCGCCACGCCGCTCACCGCGGCCGCCGGCACTTCCAGCGCCTCGGCGATCTCCTGCATGTGCTGCCGGCTCAGGTACCCGTAGCGGTCCTGCACCTTGTGCATGACGGCGATCAGGTAGCTGTCCGGATGCTCGTCCTTCTTTTTCTCTTCAATGAAATCCAGGATGTCCTTGTCCAGCGTGCGTGCGAGCGGCTCGGTCAGTTTCATTTGATCCCCCTGGGAAAGCGCCGGTGATACCGGGTGTGCAAAAGCCGATGAGCGGTCTCGCTGCCCGGTTCCCCGAGCAGCTCCTCGTACAGCTTGGCAATGTACGGATTCTCGTGGCTCTTGCGAATCTGCTTCTGCGCGTCGACCGAATAGAGCGCCTGGGCCCGTTTTCGGTACAAGTCGTAATCGATCGTATACGTTCCCTTGGGCGGGTACGGCTGGCCGCCCCCGCCGATGCAGCCGCCGGGACAGGCCATGATCTCGACGATATGGAAGAGCTCCCCGGCCTTGATGCGGTCGAGTATGACGCCGGCGTTCACCAGGCCGTTGGCGACGGCCATCTTCACCGTCGTCCCCCCCACGTCCAGTTCCGCCGTCTTCAGCCCCTCCACGCCGCGCACCATCTCGTAGTCGATGGTCGGAAGCTCCCGGCCGGTGATCTTTTCCACGGCCGTGCGCAGGGCCGCCTCCATGACGCCGCCGGTGGTGCCGAAGATGTCGGCCGCGCCGCTCGACATGCCCATCGGATTGTCCATCATCTCGTCCGGCAGGTTTGCGAAATCGATGCCGTAACTCTTGATCATGTAGATGAGCTCCCGGGTGGTGAGCACGGCGTCGGTGTACGGGACGCCGTCCTTGAAGAACTCCGGCCGGCGGGACTCGAATTTCTTGGCCGTGCAGGGCATGACCGAGACGACGTAGATCTCTTCCGGCCTCTTGCCGGAAAGCCTCGGGTAGTACTGTTTGAGGAGGGAGGAGAGCATGGTCATGGGCGACATGCAGGAGGACATGTTGGGGATGAACTCGGGATAGAACTTCTCCATGTACGTCACCCATCCCGGGGAGCACGAGGTGATGAGCGGGAAGGGGCCGCCGGATTTGAGACGCTCCAGGAGCTCGTGAGACTCCTCCAGGATGGTGAGGTCGGCGCCGAAGTTGGTGTCGAAGACCACGTCGAAGCCCAGGCGCCGCAGGGCGGCCGCCGTCTTGCCGGCGGCGGGCGTGCCGGGCGGCAGGCCGAAGCCCTCGCCGATGGCGGCGCGGATGGACGGGGCGACGTGGACCACCACCGTCCTGGCCGGGTCGGCCAGCGCCTTCCAGACGTCCTCGGTCAGGTTTTTCTCCGTCCAGGCGGCGGTGGGACAGACATTGATGCACTGGCCGCAGTTGATGCAGACGGAGTCGCTCATGTCTCCCCGGTAGGCCGGCGTCACCACCGTGTCGAACCCGCGTCCGTGCTGCTGCAGGTTGTGGACGCCCTGGATCTGCTCGCAGACGCGCACGCAGCGCTGGCAGAGGATGCACTTCTCGGAATCGCGCACCACGGAGAAGCTCGAGTCCTCCACCGGGTGCTTCTTGCGCGCCCCTTCGAACAGCCGTTCCCGCACGCCCAGGGTGTAGGCGAGGTTCTGGAGCTCGCAGCTCCCGTCGCGCTCACAGGTCTGGCACTCGCGCGGGTGATTGTCGAGGATGAGCTCGCAGATGTCGCGCCGGGCCTGCCGGATCTCGGGCGTGCTGGTGGTGATCTCCATGCCCTCGGCCGCCTCGAGCGCGCAGGAGGCCACCCAGTTCTTCATCCCCTTCACTTCCACGATGCAGATCCGGCAGGCTCCTTCTATGGAAAGCTTGGGGTGGTAGCAGAGCCGCGGGATGCGGACTCCGATCGTCTCGGCCGCCTGCATGATGGTGCTGCCCGCCGGCACCTTCACCTTCCGGCCGTCGATGGTGACATTGATTTTTTTCACGGTCGTTTTCGTCGTCATCGTCATTCCCTTTCCACCGCCTTGAATTTGCAGACCGAGTGGCACTGTCCGCACTTGATGCAGCGCTCCTGGTCGATCACGTGGACCTGTTTGGCCTTGCCCGAGATGCAGTTCACCGGGCAGGCGCGGGCGCAGGCGGTGCAGCCGATGCAGGCGTCCTCCTTGATGACGTAGCGCAGGAGCTTGGCGCATTTCTTGGCGGGACACCGCTTCTCGCGCACGTGGCTGAGGAACTCCTCCCGGAAATTGGCCAGGTTGCTCAAGACCGGGTTGGGGGCCGCCTGTCCCAGCCCGCAGAGCGAGGCCTTCTTGATGGTGCGGCCCAGGCGCTCGAGCTTGTCCAGGTCCTCTTCACAGCCCTTCCCCTCCACGATCCGGTCCAGTATTTCCAGCATGCGCACCGTGCCTTCGCGGCAGGGAGTGCACTTGCCGCAGGATTCGCTCTTGGTGAACTGGAGGAAAAACCGGGCCACGTCCACCATGCAGGCGTCTTCGGAGAGAACGATCATTCCGCCCGAGCCCATGAACGAGCCGGCGGAGAGGAGACTCTCGTAATCGACGATGGTGTCGATCTTTGAGGCCGGGATGCATCCTCCCGACGGCCCGCCGGTCTGGATCGCCTTGATCGCCTTGTCACCGGGGATGCCGCCGCCGATGTCGTAGATGATCTCGCGCAGGGTGGTGCCCATCGGCACCTCCACCAGGCCCGTGTTGCGGATGTCTCCCGCCAGGGCGAAGACCTTGGTGCCCGCGCTGGTGGGAGTGCCGATGCTCGAAAACCAGCCGCTGCCGTAAAGGACGACGACCGGGACGTTGGCCAGGGTCTCGACGTTGTTGACCGTGGTCGGGCAATCCCAGAGTCCCCGCACGGAGGGGAAGGGCGGTTTGAAGCGCGGCTGTCCCCGTTTGCCCTCGATGGAGCGGATGAGCGCGGTCTCCTCGCCGCAGACGAAGGCGCCGGCGCCCAGCCGCACTTCGATGTCGAGCGAAAAATCCGACCCGGCGATGTGCTCTCCCAGGAAGCCGTACTCGCGCGTTTTGACGAGCGCCTTCTCGATGCGCTCGATGGCGAGCGGGTATTCGGCGCGGATGTAGAAGTAGGCCTTGCGGGCGCCGGTGGCGTAGGCGCCGATGATGAGGCCCTCGATGACCGAATAGGGGTCGCCCTCCAGCGTGCTCCGGTCCATGAAGGCGCCGGGGTCGCCCTCGTCCGCGTTGCAGATCATGTATTTTTTTTCACCCGGCTCGCGGGCGGTGAGCTCCCACTTGAGGCCGAGCGGGAACCCGCCGCCCCCGCGGCCCCTCAGCCCGGATTTCTTCATCTCCCCTCTCACGTCCCCGGGGGTCATCCCGTCCAGCACCCGGCAGAGGGCCTTGAAGCCGTCGTAGTAAATGTAGTCCTCGATCGATTCGGGATCGATGATGCCGGAGTTTCTCAAGGTGAGGCGGGTCTGCTTGTTGAAAAAAGGCACGTCGCCGTACGTTTCGAAAAAGCGCTCGGCCAGGAACGATTTGGTGATCTCGAGCTCGGCCACGATCCCGCCGCCCAGGACGTGCTCGCTCAGTATCCGGTCGATTTCCTCCTTCGTGTCCGCCTTGTAGAAGACGTGCTCCGGGTACACGATCGCGTAGTGGCGGCTCGCGCCGATTTCGTCCCGGAAACCGAAGCCTGAGCCGTAGGAGATCTTCACGTTGACGCCGGCGGCGTCGCGTTCGCTCAGGCGGTCCCGGCAGTAGGCGACGCGGTCGAAATCGCGCCCGTTTTTCCGGACGTTGCTGGAGAAGAACGTGATCAGGTGGGTATAGACGTTGTTGGTTTTCTTATCCAGGAGATAGTCGGTGACCAGGCGCCGGTTCAGCACCGTTTCCAGGAAGATGCGCTGGACTTTTTCCACCGTCACCATCTCGTACTTGAGCGGGCTCTTGCGGGGCAGGTAAACGCTGACAATGGGCTCCGCCGCGCACCGGCCGGTGCAGCCCGTTTGCTTGATGACGACGTCCGACCGCCCCGAGGCGGAGACCAGTTTCCGGAACTCCCGCTCCACCTCCCGGGAACCGGCCGCGTTCTCGCAGGTGGCGTTCCCCACCTGGATCACCACCTTGTCGTCGAGGGCCTCGGCCGCCTTGGCCGCCCTGATCCGCTCCAGCTGCGCTTCGTAATTCGCGATCGCCTTACCCACGGTATCACCCCGAAGATTCCGACCGTTCCCCGTCCCGTCGGCGGAGGTCTCGAACCGGATGGTCCGGAACCCGTCTTCACGATCGAGGAAAATCGGACTGTCTTGAAATCGTTTTGCACGGGAACGGACCGGAGGCGCCTTGCCGGCAACCGGGCGAACCGTTCCGTGACGTCTATTGTGAAAACATTCACAATAGACGTCACAATAATACTACCACGGCAGCCGTTCGGCAACTGTTTTTTGAAATTTCCAGCTCTTTCTTTTCGATTCTCTCCTTAGTAAATTCAAATAAAGGAGAAAAAAGTTTGTTGGAGGATGTCATGATTGACAAAAAGAAAAACGTTATTTTGGTTATCGGCGCGACCGGGCAACAGGGAAGCGCCGTCGCGGACTCGCTTATGAGGCACGGGTGGAAAATCCGGGCGTTGACGCGCGGGAAAAGGCCCGAGGCCCTCGCCGCGCTCGAGGCCAAAAAGATCGACGCGGTCGTGGGAGACATGAACGACTCATCGTCGCTGCGCGCGGCCATGAAGGGAGCGTACGGCGTCTTCGCGATGACGACCTCGATGGAAGAGGGGCCGCAGGCGGAAATCGCGCACGGCCTGGCGACGGCCGACGCCGCGCTCGACGCGGGAATCAAGCACTTCATCTTCAGCTCGGTCGGCGCGGCCGACAAGCATACCGGCATTCCGTTCTTCGACAGCAAGCGGGAGATCGAGCTCTACATTCGCCGCAAGAAACTTCCCACGACGATTTTCCGGCCGGTCTCGTTTATGAGCAACTACCTGCGGCCGGATACCCGCAAGGCGATCCTGGGAGGAGTGTTCCGCTCGCCGAGCCCGGCCGAGGGAAAGCTGCAATTGCTGGCCCTGGAGGACTACGGGGAGTTCGTCGACATCGCGTTTGAAAACCGGGACGAATGGCTGGGGCGCGAAATGGAGATCGCGAGCGACGAGCTCACCATGAGAAGCATCGCGGACACGTTCGCCCAGGTGCTGGGCCACGACGTCCGCTACGAGCGGTTCCCCGTCGAGGAGACGAAAAAAATGGGCGAGGCCATGTACAAGATGGCTCTCTGGCACATGACCCACGATTTCGACGCGGACCTGAAGGCGCTGCGCGCGATCTACCCCAGGCTGACGAGGCTGGAGCAATGGCTCCGTTCCCACGGCTGGCGCGAGTTCGCGAAAGCGTCGTGATGCGCGGCCCCGGCCGCGCGCCGGGGGTTTTGTATCTGTAATGTACTCGTGAAAATCGTTGTCCGGCGGAGAGCCTGAACAGTTCGGCCGAAGGGCCGTTATTCGGCTTTCCAGTGAACCGATCGGGAACCGGCACTCGGTTTTCCGGGCTGTGGAAAAATCTTCGTCTCCGTGGGCGGTTTTCTCTTTTCAGTGCGGGCGAGACGCCCGCACTCCCCGGCCGCGGTTCTTCTTCCCCCCGGCGATGGAATCCCGCGCTTTACACTCTTCCCGCTAGATGCTACCATCCGCTGAACCGGTTGCGCGGCGGCCGGTTCCACTTCGAGCGGACAGGATTCCGGCCATGGCGAAAAAATATCCGGCCCTCGTGCGGCGGAACATTCTCTTCCAATCCCTCGACTCGGGCATTTTCATGGCCGGGGTCGTGTTTTTCAACCAGATGACCATCATGGTGGTGTTCATCCAGCAGCTCTTCGACTCGCCGATCATCGTGAGCCTCGTGCCGGCGCTCTTCATGATCGGCTACAACATCCCGGGCCTGTTCACCACCGGGATCGCCGAGCGGTCGGCGTTCCGCAAGAAATTCATCGCCACGGGCGGCTTCATCCAGCGGATGTTCGTGCTCTGCATGGCCCTGTCGGTTTTCCTCCTCCCCGTGATCGGCCCGCGGGCCACCGCCGTCGTCGTCCTGTTCTTCTACCTCGGTTTCTCATTCATGGGGGGCGTGTACAACCCCGCCTGGATCGACTTCTGCGCCAAGACGATCCCGGTCGACCGCCGCGCCCGGACCAACGCCTGGCGTTCCTTCATCGGCGGCGCGGGCGGCATCGCGGCGCCGCTCCTCATCGATTATCTTCTCAGGAATTTTTCCTTTCCCGGCAACTACCAGCTGACCATTTTTTTCGGGTTCCTCCTCCTCTTCCTCTCGTTCTCCGCCTTCCTCTCGATCCAGGAGACGGAGCCCTCGCCGCCGGTCGCCCGGAAGAGCCTCCGCAACTTCCTCCGGTCGCTGAGGGAAGTGCTGAAAAAGGACCGCAATTTCGTGCGCTTTCTCGTCACGCAGGTCCTCTTGAGCGTATCCGAATCCGGGGCGGCCCTGTACGCCTACTTCGCGAGGAAATACCTGGCGGTGGGCACCGACGCGATCGTGCTCTATACCTTCCTGTACAACCTCAGTTTCCTGTTGTCCGGGTTCGCCCTCGGGTACATCGGGGACAAGCTGGGGAACCTGAACGTCCTGCGGATCGGGGCGTTCGGCAGCTTCCTCGGACTGCTGCTCGTGATTTTGTTTCCCCAGCCGTTTACGGTCGCCGTCGTCTTTTTCATCGTCGGGATCAACTTCAACGCCCGCCTCAACAGCTTCCAGGTGTTCATCACGGAGTTCGGAGACGACCAGAGCCGCATCCGCTATTCGGCGCTCGCCACTTCCTTGAGCGCCGCCTCCTTCGGCCTCATGCCCCTCCTGGGCGGCATCATGCTCGACGTCTTCCACCTGGACTTCATGGTGTTGTTCGTCGTCGGAGCCGTCTGCGCCCTGCTCGCCTTCTTTTCCTTCGTCTTCTTCGTGAAGGATCCGCGGACGTATAAGGCGCCGACCTACGACGCGTGATGAAGGGAACCACCGATAACACCGCCGGGTAGTGCGGGCGTCTCACCCGCACTGAAGAGAGAAGAAAAAAACTGCGGATCAGACGCGGATGCACGCGGATAATAAAGGAAGAGACGAAGACGAAGACAGGGGAGCATCATTTCGATCAAAATGATGCCGCCGGAATAATGCATAACCGATAGATCATCTCCGCGACTTTTTGTATATTCAGAACGACATGCTTTCGTCACCCGGGCGCCGGCGGGCGAAAGGCTCTTTCATGTAAAAAATGAAATATTTCAAGCGACGATGGATGGAGGCGTATGGGAAAGACACTGTTGACCAAGGTTTGGGACATGCACAAGGTGGCGACGCTGCCCACGGGCGAGGATCAGCTCTTCATCGGCCTGCACCTCGTGCACGAGGTGACCTCGCCGCAGGCGTTCCAGATGGCGCGGGCCAAGGGGCTGCCGGTGCTCTTCCCGGGGCGCGCCTTCGCCACGGTGGACCACATCGTGCCCACTCTTTCGCAGGAGCGGCCCTTCGGCGATCCCCAGGCCGAGGCGATGATCGCCGAGCTCGAAAAGAACGTCCGGGAGAGCGGCATCCGCTACTTCGGACCGGCGAGCGGCCGCCAGGGGATCGTCCACGTCATCGGGCCGGAGCTGGGGCTCACCCAGCCGGGGATGACGATCGCCTGCGGCGATTCCCACACCTCCACCCACGGCGCGCTCGGCGCGCTGGCGCTGGGGATCGGCACCTCCCAGATCCGCGATCTGCTGGCGACCCAGACCCTGGCCCTGCGCAAGCCCAGGCTCCGGCTCATCAAGGTCGAGGGGGATTTGCCGCGCGGCGTGTTCGCCAAGGACGTCATCCTGCGGGTCATCGCCGACCTGGGCGCCCAAGGCGGCATCGGGTTCGCCTACGAGTACGGCGGCGGCACGATCGCCGGGCTCTCCATGGAGGGACGGCTCACGATCTGCAACATGAGCATCGAGGGCGGCGCCCGCCTGGGCTATTGCAATCCGGACAAGACCACCTTCGAGTACATCGCCGGTCGCGAGCTCGCGCCCGCGGGGGAGGAGCTTGCGCGGGCGATCCGCTTCTGGGAAAGCGTCGCCTCCGACCCGGACGCGGACTACGACGACGTCTACGAGCTGGACGCCGCCACCCTCGAGCCGATGGTGACCTGGGGGATCAACCCCGGGCAGGGCGTCGGCGTCTCCGGGCGCATCCCCCGTCTCTCCGAGCTTCCGCCCGAGCGCCGGGACGCGGCCGCGCAGGCGCTCGCGCACATGCGGTTCGCGGAGGGAGAGCCGGTGCGGGGCCGGAAGATCGACGTCGCCTTCCTGGGCTCCTGCACCAACGGCCGCCTGAGCGACCTCGAGGCCGCGGCGGCGGTCCTCAAGGGAAAGAAGATCGCGCCGCGCGTCAGGGCCCTGGCCGTGCCGGGCTCGCAGGCGGTCCGCCGCCGGGCCGAGGAGCTCGGCCTGGACGCCGTGTTCCGGGACGCGGGATTCGAGTGGCGGCACGCCGGCTGTTCCATGTGCCTGGCGATGAACCCCGACCGCCTGGAGGGCGACCAGATCTGCGCGAGCTCCTCCAACCGGAACTTCATCGGCCGGCAGGGATCGGCCAAGGGCCGGACCATTCTCATGAGCCCGGCCATGGTGGCCGCCGCCGCCCTCGCCGGAGAGGTCATCGACGTCAGGGACGTCATGTAGCTGCGAAGAAGGATAAGTCGATAAGGAAACCAGGAAACCAGGAAAAAAGGAAAGCAGGAAGGGAGAAAGGGAAAGGGATGAAGAAAAAAAAGAATACTAAAATGCCTTTTTTCTTTACCTTTTTCTTCTCCTGGTTTCCTGGATTCCTTATTGTTCTTTCTTCTATCAAGTGAAGCGGGAGGAATAACGATGGCGAAAGAGAAGACGATCGTGAAGGAAATCAAGGGGCGGGCCATACCCCTGCCGGGGGACGAGATCGACACGGACCGGATCATTCCCGCGCGTTATTTGAAGGCGATCACGTTCGAAGGGATCGGCCGGTACGCGTTTTTCGACGAGCGGTACGACGAGGCGGGGAACGAGAAGCCGCACCCGCTCAACGACCCGCGCTACCGGGGCGGGAGCATCCTCCTGGTGAACAAGAACTTCGGCTGCGGCTCGTCGCGCGAGCACGCCCCGCAGGCGCTCCTCGACTGGGGCATCCGGGCGCTCGCCGGGGAATCGTTCGCCGAGATCTTCTCCGGCAACTGCACGGCCCTGGGGATGCCCGCGGTGCGGCTTCCGCGCGAGGCGATCGCGTCGCTCATGGAAGCCGCCGCGGCGAAACCGGAGGCGGAGTTCTCGATCGACCTCGGGGAGAAGAAAATCCGCTGGCCCGGCGGCGAGCTCCCGTTCGAGCTTCCGGAGTCGAACCGGCAGGCCTTTCTCCTGGGAACCTGGGACTCGACCGAGGGGCTCCTCGCCCATGAAGGGGAGATCCGCGCCCGGGCCGCCGCGCTGCCGTACCTGAATGGGTTCCGACAGGTTACATGAATATTGGTTGATAACCTTCTTGGCATGAAACACAAACCGGGAAGAGGACACGAAGGGCACGAAGAGGAACGAAGCACACGAAGGAAGAAAAGAATGGTTTGCTTATTTTGTAAAGATCCTTATTTTCCTTTTTATCTTTCTTCGTGTTCTTCATTTCCTTCGTGTGCTTCGTGTCCTCTTTTTCTCCAAATGAGAAGGAATACCGTGCCGGTAGCGGTGACGTTATCAACACGCTGGAAATAGGAGGTCATCATGGCTGAACAACTCAACCGGCACAGCCGGGAAATGACGGAAGGTTTGTCCA
>CAZKOS010000088.1:0-1693 GCA_964554445.1 uncultured Spirochaetaceae bacterium | reverse complement strand
ATCATGGCTGAACAACTCAACCGGCACAGCCGGGAAATGACGGAAGGTTTGTCCAAGACCGCGAACCGCGCCATGCTCCGCGCGGTCGGGTTTGAGGACGAGGATTTCACCAAGCCGATCATCGGCCTGGCCAGCGCGGGGAGCGAAGTCTCCCCCTGCAATTACCACCTGAACGAGCTCGCCGAGTGGGCCAAGGAACCGCTCCGCAAGGGGGGCGGCATGCCGCTCCAGTTCAACACCTTCGTGGTGACCGACGGCGAGGCGATGGGCCACGAGGGGATGAAGTGCTCGCTCGTGAGCCGCGACACGATCGCCGACGTGATCGAGCTGGTCGCGCGCGGCCACCAGATGGACGCCCTCTTCGGCCTGGGCGGCTGCGACAAGACCATCCCCGGCACGGTGATGGCCATGGCGCGCCTCAACCTGCCCTCGATCTTCCTCTACGGCGGCACGATCCTGCCCGGGAAATACCGGGGCCGGGACGTGGACATCGTCAGCGCCTTCGAGGCCGTCGGCGCGGCGGGCCGCGGGATGATGACCGAGGAGGAGCGCCACGGCATCGAGTGCGCCGCCTGCCCGGGGCCCGGCGCCTGCGGCGGGATGTACACCGCCAACACCATGGCCTCCGCCATGGTCGCCCTCGGCATGGCGCCGCCGGGAAACGCCTCCCTCCCCGCGGTGGACAAGGCGAAGCGCGCGGAAATGCAGCGGGCCGCCGGTTTCCTCTCGGGCCTCATCCGGAACAATATCCGCCCGCGGAACATCATGACCCGCCGGGCCTTCGAAAACGCGATCCGGACGGTGATGGCCCTCGGCGGCTCCACCAACGCCGTCCTCCACCTCCTCGCCCTGGCCAGGGAGGCGGAGGTGCCCCTCACGATAGACGATTTCAATCCCTTCGCCGAAACCACGCCCATTCTCTGCGACATGAAACCGGCCGGGCGCTACGTCATGAACGACCTGCACCGGGTCGGCGGGGTGGAAGCGGTGATGAAGACGCTCCTCGACCGGGGGCTCCTCCACGGCGACTGCCTGACGGTGACGGGCAAGACGCTCGCGGAAAACCTGGCGGGCGTGCGCGTGTCCCTGGACGGGCAGGACGTGATCCATCCCTTCGAGCGCCCGGTGAGGGCGTCGGGACCCATCTTCATCCTCAGGGGCAACCTGGCCGAGGAGGGCGCCGTCTTGAAGACCTGCGGCCTGGAAGAGGCGGAGCATACCGGTCCGGCCCGCGTGTTCGAGCGGGAGGAGGAGGCGCTGGCGGCGATCCTGGACGGGAAGATCCGCAAGGGAGACACGATCGTCATCCGCTACGAGGGGCCCAAGGGCGGGCCGGGGATGCGCGAGATGCTCGCCCCCACCGCGGCGATCGCGGGCGCGGGGCTCCTCAACGACGTCGCCCTGATCACCGACGGCCGCTTCTCCGGAGGAAGCCACGGCATTCTCGTCGGCCACATCGCCCCCGAGGCGCAGGCGGGCGGGCTCATCGCCTTCCTCAAGGACGGGGACGTGATCACCATCAGCGCCTCGCGGAAACTTCTCCAGGCGGACGTGAGCGACGAGGAAATCGCCCGGCGCAAGGCCGGCTGGAAGCCCCGGGAGATCGCCTACACCCACGGCGCGCTCTACAAGTACGCGCGCCTGGTGTCCTCCGCAAGCCGCGGCGCGGTCACCAGCTGAACGCGGGATCCGT
>CAZKOS010000087.1:4692-12005 GCA_964554445.1 uncultured Spirochaetaceae bacterium | reverse complement strand
ATAGAAAACCATTATAATCGGAAATGCTGAAAAGCATTTGCTTTTCAGCATAAATCTTTTTCACCTCAATTGTTTATGAGCGAAGAAGTTTTTTCTATTTCTTATCTGTATTATCAGTTCTTATCAGTGTAATCGGTGGTTCGCTTTCTTCTCTTCTCCGTGTCCTCCGTGTCTCTGTGTTGAATGCGAATCCGTCCCTATCTGTCCACGTCGAACATCCACCCGTACTTGTCGGGCACGGCGCCGTACTGGATGCCCTTGAGGGCGTGCAGGAGCTCCCGGGTCGCTTCTCCCATTTTGCCGTCGTTGAAGCGGGCGGTCTTTCCCTTGTGGGTGATGGATTCGAAGTAGGAAATGCCCGCCGCCGTGCCGGTGACGAAGACTTCCTTGGATTCGTTCATCGCCTCCTCGATGGTGATGCGCCGTTCCTCGGTCGTGATGCCCAGGTCCCCGGCGATGACGAGGATCGACTTGCGGGTGATGCCGGGGAGGATGGTGTCCCCGAGCTCGGGCGTGACGAGAACGCCCGACTTGAGGAGGAAAAAGATGTTGCAGGACGATCCCTCCTCCACGTATTTCCGGTCGCACGCGTCGAGGAAGATCGCCTCCATGTAGCCCGCGGCCTCGGCTCTCTTCTTGGCCAGGGTGGCGGCGACGTAGTTGGCGTCGCACTTGATGCAGCCGGTGCCCCCGGGGGTGGCCCGGATCATGTCCGTGGTGACGGCCGAGGGTTTCTCCGCCTCGAAGTACTTCCCCACGAGGGTGGTGACGATGACCACCCAGGGGTGCTTGGAAATGCCCAGGCCGATCGCGCCCTCGGAGTAGCTGAAGGGCCGGACGTAGACGGAATGCCCGTCGGCGAAATTGCCCTTCTCCCACCCGGGATCATAGGCCGGGGCGAAGCCGAGCTTCTTGTTCAGGGCCACGGTTTTCTTCACGGCGGCCGTGAAGAGGGCGGCCGGGTAGACCGGCATCATGAGCCCCGCCATGGAGTTTTCCATGCGCTTGGCGTTCTCGTCCGGCCGGAAGAGCTTGAGGCTGCCGTCCTTCTGGGGCAGGGCCTTCAGGCCCTCGAAGCAGCCCATGCCGTACTGGGTGGTGTAGTTGACGAGCGGCAGCTCGGGAAAGGAGTTGCGCTTGGCGAGGAGCTCCGTGAGCTTCCCGTTGTCGAGCGCCTCCTCCTCCCGCGGGGTGAGATGCGGTTTTTCGTCGTAGTGCTCCAGCCATTCGTTTTTTTCCGTGTGCTTCGCGAGGTAGACGAATGGATTGACTTCCAGTGTGAACCCTTTGGCCATTGCTCCATATCCTCCGGTACAGTCATCAAGGAGGGTGAAGAGAAACCATTAAAAAGTTGGTCTTCACTTTGTCAGGTCCGGTGAAACGTGCGGTTATGCCGGGCGGCGTTTTCGGCGGTATCCTTGATAGGGTGATTGTAGTGGAGGCGGCACGCGTCGTCAACAATATTTTTTTTCGCAAACTGAACGTATAGGGACAGGTTCGCCGCAGGCAAACCGATGGCTTCGACGGCGGCCGCTTATTCGTCGATTTCGACCGTCAGCGGCAGCCTGTCGGCGGGCAGATCGATGACGATCCAATCGCCTTCGGCCCTCAGCCGCTCTCCCCGCAGCTCCTCGCCGTTCACGATCGCCCGGCCGGGCGGGGCCGCCTTTCCGTAGCGGGCCAGGCGAAGCGCGACCGACGCGAACCGGCCGAACGGCGCGGGCTGCCGGCCGTCGGTCTGCCCGATCGAAAGCGAGATCCGCCCGGCCGCTTCCCGGCCGGAAACGCAAACGAGCGAGTACTGTTTTTCGGCGTAGGCCAGGGTCTCGCCGTCGTCCAGGTAGAGCGTGCCGGCGATGTGCGGCGCCGGGTACACGTCGAGGCGGAGGGTCTGCTCGTACAGCTGGCTCGACGAGGTGAAGGCGCCGGGCTTGCCGGCGAGCAGCGGCAGCACCGCCCCCCGGCGCACGAACAGTGGCAGGCGGCCGAGCGGCGCATCGAAGGTTTCTTCCTTTCCCCCGCGGTGGATCCGGTGTGTCAGGTAATCCACCCATTCGGCGGAAGGCGATGCGCCTCCCGGAGAGACGGGGAAATACACGTCCCGCCCGGTCCGGCCTTTTTCGAGCACCGGCGCGACGAGCAGGTCGCCGCCGCAGAGGTATTCCGTATCCGCGACCTCGGGCCGCAGGCAGCCGGGATCGCCGGGGAAGTCGTAGGCGAGCGGCCGGCAGACCGGATCGCCCGTGACCGTGCCCTCGCGGACCGCGGTGTAGAGGTAGAGCAGGAACGCGTAGCGCAGCCGGATGAGCTCGACCGCGATCGTCTCGACTTCATCGCCGAAGGCCCAGACCTCCTGGGGCGGCATCCCGTCCGCCGTGTGGTTGCGGTGGAAGGGGAAAAACGTGGCGGCCTGGAGAAAGCGGACAAAGAGCTCCGGCGTGGGCGCGCCCCAGAACCCGCCGATGTCCGGCCCGGTCATGATCTGTCCGGAAAGCCCGAGGTTCATCACCATGGGGAGCGTCATGCGCAGGTGGTCCCACCGGCTCTTGATGTCTCCGGTCCAGGACGAGGCGAACCGCTGGATCCCGGCGTAGGACGAGCGGGTGAAGAGAAACGTCCGTTTCCCCGGGCGAAGCCGGTCGAGTCCCGCGGCCGTCGCCCGGGCCATGAGGAAGCCGTAGTAGTTGTGGAGGCTCGCGTGGTCGCGGCGGACCAGCGTTCCCCCGGCCGCGGCCGGTTCCACCGTGTGAACGACCGCGTCGGGCAACGTGCGGCGCGCCGTGAAGGCCGCCGGCTCGTTCATGTCGATCCAATACCCGTCGATCCGCCTGTCCGTGTGCACCTTGAATTGACCGCCCCACCACTGCGCCGCGGCGGGCGATCCGAAATCCGGAAACGCCGCCCGGCCGGGCCAGACCGGCGCTTGGGCGGGGGCGCCGTCGGGAAAGGCGAGGAAAAAGCCTTTCGCCTTTCCGTCGCGGTACACGTCCCACTCCTCGTCCGTTTTCAGGCCCGGATCGGTCATGACCACCGGGTGAATGCGTCGCTCGCGCAGGCCGCTCAAGAATCCGTCCGGATCGGGGAAGCGCGCCGGGTCCCAGGTGAAGCAGCGGTAGCCGCGCATGGCGCCGATGTCGACGTGCAGCGCGTCGAGCGGAATGCCCCGTTCCCGGAAGCCGCGCGCGATCCCGTCGAGCCGCGCCGCGCTCT
Organism: uncultured Spirochaetaceae bacterium; assembly: GCA_964554445.1. Taxonomy (GTDB): domain Bacteria; phylum Spirochaetota; class Spirochaetia; order SZUA-6; family RPPD01; genus JAFGSW01. Next base: position 8,795 of record CAZKOS010000087.1, on the reverse strand, counting down.
CGTTCGCCTCCCAGCGGGAGTGGTGGTGGCCGAGCGCCCAGAGGGGCGGGAGGCGGTAGTAGCCGGTGAGCGCCGAGAATTGCCGCACCACGTCGCGCAGGCGCGGGCCGCCCAAAAGGTAGAAGACGAGCGGTCCGCGCGCCGCGCCGTAACGGAAAAGACCCGTCCGGCCGCGCCGCGGCAGCCTGAACCGGGCGTAATGCGGGTTGTCGAAGAACAGGCCGAAGGCCGATCCTTTTTCGTCCAAGACGATCGCCAGCGGGCAGGATTGGTAGAGCGGGTCCGAATCGGCGTACATGTCGGAGAAGTCGGTGTTCCACATCGTGTAGCTCTTGCCGTTCTTGAAGAGCCCGCCGGTCTTCTGGCCGAAGCCGAGGCAGAGCGCCGGCCGCGGAACCCGGAACGCGAACTCGACCCAGTCGCCCGCCGCGGCGGCCCGTCCCCTCCCGAAGAGCTCGCCGTCCCGGCCGCGCGCCCCGAGGAGCCCGGTCTCGCGGTCGACGACGAGCTCGACCCCGCCGTCCGGGTCCGCCGCCGCGACGGCCAGCCGCGGGCCGTCTTCCCACACCGCGAGCGGGAGCGCGGATTTGTCGACCACGGCGTAGGAGAAATACTCGCCGTCGTGGTACGGGGTTTTCCGGACCGGCGTGAAGGAGAGCGCGACCTTCAACGCGCCCGTCCGCAGGGCGGTAATTTCCATCCGCGCCTTGGCGAAGCGCGCCGAAAAGAGCGCGCCGTTTTCCCCGAGGCCGTATTGGCACGGGCCGCGCACCGTCCGCCGGGGCCGCCCGGGGAAGCGGCGGTTGAGCAGGGGCTGGAGCACGTGGGTGGCGAGCTTTATTTTGAGGAAGTTGACGAGGTCCACGTCGGTCTCACTTTCGCTTTCCCTTTCGTTCCTTCCCGCGCGAATGGAACAGCAGGCCGATTCCCGCGGCCGCCGCCGCCAGCAGGAGCAGGATCCGCACCGGCAGGGGATTGGCGATCGATTCCCGCCCGCCGTAGAGGAGGCACGCCGCGGCGACGAGGGCGACGATCGCGGCTCCCGCCCGCACCGAAAGCGCGACGGCGAAGAACATCGGGTCCCGCCGGTCGCTCGCCTTCTCCTCCGATTTCTCGCGCGCGGCCGAGGCCGCCTCGGCGGTGAACATGCGGGAGAGGGAGAGGAGCAGGGCGACGGGAAAGGCGAGCAGGATCGCGGCCACGAGGCCCCAGATCCGGGGCAGGGGATACCGGTAGGTCGTCATGCTCCCGCGGGAGAGAGCCGTGACGCCGTTCGCGGTCACGAACCAGGTCGCGCCGTCCCGGGTGAAGAGCACGTCCTCCACCCGGTCGGCGGCCAGGCCGTCGGCGCGCGTCAGGACCCTGTTCCCCCCGGGGCCGGAGATGAAACAGCCCGCGTCGGTGGCGACGAACAGCCGGCCGTCGGGCGCCGTCCTGATCGCGCGAACCGCGTCGCTCGGCAGGCCGTCGGCGCGCGTCAGGGAGGTCCAGGTGGATCCGGAGAGGCGCGCCACGCCCCGGTAGGTGCCGAGGAGGACGGCGCCGTCAGCGCCGATTTCAATTGAAGTGATCGTATCGTCCTTGAGCCCGTTTTCCGTCGTGAACTCCGTCCAGTCGGATCCGCTCAGGCGATAGGCGCCCTTCTCCGTACCCACCCAGAGATCGCCCTCCGGGCTCAAGGCGAAGGCGGTCAGGGGCGCGACCGGCTCGCTCCCGCCGGGGCCCCGCGGCTCGATCTGGATCCATTCGGATCGGTATTTGTCGAGCAGGGAGACGCCCGACGGGGTGAGGAACCGGACGGTGCGGTCGCGCTTCATGACCGCGAGAACGCGGTTGTCGATCAAGCCGGAAGCCCTGGAATAGTGGGTCCAGTTTTTGCCGTCGAAGAAGCTGGCGCCGCCCTCCGTGGCGAACCAAACGCCGTCGTCGTCGGCCGAGATCGAGTTGATGCGGTCGTCGATCAGGCCGTCGCCGCGGGTGATCTGAGACCAGGCGCCCGCGGCGAAGCGGGACGCGCCGCGCTTCGTGCCGATCCAGACGCCGCCGTCGGGAGCCTGGGCGGCGGAGACGGCGCAGTTCCAGGGCAGGCCCGAGCCGGCGGGCGCGAGGCCGGTCGCGGCGAGGAGCAGGAGTCCCGCGGCGAGCGCGGTCTGTCCCGCCAGCGCCAACCGTCTTATTCCCAGTTTCGCCGCCAGCGGCCGGAGGAGGGGCAGGAACAAAAGCCCCGAGACGAGGAAACAGACGACTGTCAGGCGCGTGAACTCCGGGTCCACGAGCATCAGGTCGCGGCCCACGAAGAACGAGGCCGCGGCGAGCAGGACGAGGGCGAAGGAAACGCACGCCTCGGCGAGGAGGAAGCGGGGGAAGGCGCGGCCCGAGACCGCCGTCCGCACGGCGTGCGCGGCGGCCTTGAGGAAAGAGTCCGCCCGGCGCCGGATCGGCTCCCGGGCCGCGGCGGGCGGTTTTTCCCGGGTGGCGAAAAACGCGGCGCTCAAAATGACGGCCGCCGGGAGGATCATAAGAAAGATCGACCACTGGAATGAGGCCGCCGGGTCGAGACCGCGGACGGAGGCGAAGAAGCCGGGGAGGAGGGCGGCCGGGAGGAGCGCCCCGCCGAAGAGAAACGCGGTCTGGAGCGCCGCCAAAGACGCGCGCTCCGCGTTTTCGGGGAGGGCGGTGTAGCCCAGCGACAGGTATGGGGCGAGCGAGACGGCCGCCCCCGCTCCCGCGGTCAGCGAAAAAATGAAGAGGAGGACGAGGTTGGCCGCGTCCGGCCCGTTTGCGGGCGGTAGAAAAAACAACAGGGCGGAAAGGGCGAGAAGCGGCAGGCCCGAGATGAACAATGCCCGTCGCCCGCCGAGGGCGGCGCGCGATCGGCCGGCCTGGAAGGCGGCGAGCGGCGAGACGAGCGCGAAAGCGAGGAGCCCGAGCAGCGCGGCGAACCAGAGGAAGGGGACGCGGTCGAGGGGCAGGGGGGGGAGAAAGCGGGGCAGGCCCTCCTTGAGGCGCTCGAGCGGGGGGGAATAAAACGCGGCGCCGCCCGCCGCCAGGGAGACGAGGATCAGGGCGTAACCGGCGGCGGAGAACGCGTACAGAAAATATCGTGCTCCCCGCAATTGTTTCAACGCCCGCCTCCTCGTTTTTATATGTCGGCGCCGGAGCGCCCGCCGGCGATCGGACGCGCGCATCCGCTTCCGCCCGCCGCCCGCCTTCATTAATCTCAATCGACCTCCCCGGCGGGCTCAGGATAAACGGAAATGGGAAAAGAATCAACAAATCATGGCTTGACAAATACTATAAAATATACTAATATAATTTATAGTATCAGGCGAAGGAGAGGGCGCTGCGCACTGGGGGGGTCCTCTCCTTTTCCATTACGTCACCCGGGGGAGGGGCGGTGTCGTCGATCGATCTCGTGCTCCTGGGCCTGCTGGCCCGGCAGCGGCGGAGCGCTTACGATTTGGCCAAGGAAATATCGCGGTACGAGCTGGACGGCGTCGTGCGCTTGAGCATCCCCGCCATCTATAAAAACGTCAAACACCTGGAAGAGCGGCGGTACCTCGAGCGGCGCGAGACGCGCCGCGGGGAAATGCCCGAGAAGACGATTTACTCGCTCACCGCGCTCGGCCGCGAACGGTTTCTCGCGCTCATGGAGGAATGCGCGGCGGAGAGGGTCCGGTACCGATTCGATTTCAATCCGGTCATACTCAATCTGGACGGCGTTCCCAGGCAGCGGCGCGGGAAGCTTCTCCGCGTCATGAAGGAGAGCCTGACGGCGGGGCGGAAAGAATTGGAGGAATCGCTGGAGGCGTGGAAGGAAAAATCGGCCACCGCTGGACTCATCCTGGGACAGGTGGAGCTGGTGAGCAGGGCGCTCGACGAATGGATCGACGACGCGCTGAAGAAAACGTAGGGACGCACGGCCGTGCGTCTCTACAATTTAGTCCCGCGTGATTATTTTTTGAACGTATAGCCCTTTTCTATGAAGAGCCGCAAACAGGCGTTGACCGCGTCCGGTTCGTAGAGCGTCCCCTTGTTCTGCACGATTTCGGCGAGCGCCATCTGGATTCCCAATGACTCCCGGTACGGCCGGTGGGAGGCCA
>CAZKOS010000087.1:0-4592 GCA_964554445.1 uncultured Spirochaetaceae bacterium | reverse complement strand
TCGGCGAGCGCCATCTGGATTCCCAATGACTCCCGGTACGGCCGGTGGGAGGCCATCGCCTCGACCACGTCCGCCACGGACAGGATGCGCGCCTCCAGGCTGATCTGGTCGCCGGAGAGGCCGCGCGGGTAGCCGGAGCCGTCGAGCCGCTCGTGGTGCTGGTAGACGATCTCGGCGATCGGCCAGGGGAAATCGACGTTTTTCAGGATGTCGTAGGCGACCTGGGGATGGCGCTTGATCATGCTGAACTCGATGTCGTCGAGAACGCCCGAGCGGTTGAGGATCTCGGCGGGGACGTAGATTTTGCCCAGATCGTGGATGATGCCCGCCATGCGGATGCATTCGATCTGCGACGGGGAAAGCCCCATTTCCTGGGCCATGTTCCGGGCCAGGTCGGAAACGCGGTGCTGGTGCCCGGCGGTGTACGGGTCGCGGGTTTCCACGGTCAATGACATTGTCTGGATGAAGCCGGCCATGGCGTGCCGCAGGGTGTCCAGGGTGCGGCCCAAATCGTTCTTCTGGATCTGGAGTTCCTTGTAATGGATGGCCGCCTCCATGGCGCCGCCGATGATGTCGCTCAAAAACGTGATGAAGCGCAGTCGCTTCGGATTGACCGGGAAGAGCACGAAACCGATCCGCTTGAGCGATTTGACGATGACGTGGCGCGGCTCGGGTCCGGAGAGAAAGTCGTCGGGGACGAGGTCCCGCGCGGGATAAACGGCGCGCGCCGCTTCCGTTTCGGTCCGCGTTCCGCCCCGGAAGGCGAGGAGGGAGCGGGCCAGCGCGCGGTCCGCATCGTAGAGGGCGATGTAACAGTCCGTGAGCTCCACCTCGGGCAGGCGGTAGGCGAGAATGCCCATCTGCCGCTCGATGTCGAGGGTGACGATGATCTCGCGGATGAGCTGCAGGGAGCGGCTCTCCTGATGATAGCCCATGAGACGATCCCGCTCGCTCTGAATGGCCTGCCGGCCCAGGTCCATGACCGCCTTGAAGCATTCGTCGCGGATTCCGGCTGGCATGTTCCGCCGGCCCCCGCCCGACGCGCGGTCCGGCCACAACCCGTACAGCAATTCCTGGAAAACGGAAAAGTCGAGGCCGGAAACCGCCGACTGCCGCGCGATCTCGCCGCAGGCCCAGACGAATCGCTTTTCGTCCCCCGCCGTGAAACCGTGCCGGAGGGATTCGACGAGCGAGGAGGCCAGGGCCGATACGCCGAAGCCGGCGGCCCCCGGGGCGTTTTCCCCTCCCCGGACGGCGTGCGCGTCGTCCTCCCGCAAGGCGGCGACCGGCGGCGTCTCCCCGTTCCGGCCCGGAACGAGATCCGCCCGCCCGCCCGTGCAGCCGCAGGAGCGCCTGATGACCGGGACGGTCGGCAGCAGGGTCCGCGGGGGAACAGTTTTCCCCGCGAGGAGATCGACGAGCAGACGCGCCGCGTTCCAGCCTTTTTCCCACACCGGCTGGCGCACGGTGGTGAGCGGCGGCTCGCTGTAGCCGGCGATTTCCAGGTCGTCGAAGCCGGTGATGCTCAGGCGGCCGATCCTCTCCGGAGCGCGGCGGGACAAGGCGTTCAGGGCGCCCACGGCCATGCTGTCGTTGGCGGCCACGACCGCGTCCACGCCGTCCAGGCCCCGGCGCAGGAAGTACTCCATGGCGTCCCGGCCCGAATCGGGGGTGAAGGAGCCGCGGTAGACCAGCTCGGGATCGAGCGGCAGCGAATGGTCCTTCAGGACCTGGACGAACGTTTCGTACCGTTCGGCCGCGTCCGGGTTGCCGTCCGTCCCCCGGATGAAGGCGAAGCGGCGCGCGCGGTGGCGCTCGATGAGGTGGTCGATGAGATCGCGGAAGCCGCGGCGGTTGTCGGTCAGGATCGAAGGCAGCGTCGACACTTCCGCGCCGACGCTCACGGCCGGCAGCCCGGCGAAGCGCCCGCAGAAGCCGGCGAAAGAGGCGAGACCGACGTAGCGCGACAGGGGGGCGGACAGGATCACCAGGCCGTCGACCGTCTCGTTTCCGACCAGCTCGTAAACGGCGTTGCGCTGCGCCTCGTATTCGTCCTCCGCCTCGAGGGCGCCTCCCTCGAAGAAGACGCAGTTCATCCCGTGCTCGCGGACGAAATCCATGATGCCGTTGAGAAGAAGGAACTGGTAGTTGTCCGTCGTCCAGTCGATGAGAACGCCGATGGTGGTTCGTTGTCTGCGTCGCTCGTTCATGCCGTGTACCGGGCCCCGGGACGGGGCCGTTCATTGCAAGTATACGATCATCCGGAGGCGCGATTCAAATTTATTCGGCGCCGCGCCCGTGTCGAATTCCTGGACAGAAAAAAGAGCGATGTGCTAAGCTTGCGGTGGGAACCGTATGAAAAACATCAGCGCTTTGCTCAAGGCATTGACCCTGGAGGAAAAGGCCTCCCTCGTCATCGGGGCCGGGAATTGGACCACGGCGGCGGTGCCCCGTCTCGGGATCCCGTCCGTCTTTCTGGCCGACGGGCCGCACGGCGTGCGCCGGGTCGTGGACGAGGAGGGGCTGGGCATTCCCGGCCTGCCGGCCACCTGTTTTCCCACCGCCTCCTGCCTGGCCTCGACCTGGGACCCGGGCCTCATCGGGGAACTGGGCCGCGCCCTCGGCGGGGAGGCCAAGGCCCTGCGCGTCGACGTCCTCCTCGGGCCGGGCGTCAACGTGCGGCGCACGCCGCTCGGCGGCCGCAATTTCGAGTACTTCTCCGAGGACCCGTTCCTGGCCGGGGAGCTCGCGGCGGCGTTCATCCGCGGCGTGCAGAGCCGGGGAGTGGGGACCTCGCTCAAGCACTACGCGGTCAACAACCAGGAGTACGAGCGCTTCACCGTCGACGCCGTCGTCGACGAGCGCGCCCTGCGCGAGATCTACCTGTGCGCCTTCGAGACCGCGGTGAAAAAAGGCGCGCCCCGCACCGTGATGGCGGCCTACAACCGGGTGAACGGCGTGCGCGCCTGCGAGCACGCCGGGCTCATCGACGGGGTGTTGCGGCGCGAATGGGGATTCGACGGGGTGGTCGTCTCCGATTGGGGCGCGGTCAGGGACCGGGTCGTCTCCCTGCAGGCCGGCCTGGACCTGGAGATGCCCGGCCCGCGGAAGGACCGGCGCCGCGCCGTGGTGAAGGCGGTCCGGTCGGGCGCGCTGCCCCTGCGCGTGCTCGACCGGGCGGTGAGGCGGGTCCTGCGCCTGGCGGCGGCCTGCGCCGCGACACCCAAGGGCGGCGGGACGGACTGGGAGGCCCACCACGCGCTCGCCCGCCGGATCGCCGGGGAGGGCTTCGTGCTGCTGAAAAACGAGGGCGTGCTGCCGCTCGGGCGTCCCGCGCGCGTCGCCGTCATCGGCCGCTCCGCCCGCGAGCCGTACCTCGAGGGCGGCGGCAGCTCGCGCGTCGCCGCCCGCCGCGTCGACGTCCCCCTGGACGAGATCCGAAGCCGGGCGGGCGGGGCGGAGGTGTCTTTCAGCGAAGGATACCCGGCGGGACCGGTCTCCGATCGGGCGCTCGCGGACGAGGCGGCCGAACGGGCGCGCCGGGCCGACGTCGCCCTCGTCTTCATCGCCCTGGATGAGCACGTCGAGTCCGAAAGTTACGACCGGACGACGACCGATCTCCCGGCGAACCGGGTCGCGCTCATCAAGGCCGTCTGCGCGGCCCAGCCGTGCACCGCGGTCGTCCTCGGGAACGGCGGCGTGGTGACGATGGGGGAGTGGATCGACGGCGTCCCGGCGGTGCTCGAGACCTGGATGGCGGGCGAGGCCGGGGCGGGAGCAATCGCCGACGTGCTCTGGGGGACCGTCAATCCGTCCGGCAAGCTCCCGGAGACCGTGCCGCTCCGCCTGGCCGACACGCCGGCCTTCATCAACTATCCCGGCGAGAACGGCCGGGTGCGCTACGGCGAGGGGTTGTTCGTCGGCTATCGCTATTACGATTACCGGGACGCGCCGGTGATGTTTCCCTTCGGCCACGGCCTCTCCTACACGACCTTCGCGTACGACCGGCTTTCGTTCTCGGAGACGGCGTTCCGGGACTCGGACGGGCTGGACGTGACGTTCGAGATCGCCAATACCGGCGCGCGGGCGGGGAAGGAGACCGCGCAGGTTTACGTCCGCGACGTCCGCTCCTCGCTCGTGCGTCCGGTCAAGGAGCTCAAGGGCTTCGCCAAGACGGCGCTCGAGCCGGGCGAGCGGAAGACGGTTTCGGTTCATCTCGATTTCCGCGCCTTCGCCTTCTACCATCCGGGGCTCGGCCGCTGGATCGCCGAGAGCGGCGAGTTCGAGATCCTCGTCGGCGCCTCGGCCGCCGACATCCGCCTGCGGGGGACGGTGCGGCTGCGCTCCGCCTCCGGCGAGGCGAGCCTGCTCGCGCCCGGGTCGTCGGTGCGCCTGTGGCTCGACGACGAGCGCGGCGGCCCGCTCGTGCGTCCGTTCGTGGAAAAAATCGAGGCCGCGCTCGCGAAGGAGGGCGGCGGGATGCTGGGGTTCATCCTCGAATCGCCCCTCGAGCGCCTTCTCCGCCAGTGGGAGGAGACGCTCGGCCTCGACGCCGACGAGACGCTGGCGGATATGATGAGGCGACTCCACGG
>CAZKOS010000086.1:6246-12150 GCA_964554445.1 uncultured Spirochaetaceae bacterium | reverse complement strand
TCATGACAACGGGAGCCGGCAATGTCGGAAATGGGTCGTTGTTCGAATTAAAAGCTATCGCCGCGTCTATCATAGGCGGCGTGCTGCTCAACGGCGGCGTGGGGAACCTGCTTGGCTCACCGATTGGCACCCTGACCCTGCTGATCATCAACGAACTGATCCGTGTGGCGGGTGTCCAATCAAACTTTCAAGCCATCGTAAGCGGGCTTTTGCTGTATGTCTTCATTGTACTGCAAAGCGCCGTTATGTCGCTGCGCGGCAAGACGAAATTCAGAATTGCCCTGCCGCCCTGGCTGCAACCGCCCTGGCGGAAGGACAAGAAAAAGGCCGAGAACCCAGGATAGCCGCAAGGGCCGTGGACTGCGGATCATCGCGGCCGAGGAGGCCTTCCCGGCCGGGGCGGCGCGAAATGTCCTCCCGAACCGCACGTCCCGGTCGCGCCCGGCGCGGAGCATGATCGGTCTTTTGATATTCCCGTTCCGCGTCATCCTGTTGCTCTTTGATAAAAATAAAAAGTCGCACATGTAAAAATCAATGGGCGAGGTGAGTTGATGATCGACGCACTCTCGGCCTTCTCCTCCTTTTACAAGCTGGTGGAAAATCATTCAAATTTTTCACCAGCTTCATTTTTCCATAAACAAAAAAAATATAACACTCAATTCTTTCAGGAAAGTTGTTTTCCCGTTTCATGACGCCGGCTCCGGGATTTTCCCGGGCGTGTAAAAAAAATTCTCCACCTCCAACCGGCAATCAATTGCCGTTTGATTTTCGTCAATGTGAAGCAATTACTTGCCTTTCACCGCGTTTTGTGATTTTATAATTCGGTATTCCATTTAAAATCCGCATCATTATAGAAGACTGCGTTGTTATAAACCCATCTTGTTTCCGGCATGACGGGAAATCAAAGGTCCGGCTCGGCCCCACGAGGCACGCGGTCATCGTATCTGTAAAGGAGCCTTCGTCATGGGTGACACGATACAGCTTGAGGCGCTCGATAGGACATTCTGCGACGAGGTGGAGGCGATGCCGGGGGGCGAGAACATCCGGAGCTGCTTCGCCTGCGGCACCTGCGCGGCGGGCTGTCCCGTCACCGCCGTGGACGAGGAATACAACTGCCGGACGATCATCCAGCAGATCCGCCTCGGCATGCGGAACGAGGTGCTGGGTTCCCCGAAATTGTGGTCCTGCATGATGTGCTACCGGTGCTACGCCCGCTGCCCGCAGAAGGTGAATTTCACCGACGTCATGCGCGCCCTCCGCTACCTGGCCGTGAAGCACAAGTTCGTGTCAGGGGAGAGGGCGGCCGAAAGCAATGACCTGGAGACGACCTTTCAGGATCTGCGCACCGGCCTCATCCGGGAATCTTTGGCGGGCCAAAGCGGCCTCCTCCAAAAAGTCAAGGCGCTCCTCGATCCCGGTAAAAAAGCCGGAGTGAAACGCGATGCATAAACGGGCTTTGGTCGTCGGCGGGGGCGTCTCGGGAATTCAGGCGGCGCTCGACCTGGGGGAAATGGGGATCGAGACCTACCTCGTGGAAAGCGCGCCGTCCATCGGCGGCCGGATGGCCCAGTTGGACAAGACCTTTCCCACCAACGACTGCGCCATGTGCATCCTCTCCCCGAAGTTGGTGGAGGCCTCGAGCCATCCCTACGTCACCGTCCTGAGCAACACGCGGGTGCTGGAGCTGTCGGGCGAGGCCCCCGACTTCAAGGTCCGGCTCCTGAAGACGCCCCGCTACGTGAACGAGGAGCTCTGCAACGGCTGCGGGGTGTGCGTGACCAAGTGCCCGACCAGGATCCCCGATCCCTACAACAAAAACCTGTCCGTCACCAAGTGCATCCACATCCCCTTTCCCCAGGCCGTTCCCGCCGTGGCCGTCATCGACCGGGATTCCTGCCGTTATTTCAAAACGGGCAAATGCCGCGTCTGCGAGAAGGCCTGCCAGGCGCACGCCATCGATTTCGAGCAGAAAGAGGAAGAGATCGAGCTGGAGGTGGGATCGGTCATCCTGGCGTCCGGCACCAGCGAGTTCGACGCGCGGCGGAAGACCGAGTACGGTTACAAGCTCTACCCCAACGTCCTCACCTCGATCGAGTTCGAGCGGCTCCTGAGCGCGTCCGGGCCCACCGGCGGGCACGTCGTGCGGCCGTCGGATCAAAAGGAGCCGCGGCGCATCGCCATTTTGCAGTGCGTCGGCTCGCGGGACGCCCAGGCGGGCAATGAGCACTGCTCGGCCGTCTGCTGCATGCAGGCCGCCAAGGACGCCATCATCGTCAACGAACACCTCAAGGACGCGCGGACGACGGTTTTCTACATGGATCTGCGCGCCTACGGCAAGGATTTCGACAAATTCGTGGATCGTGCCCGGGAAAAGCACGACACCCGCTTTGTCCGGGGACGTGTTTCTTCCATAGAAAACGCCGATGACGGCACGGACAACCTGATCGTGCGCTATGCCCCCGACGGGGGCGAGGTGAAGAGCGAGGAATTCGACCTGGTCGTCCTTTCCGTCGGTCTGGAGCCGAGCGCGACCGCCGTCCTGACCGCGTCCAACCTGGGGATCGGGGTGGACAACCGCGGCTTCGCGGTCACCGGCCCCTACGCGCCGGTGTCGAGCGACCGGAAGGGCGTGTTCGTCTGCGGCAGCGTGTCCGGTCCCAAGGACATCCCGGAATCCGTGATGGAGGCGAGCGGCGCCGCTTCGGCCGCGGCGGCCGTGTTGAGCGGGCTGGAACGAAAGAAGCTCGTCGTTTCGTATCCGGAAGAAAAAGATTCGGTGAGCCGCTCTCCGCGGGTGGGCGTGTTCGTCTGCCGCTGCGGCATCAACATCGCGGGCACGGTCGACGTGCCGCGCGTCGTGGAAGGGGCGAAAGAGCTGCCGGGCGTCCGGCACGCGCGGGAGCTCCTCTTCGCCTGCGCCGAGGACTCGCAGAAAATCATCAAGGAAGCGATCCGGGAGAACGATCTCACCCACGTCGTGGTGTCGGCCTGCACGCCGCGCACCCACGAGCCCCTGTTCCAGAAGACCCTGCGCGAAGCGGGGCTCAACCCCTTCGTGTTCGAGTTCGCCAACATCCGGGAACACTGCGCCTGGGTTCACCAGAACGAGAAGGAAAAGGCGACGGCCAAGGCCGCCGACCTGGTGCGAAGCGCGGTCGCCCGGGTCCGCTTTGCCGAGCCCCTCTACAAAAAGGCCCTGCCCGTGAACCGGGACGTCCTGGTCGTCGGCGGGGGACTGGCGGGCCTGACCGCCGGCCTCGACCTCGCCTCGCAGGGCTACGCCGTCCACCTCGTGGAACGGGAAGCCGAGCTGGGCGGCAACCTGCGCCGCGTCAAGATCGCGCTCGACGGGGAAACCCCGGGGGAGATGCTGGCGGAGCTCGTCGGAAAAGTGAACGCCCACCCCGGGATCACGACGCATCTCAATGCGCGCCTCCGGGACGTGGCGGGCTTCGTGGGGAATTTCACCACCACGCTCGATCCGTCCGGGGAGGAAATCAAGCACGGCGTGGTCGTCATCGCCTCGGGCGGCGAGGAGCACAAGCCGGCCGAATATCTCTACGGCAGGGACGACGCGGTGCTGACCCAGACCGAGTTCGAAAACCTGCTGGGCGCCGGGAACGACGGGCGGCTCCGGGCCGCCAAAAACGTCGTCATGATCCAGTGCGCCGGCTCGCGGGAGGGGAACCGCCCCTACTGCAGCCGCATCTGCTGCACCCAGGCGATGAAGAACGCCATCGCCTTCAAGGAAAAGCACCCGGCGGCCTCGGTTTCGGTCCTCTACCGCGACATCCGGACGTACGGATTGAGGGAAGGGTACTACAAGCGGGCGCGGAGCCTGGGCGTCGCCTTTTTCCGGTACGACGCGGACGCGAAGCCGGCGGTCACCTCAAACGGAGCCGGCCTGGAGGTGTCGCTCAAAGACCCGATCCTGAACCTCCCGCTCACGCTCAAGGCCGACCTCCTCGTCTTGAGCACGGGCGTCGCGCCCAATCGATCGAACAAGGAGCTTTCCCGATTCCTGAAAGTTCCGCTCAACCAGGACGGATTTTTTCTGGAGGCGCACGTGAAGCTGCGGCCGGTGGATTTCGCCACCGACGGCGTGTTCGTGTGCGGGCTGGCCCATTACCCGAAAGACATCCGCGAGACGATCGCGCAGGCGCGGGCCGCCGCCGGCCGGGCCGCCACGGTCCTGGGCAAGGAAGCCCTGGAGGCCGAGTGCCGGGTGGCGAGCGTGCGCGAGGACCGCTGCTCGGGCTGCCGGGCCTGCGTTTCCGTCTGCGCCTATAACGCGCCGGAGTTCGACGAAAAAAAAGGCGTCGTCGTCATCAACGAAGCCCTCTGCAAGGGGTGCGGGGTGTGCGCGGCCACCTGCCGCTCCTCCGCCGTGGATCTCAAGGGCTTCAAAAACGAACAGATTTTGGCCGCGCTGGAAGCCCTGTAGGCCGGCGCGAAACCGGCATCGGCCGTAAAGGAAATGGATCGATGGAGAAAGAAACGGAACGGGACGTAAAGATTGTCGCCTTCCTCTGCAACTGGTGCTCGTACGCGGGCGCGGACCTGGCGGGCGTGAGCCGGTTCCAGTATCCGGCCAATATCCGCGTGATCCGGGTGCCGTGCTCGGGGCGCATCAATCCGCTGTTCATCATCAAGGCCCTGCAATCGGGGGCGGCGGGGGTGATCGTCTCCGGCTGCCACCCGGGGGACTGCCACTACGTGAGCGGCAATCTCTTCGCGCGGCGGAAGTTCGCGCTCCTCAAGCGGTTCCTAGAGTTCACCGGGGTGGATCCGGAGCGGGTCCAGTTTTCCTGGGTCTCGGCGTCGGAGGGAAACCTCTTCGCGTCCCTGATAGAAAAGATCACGAAAGCCGTCACGGGGCTTCCGCCAGAAAACCACTTGGTAAAGGCGGGCCGCCGGGCGTAATGCGATGGAAAAGATGAATGCTGACTTGATCAACAAGGTAAAGGCTCTCTTCAAGGAGAACAAGGTCGATCTCGTGATCGGCTTCAGGGCGGGCTCCCGTCCGCTCTCCGCCGCCCCCACCTTTATTCACGATGAGGTCGAGGCCGACGGGCTCGTGTGCGCGCCCGCGGGCGACGCCAACCTGGCCGCCTACCTCCCGGAGATCTTCAAGCGGGCGGCCCGGAACAAAAAAGCCCCGCCGCGGGTGGGCATCGTCGCCCGGGGCTGCGAGGCGCGCTCCGTCTTGAGCCTGGTATCTGAAAAGCAGATGCCCCGGGAATCGGTCATCATCATCGGCCTGCCCTGTCCGGGGATCGTCGATGCGGACAAGCTCGCCCGGGCCGCCGGCGGCGTCGTCGTCTCGGCCGCCGTGGAAGGGGACATGGTCGCGTGCGAGACCGCCTCGGGCGTGAAAAAAATCAAGCTGGAAGAAGTGACGGCCGAGTCCTGCCTGGAATGCGATTATCCCTTCCACGCAAAAGCCGATGTCGCGATCGCGGGCGAGCCGCGAAAACCTGCCGCGGAAAAATACGCGCGGCAGATCGCTTTCGAAGCCGAAAGCGTCGAGGCGCGGCGCGAGCGCTTCCGGGAAGAGCTTTCCAAGTGCATCCGCTGCCATGCCTGCCGCCAGGCCTGTCCCAACTGCTACTGCGAAACCTGTTTCGCCGACCAGACCAAGCCCCGCTGGATTTCCCCGGCCGACGACCTGTCGGACGTGATGATCTATCACCTGGGGCGCATCTTCCACCAGGCCGGACGCTGCGTCGGCTGCGACGCCTGCGTGCGGGCGTGTCCCCGCGGCGTCGACCTGCGGCTCTTCACCCAGAAGCTGGCCAAGGACGCGGAGGAGCTCTTCGGATTTTCGCCCGGCCGCGCGGAAGAGGCCGTGCCCCTGTTCTGCGCCTTCCAGGAAGAAGACGACCAGAGTTTCATAACGGAAGC
>CAZKOS010000086.1:1171-6146 GCA_964554445.1 uncultured Spirochaetaceae bacterium | reverse complement strand
GAGGTAGGCCGATGACCTGTAAACTGATCCGAAAACAAGACCTCCCGGCGTTCCTGAAAAGTCTTCAATCCGCGCACGTCGAGTTTTTCGCTCCGCTTGGCAAAAACGATGAGATCGATTTCAGCCGGGTGGAGAAGGCGGACGACATCGTCTTCGACCACCGGAACACGGTGCTGCCCCCCAAACGCTTTCTCCGGCCCGCCTGCCAGGAAACGGGCGTCATTGAAAAGGACGAGCTTGTGGAAGCGGAGGCCGACTTTCCCGCGACCGTGATCTTCGGGGTCCGGCCGTGCGACGCCGCGTCCTTCACCCGTTTGGACAAGGTGCTGCTGGAGGGCGAATACGCGGACGAATTTTACAAGGCGCGGCGGGACGCGACCACGGTGGTGGCCCTGGCCTGCGATTCCGTCGGCGAGAACTGCTTCTGCACCGCGTTGGGCTCGGGCCCGGCGTCTTCCGCCGGCGCTGACGTCCTGGCCTTCGATCTCGGAAAAAATCTTCTATTGGAAACGCACTCTCCCAAGGGGGAGGCCCTGTTGAGCGAACACGCCTCCTGCTTCGCGGAGCCGGGGAAAGGCGATCTTTCCGATAGGGAAAAGCGAGGCGCGGACGCCGCGAAGGTCGCGGCCGGCGCCGCGCTGCCCGGCAAGGAAAAACTTCTGGCCGCCTTTCACTCGCCCGCCTGGGAGCGCGTCTCCGAGACGTGCCTCGGCTGCAACGTCTGCGCCTATGTCTGCCCCACCTGCCATTGCTTCGCCCTGGCGGACGAAAAGCGGGGCGGGCGGGGACGGCGCCTGCGGGTCGAGGACTCGTGCCTCAACCGCAATTTCACCGCCGAAGCCTCCGGCCACAACCCGCGGCCGACGGCGAGGGAGCGGATGCGCCAGCGGATCATGCACAAGTTCGCCTACGCGGAAGACCTGTACGGGGAACCGCTCTGCGTGGGCTGCGGGCGCTGCATTGAGAATTGTCCGGTCAAGATCGACATCAGGGAAACCCTGAGCGGGGTGTGCCAATGACGAAAGATACGCGGCAAACGATGAGGAGAACCCCCTACCTGCCCCGGCCGGTCACCGTGGAGAGCGTCGTCGTCGAAAACGACGCCCGGGACCTGAAGACCCTGCGTCTGAAATTCGAGCGCCCGGAGCACGCGTCCGATTTCCGCTACCGCTGCGGCCAATTCGCCATTCTCTCCGTGCCGGGGGAGGGCGAATGCCCGATCGGCATCGCCTCTTCCCCACTGGACGGGGATTTCATCGAGTTCACGGTCAAGAAATATCCGAACGGCGCGGTCTCGAGCGCCCTCCACCGGCTCTCCGCGGGCGACCGCCTCGGGGTGCGCGGGCCCTACGGCAATTTTTTCCCGCTGGAGGAGATGAAGGGGAAGAACCTCGTCATCGTCGGCGGCGGGTTCGCCTTCACCACCCTGCGCTCGACGATCCGCTACCTGCTGCTTCCCGAAAACCGGCCCTCGTTCGGAACCGTGACCGTGATTTACGGGGCCCGCACCCCGGGAGAGCTGTTGTACAAGGACGAGCTTCGCTCCTGGCGGGAGCGGGGGGACGTGGTGATGCACGTCACCGTGGACAAGGGCGACGCCGGGTGGACCGGCCGGGAGGGCTTCGTGCCCACCGTGCTGGGCGAGGTCGCGCCGGACGCGACCGACGCCTACGCGCTGGTCTGCGGTCCGCCGGTGATGCTCAAGTTCACCATTCCCGTGCTCAAAAAGCTCGGGTTCCCGGACGACCGGATCCTCACTTCCGTGGAGCGGAAGATGACCTGCGGCATCGGCAAATGCGGCCGGTGCAACATCGGCCCCCGGTACGTCTGCAAGCACGGGCCGATCTTCTCCTACGCCGAGTTGACCGGGCTGCCCGAGGAGGTATTTTAACGATGTATGTGACGAATCACGCAGCGAGCGCGAAGCGCGACGCTTCGAGCGAACACGCGTGCGAAGATATTCTGGTTTACGTCTGCCACAATTGCCTCCCGGCCGGGGAACGGCTGCCGCGCCAGTGGAGCGCGGGCCGCGCCCACGTCCGCGTCGAGGAGCTGCCCTGCACGGGAAAGATCGGCACCCAATACCTGTTTCACGCGCTGGAGGGCGGGAGCGCCGGGATCTGCGTCGTCACCTGCCCCAAGGGCGACTGCACCCTCTTTGAAGGCAACTCCCGCGCCGAGATGCGGGTGAACAACGTGAAGTCCCTGCTCGGGGAAATCGGAATGCCGCCCGGGAAGGTGACGATTTTCCAGTTTTCCCCGCGGGAGCCGATCGGCGAACTGAAGCGGCGGATCGACGCCGCGGTAAACGAGTTTCATCGGTTGTCGGCGGGCGCCGTGCCGGCCGCCGCAATCGAACATCACGAGGTCTGATATGAAGAAAAGCGCACCACGAAGCGCCTCCCGGAGCGGGCGCAAAGCGCGAAGCTCCGAGCAAGCGGCCGGCGCACCCGGCAAGAAAGCCTCGGGCGCATCTCGCAGCCAAGCGCCGGGCGCGTCCGGAAAAGCGGCTTCAACCGCGTCGCACAGTAAAACGTCCGGCGCGTCGCGCGCGGCGGTTTCGGGCGCCGGCCTGCTGCGGAACAAGGCGGCGGCGGGAAAGAAATTCCTGATCGCCGAGATCCAGGCCCCCCAGAACGGGGACGGGGCCGGGCTGCGCGCGCTCTTCGGCCGCTACCGCGGAAAAGTGAGCGCCGTGGGCCTGAGCGACAACCGCGGGAAGGTGGGCGTGTCCGCCCTGGCGGCGGCCTCGCTCGCCCTGCAGGAGGGCGTGGAGCCGGTCATGCACATCGTGACGCGCGACCGGAACAGGATCGCGCTCGTCTCCGACGCGCTCGGGGCGCGCGCCCTCGGGATAGAAAACCTGCTCGTCACCTCGGGCGAGCACCAGACCCTGGGCTCCTTCGGCAAGGCCAAGCGGGTGTACGACGTCGATTCGATCCAATTCCTCGACTCGCTCAATCGCCTCTCCACGGACGCCGGTCTCGTCGGCGAACAAGCCATCGACCCCGGTTCGCTCTTCCTCGGGACCACGGCCGATCCCGACGCCGAGCCCGCCGAGCTGCAGATGATGCGGTTGAAGAAGAAGATCGCGGCCGGCGCCCGCTTCATCGTCACCGCGCCCGTGTTCGATCCGGCCCGTTTCCGCGACTGGCTGGACCGCGCGGACGGAAACCTGGACGGAAAAAAGGCCGCCCTCATCGTCGGCATCCGCGTCCTGCTCGGCGCCGAAGACGCCGAGGCGCTGGCCTCCAAGCGGCCCCGGGTCAACCTGCCGGAGGAGACGATCGCGCGCCTCAAGGGCGCGAAAGGCGCGGCCGCCCGGCGCGCCGAGGGCGTGACGATCGCCCTGGAAACCATCGCGGCCCTGAAGGCCGACAAGCGGATCGCGGGCTTCGAGATTTCGGCGGAAGGCGATCACGACGCGGTGCTCGAAGTGGCGGAGAAATGCGGACTGGGGGAAACCGCCCATGCCTGAGAAGAATGTCATGCCAGAAATGTCATTCCGAGGCCAGAGGCCGAGGAATCTCCAAACATCGATTGTCAGCGGTGCATTGCGTTGTTCGGAGATCCTTCGCTGCGCTCAGGATGACACGAAGGGGGAAGCCGCCCATGCCTGAGAAGTACGTCATTCACGCTCACGACGCCCCGCCCCGTTTCCGGCCCGTCGGCAAGCTCGGGATCATCGATTGGCGCGAAGACTGCTCCTCCTGCCACAACTGCGTGAAGAAGGGCTGCGTCTTCGATTTGTACAAGGACGAGAACAAGGCCCTGCGCGACGAAACCGGCTACCTCGACTACATCTACCAGTGCAAGGGCTGCCTGCAGTGCGTGCAGAACTGCACCAAGAATCTGCTCTCGCGGGCCGTCAATCCGGAATACCGCCTCCTGGGGGACGGTTACTTCACCCCGGACATCATCCTCACCACCTGGTTCCAGGCGGAAACCGGGCGGATCCCCGTGTCCGGCTCGGGCTACGGCGGTCCGTTTTCAGGCCCGGGCTTCGATTCCATGTGGACGGACATGTCGGAGATCGTGCGGCCCACCCGCGACGGCATCCACGGCCGCGAGTACATCAACACCGGCGTGGAATTGGGCAGGCGCCTGAATCACCTGGCCTTCGACGGGATGAACCTGGCGTCGGAGCCGCCGCCGCGGCTGGAAAGCCCGATGCCCGTCATGTTCAATGTTCTCCCCGCGCGTTTCCGGCGCGGAGCAGTGCTCGCCTCGATGATAAAAGCCTGCGAGCAGATGGGGACCTACGCTTTCGTCCGCGCCGGGGACGTGCCCGCGGAATACCGTGGCTCAAAGCGAATCATCCCGCTTCGCGAAGCCGGGAAAACTGAGCCAGCCGCGGATGCGCCGCTCGTCCTCATCCCGGACGCGAAAGACGCGCTCGCGGTCAGGGACGGGATCAAGGCCGCCGACAAGAACCGGATCGTCGCGGTCCGGGTGCCGGCCTCGGCCGCCGCGAGGGACCGCGTCCTCGAGCTCGTGGAAAACGGGATCGAGGTCGTTCAATTGCAATTCAACCCGAACGGTCTCGAGGACGGCCCGCACCCGCGGCACGTGCGCGACGTCCTGCGGGACGTGCACTCGGCGCTCGTCAAGCGCGGCCTGCGCGACGAGGTGACCCTGATCGCCGGGTCGGGAATCGCGCTGGCGGAGCACGTGGTGAAGGCCCTCATCTGCGGGGCGGACCTGGTCGCCGTCGACCTGCCGCTCGTCGTCGCTTTGGAGTGCCGGCTCTGCGGCGAGTGCGGGCGGGGCGAGCGCTGCCCGATCGAGCTTGAAAAAGCCACGGCCGAATACGGCGCGGCCCGCATTGTCAATCTCATGTGCGCCTGGCGGAACCAGATGCTCGAGATGCTCGGGGCGATGGGCATCCGCGAGGCGCGCCGCCTGCGGGGCGAAGTCGGCCGCGCCATGTTCTTCGAGGACCTGGAACGGGAGATATTCGGCCCGCTCTTCGGCA
>CAZKOS010000086.1:0-1071 GCA_964554445.1 uncultured Spirochaetaceae bacterium | reverse complement strand
GACCGGAACGACCCGGGAGGCAAAACTGACGCGGCCGCGCTATCGCAATTCGATCGGCAAATACAGCATTCGCCGCGGCTCCCAATGCGCGGCCTGCGGCCGGTGCGCGGAGATCTGCGCGTACGGCGTACACGTCAAGAAAGAGGGTTTCAGGCAGATGCTGCGGCCCTTCGACTACCGGTGTGTGGGCGAACGCTGCGAACGCTCCTGCATTGAAGCCTGCCCGCAGAAGGCGCTTTCCCTGAAACCGAACCTGGTGTTCGAGACCCTGGGCGACCGCCGCTGGACGCCCGATCTCCTGGTGAGCGGCTGGGCCATGGCGGAGACGGGAGAGCTTCCCCCGCCGCACCTGGAGAAGGAAACGGGCGCGACCGGCGGCGGCTTCGACCGCCTGCGCATCGTTCCCCCCCGCGACGGGAAACCGGCGATCAAACCGGAGGACGTTTCGACGGAGCTGCGCCTCAACCGCCGCGGCGACGACAAGCCCGAGGTGACGATCGGCGTGCCCTGGTACGGCGGCGGGATGTCCTTCGGTTCGACCAACATCAATGTGCTGCTCGCCAAGGCCATGGTGGGCCGGGCCTTCAACACCTTCACCTGCACCGGCGAGGGCGGATACCCGGACCGGTTCATCCCCTACAAGGACCACATCATCACCCAGGTCGCCACCGGGCTCTTCGGCGTGCGGGAAGAGACCATCAAGCGCGCGCGCATCGTGGAGTTCAAGTACGCCCAGGGAGCCAAGCCGGGACTGGGCGGCCACCTGCTGGGAGACAAGGTGACGCCGGACGTGGCCAAGATCAGGGAGACGGTCGTCGGCTCATCGCTCTTCTCTCCCTTCCCCTTCCACAGCGTTTATTCGGTCGAGGACCACAAGAAGCACCTGGACTGGATCTCGCACGTCAATCCCGGCGCCCTCCTCTCCGTCAAGGTGTCCACCCCCGCCGACGTGGACATGGTGGCGGTGGGGGCCTACTACGCGGGCGCGCACATCGTGCACCTGGACGGCAGCTACGGCGGCACGGGCGCCGCGCCCGACATCGCCAAGAAGAACATCGCCATGCCCATCGA
>CAZKOS010000085.1:0-12183 GCA_964554445.1 uncultured Spirochaetaceae bacterium | reverse complement strand
ACCATAAAATCATGCTCGGGAAAAGCGAATACTGTCGCTTGTTCCGACATGAACGTAATAAAATTCAATTTTTTATCATTTAATAATTAACATTTTAGAGAAATTAATCGCAACGTTGACAATTACCGGCAACAAACGTATACTTAACTGAAAGAATATGGGCATCACGACAAGCCAACAGCTGCAGAGATATTACGAGCTCTATAAGGACAACGACGTCACCTTCACGAAAGAGGTCATTGCGGCCATCAATCTTCTCCCGAAACACATTTTCTTCAAATGCATCGGCAGCCAGTGGCCCTGCCTCATTTGCTCCGCCTCCATGAACGGCGCCCGCCTCTTCGCCACCCTCAACGAAACATTTTACGAACAGATTAAAAAGTCGGGAAACATCATCCAGATCCGCTTTGCTTTCAAGCAGGAGGATAAAAACGATCCGCTCTCCTTTTACATCTCCTCCAAAGTGACCGGCTTCACGCCCTACGGAAAGACCGATAAAGACATCAATTTCCTCACGACCGTCTATACGCAAAAACCCCCGGACAGCTTCATTGAAATCGTCGGGGGTCTGCTCGACGCCACCATGGACAGCCAGAAGCGCAAAGAGGACCGCATCGTCATCACCGGGGACATCGCGCGCGAGCTCGCCCTGAAGATGAAGGAGACCGTCATCGACATCGAGCAGGTGCCCCGGAAGTGCCTCATCCGCGACCTGTCATACTCGGGAGCGAAGGTGATTCTCATCGGCATCGCCAAATACCTCATCAACAAGCCGGCCGTGCTGAAGATCTGGTTCGAGGACTCCAAGGAGGCGGTCGAAATCCCGGGCCTCGTCCTCCGCGACGAAGCGGTCTCCGGCAGGAAGGACGTCACCGCGATCGCCGTCAAATTCGACGAACAGCGCATTCCCATCGAGTATAAAATGCGCATCAATCAGTACCTGAAACATCCGGTGAAACTGGCGGTCAAGTCCCGCCAGAGCGATCCGGCGAAATCGACGAGAAAGAATGGCAAAACAGGCTGATCCCCTCGCCGGCGTCGTTTTTATAAAGATTCCGGACGAACTCGCCTCCCGTCTCTCCGGGACGCTCCCCCCTTCCCTGCTCATCCCCTGCGAACGGCCGACCGGCCGCGAAGGCCCGCCCGAAGTGACGATCGAGGCGATCGTCGCCGGGATGCTGCGCGTGCTCATCTACGCGCCTTCGCATCCGGACGCCTCCGCGTACGGAACGATCGTCCGCGAGCTCCGGCCGGGCATCAAGGAGGAATTCACCCAGGCCGGCCGCGTCAAGGCGGAACGGAAGGATTTCCCCATCGCGGTCGAGATTTTCCGGGCCCTCGCCGCCCTCTTTCCCGGCGATCCCGTCTGCGCCTTCAATATGGCCCTCGTGTACCACGACGCGGCGCATCACCTGAAAGCCGACCCGGGCCGGGCGGAAGAGGCGGCCGAATACGCCGATCTCGCTTTCTCCGCCTACCGCTCCGCCCTCGCGCTCGACGTCGTCCTGCCGGACACCGTCCTCAATTACGGATTCTTCCTCCTCGAACAGGAAAATTACGAGAAAGCCCTTGCCGTTTTCGAAGAATACCTGCGCCGGGAATCCGACGAGGAAAAAAAGGTCCCGGTGAGGAAAATCGTCTCCAACCTGTCTTCCTTTCAAAAACAGGACGTTCTTTTCAAGGAGGCCTTCGACGACATCACCCTGGGGAAGGAGGAGGACGGAATCCGAAAAGCGCGGGCCATCCTCGAGGAGCACCCCGATTTCTGGAACGGCTGGTTTCTCCTCGGCTGGGGCTGCAGGCGGCTCGGCCGGTACGCCGAGGCCAAGGAGGCGTTCCTCAAGGTCCTTTCCCTCGCCCCGCCCAAAACGGACGTGCTCAATGAGCTCGCCATCATCCACATGGAACTGGGCGAACTGGAGGAGAGCTACCGGCGGCTCCGGGCGGCGGCCGAGCTCGAGCCGGCGAACGTCAAGGTGCTGTCCAACCTGGGCGTCGTGAGCCAGAAACTGAACCGTCCGGAGGAGGCGGCCGGATTCTTCCGTTCCGTCCTCGAAATCTCCCCGGACGATCCGGTCGCCCTGAATTACCTGGAAACACTTGAAAAAAAATAATTTTCAGCTAAACTTTAAAGTACCCGGAGCCGATACAAAGAATAAGGGCGATTCCCGCTCTCGGAGCGGATGCGGGATTCCCCTTCGCCTTCTCTCAAGAATCGGTCGACGAACTTGAGAGCTTGAGAAAAAAAGTGAAGTTTCCGCCCGTGCGGCGGAAGAAAAACGGGCACGGATGCCCGTGGACGACGGTTTCAAGGAGGAAACTATGATCATTAATCACAACATGAGTGCCATCTTCGCCGACAATCGTTTGAAACAGAACGTGCTGGCGACCGACAAGGTACAGGAAAAGCTCTCGTCCGGTTTGCGCATCTTCCGCGCCGGCGACGACGCCTCAGGGCTGGCGGTATCGGAGAAGCTCCGCTCGCAGATCCGCGGCCTGCACCAGGCGGAAATGAACGCCGAAAACGGCATCTCGTTCGTCCAGGTGGCTGAAGGCTACCTGCAGGAAAGCCAGGACGTGCTGCAGAGGATCCGCGAGCTCGCCGTCGAGGCCTCGAACGGCATCTACTCGGACGAGGACCGGATGCAGATCCAGGTGGAAATCTCCCAGCTCATCGACGAGATCGACCGCGTCGCCTCGCACGCCCAGTTCAACGGCATGAACATGCTCACCGGGCGTTTCGCCCGGCCGACCGGCGAGAACACCATCACCGCCTCCATGTGGTTCCACATCGGCGCCAACATGGACCAGCGCGAGCGGGTGTACATCGGCACCATGACCGCCTACGCCCTCAAGGTGAAGGAAATCGGCAGCGACCGGATTCTCTCCCTCGAGACCCCGAACGGGGCCAACCGGGCCATCGGCGTGGTCGACAGCGCGTTGAAAATGATCAGCAAGCAGCGCGCCGACCTGGGCGCCTACCAGAACCGTCTGGAACACGCCGCCCGCGGCCTGACCGTCGGCGCCGAGAACATGCAGGCGTCCGAATCCAGGATCCGCGACGCCGACATGGCCAAAGAAATGGTGGAATTCACCAAGGACAGCATCCTGGTGCAGTCCGCCACCGCCATGCTCGCCCAGGCCAACGCCCGGCCGCAGGTGGTCTTGAGCCTGCTCCGCTAACCGGCGCAGGCATTGAAAAAGTAGACCGTTCGGATCTTTGAAAAACAAATCCTTCTTGGTTGATGCCTAAGGGTGAAAGAGTGTTCCCTCCCCTCGCGGGGCAGGGAGCACTTTTTGCCCGACCGGGGGAACGGGAACGGAAAGCGTTACGGAGGCGCGAATCTCCACACGCTTTGAACCTCGACCGGGCATCAGGAAAAGGCAACGGATGCCTTTTTTTTACAAACTCAAGGAGGGTTTTATGGTTATTAATCACAACATGAGTGCGATGTTCGCGAACCGGCTGCTCAAGTTCAAGACTTGGGATGTCCGCAGCGACAGCGAAAAACTGTCTTCGGGCATGAGAATCAACCGGGCGGGCGACGACGCTTCCGGATTGGCCGTATCGGAAAAACTCCGTTCGCAAATCAGGGGTTTGAATCAGGCTGAGAGAAACATCGAAAACGGGATCTCTTTCATCCAGACGACCGAAGGTTATCTCCAGGAAACGCAGGACGTCATGCATCGCATTCGCGAATTGGCCGTTCAGTCCGCCAACGGAATCTACTCCGACGAAGACCGCATGATGATCCAGGTTGAGGTGTCTCAGCTGGTCGACGAAGTGAACAGAATCGCTTCGCACGCGGAATTCAACGGCATGAAGGTTCTCACCGGCGATTTCGCGCGCGATCAGGCCGGAGCCGCGGCGCCCAAGGCGATGTGGTTCCAGGTCGGCGCGAACGTCGACCAGAGAAAGCGCGCGTACATCGGCACGATGACCGCGGAGGCCCTCGGGCTGACCAGCGCGCAGGGAGCCATCAGCATCGCCAATCCGGACCTGTCCAATCAGGCGATTGCCGCGGTGGACAAAGCCATGCAGGTCGTCTCCAAGCAGAGAGCCGATCTCGGCGCGTACCAGAACCGCTTCACGATGGCGGCGAAGGGCGTCTCCGTCGCCGCGGAGAACATGCAGGCTGCCGAATCGGTCATTCGCGACACGGACATGGCCGCTGAGATGGTGCGCTACGTCAAGGACCAGATCCTGGTTCAGGCGGGCACCGCCATGCTGGCACAGGCCAACTTAAGCACGAGGTCGGTGCTCCAGCTCCTTGGCTAAGGGCGCGACCTGAAAAACGTTCCCACAAGAGGTTACTGGACGTCACCTCTTGAAAGCAAGGGTTTGAAGGAGGGGAGAATCGCGCTCTCCCCTTCATTTTTCCGCAAGGAGGACCTATGGGCATAGAAATTCCCTCGACCGTGGTTTCCGGTCAAAAGGTGTCCGCGGACCTGGGCCTGGCCGACAAGCCGGTCCCGGCCCAGAATTCGACCCCGGAAAAGAAGACCGCCGCAGCCGATCCTCATCCCCAAAAAAACGACATCGAACTGGTCATGAAATCGCTCGTGCAGGCCGCGGGCGTCTTCAACAAGCGGTTGAGCTACAGCATCAACGACGAGCTCGGTCTCGTCGTCGTAAAGGTGATCGATATTGAAACCGATAAAGTGATAAAGGAGCTCCCGGCGCAGGAAATCCAGCGATTGATGGCGAGAATCCGAGAGGCTATCGGGTTGTTGGTCGACGAGACGATCTGAGCGCAGTGCGGCTGGGAGCGGGAAACAAGCGTGTCCGACATCAACATCCCCGGGGTCACCAATTCCAAGATCGACACCCAGAAAATGATCAAGGCGATCATGGACGCGAAACGTGCGCCCGTGAAGCGCATGGAAGCCGAGCGGGACGCCTTCAAAAAAAGCAAGGGCGTCTGGCAGGATCTCAACGTCGAGATCACGAAGCTCAGGGACAGCGCCAACGGCCTGTACAGCTTTGACAGCCCCTTCTCGTCCCGGAAAGCCGTCAGCTCGGACGAATCCGTCGTGACCGCCGTTCCCACCCGCAAGGCGCTCGTGTCGGACTCGGAACTGCGCGTCAAGCGGATCGCCACCGCCGACCGCTTCATGTCCGGCAGCGTCGACAAGGGCTTCGCCGTCAAGGAAGGCACCTACCGCTTCCTCGTCGGCGACAAGGAAATCAGCGTCGCCTTCCACGGGGGCAGCCTCGCCGAATTCGCCGACGCGGTCAATAAAAAGGGCGGAAAATATCTGCGCGTTTCCGTGGTCAACGATACGGCGACGAGCTCGGTGCTCGTCTTCGAATCGCTTCTCACGGGTGAAAAAAACAAGCTTGTCCTGGCGGACGACGCGCTCTCCCTCGCCCTGGAGACGGGCATGCTGAAGCGGGTCCAGACCTCCTCGCTCTCCGTGCCGCTCTCGACCGAGAGCGTCAAACCGGCCGAGGGGGCGCAGGGAGCCGGCCGTTTCCAAATAGAGAACGGCACGCTCACCGTCCCGCCGCAGTCCAATCTCAGGATTCCGGTCACCCCCCCCTTCCCGCTCACCCCCAACATGGTTCTCGAATACGAGGTGAAGAGCACGCCCCTTTCGGAGGAGACGGCGCACTCCGAGGCGCTGCCCGAACCCGTCGTCCCGGCGACCGGCGGCATCGATTACAAGGGCATTCACATCGAGAGCGAAAAGTCGATCGTCATCGTCCCCGAAGAAAAGCCTCCCGTCCCGCCCAAACGCGTGGACAACATGTCGGTGCTGTCCTACCGGTCCCGGGGCTCCGCCAAGCCGCTGCCGGACGTCACCGACGGCTCGGATTTCGTCACGGTGACCGTCCCCATCGGGAACGGCAACCCGTCCCTCGACGAGATCCTCGTCAATAACACCAATACGAACCGCACGATCGCCCTGCGCAACGTCCGCGTCGTCGATCCGTCGGCCCGCGGCGGTTACGCACCGACCCACGCGCTGTCGGAGGCGCGCAATGCGATCGTTGAGTATAACGGCGTCGACGTCGTCCGCGACACCAACTCCATCAACGATCTCATCCCCGAGGTCACCCTCAACCTGCACGCGGCGAGCGACAAGAACGTGAAGCTTTCCATCAAATACGATACGGACGCGATGAAATCGGCCATCATCGCCTTCGTGGGGACCTACGATCGCCTCTTGACGCAAATCGACATTCTCACCCGCTCCGACGAATCGATCGTGGACAAGGCCGTCTTCCTCACGGACGCCGAGAAGGACAAAGCCAGAAGCCAGCTCGGTCTTTTCAAGGGGGACCTGACGCTCATGCAGCTCAAGTCCAACCTGCAGAACATCATGATGAATTCCTACAAGACTTCCGGCGGTCAGCAGATGGCCCTCCTCGCCCAGATCGGCATTTCCACGAGCGGCGTCAACAACGGCCCCATCGACCGGACGATGCTCCGCGGGTACCTGCAGATAGACGAGGCCAAGCTCGACGACGCCCTCGCCACCAAGCCGGAACTGGTCAAGGAGCTGTTCGGACACGACCGGGACGGGGACCTGATCGTGGACACGGGGGTCGCCTACACGGTCGCCTCCTACGTCAAACCCTACGTGCAGACCGGCGGGATCATCGCCACGCGCGAGCGGACGCTCGACACGCAGTTGAAGATGAAAAACCGCGAGATCACCGACTTCAACAAGCGCATGGACGATTACGAGCAGCAGCTCAAGCTCAAGTACGGGAAAATGGAAGGCGCCATCGAGGAATTGCAGAAGAGCACCCAGGGTCTCAACAACCTGAACCAGCAGAACAAATAAGGGAGCCGCGCGTGAAGCTGTTCATCAACGACGAGCCAGTCGCTTTCACCCTCGAATCGGAGAAGACGTTGGGCGACGTGATCCGCTCCGTCGAGCGGTGGCTCGCCGACCGAAAACTCGTCATTACGTCGCTCACCGTCGACGGCGCTGCGTTCGGCCGGGACGACCTCGAGAAGAAAAATGACGAGCCGATCGCCGCGATCGGGGAAGTCCGGTTCACGGCCAGCGATTTCATGAAGCTTGAAATGGAAGGCGTGGGCGAGCTCACCTCTTTTTTCGAGTCGCTCAAACCGCGCCTGGCGGCGAGGGACGAAACCGGGCTGGCCGAGGCGCTGAAGGGGTTTCCCCGGGCGGCGTGGACGCTGCGGTTCGTCCTGGCGGGCGGCGAGAATCGGGAAGCGGAGAACAAACGGGCGGAGCTCGAAAAAACTTTCGCCGGCACCACGGCCGGGATGATCAAGCTCTGGGACGAGCCGATGCTCGAGCGGGCGTTGTCCCTGTGCGATTTTTTCCTCGAAACGCTCCGCCGCAAGAACACGGGTTACGACCGCCTCGAACATTCGAGCAAAAAAATAACGGGCGAGACGATCGGCAAGCTCCGCGCGGCCTCGGAAAGGCTCAAGGAGGTCTCCGTGCTCCTCCAGGCCGGCAAGGACGGCGAAGCCATGCAGACCATCGCCTCCTTCACCGAGCTGGCCCAGCTGTTCCTGCACGTGGTCTCGGACGTGTTCGCGCCGCCGGCAGCGAACGACCTGACCGTCGACGGCGTCGACCTGGAAAGCTACTCCCAATCCCTCAATGCGCACCTTCACGAGCTCGTCGAGGCGTTCGAGAAAAATGATTTCATCCTCATCGGCGACCTCTGCGAGTACGAAATCGCCCCCAAGATCATCGCGCTCCTCGACGCGGTGGAGCGTTCCCTCGTCACTTAAGTTTCCCCGCCTCGATCGATCCGCCCGGCGCCGCGCGTCATCCGACCGGCGGCGGCCGGATGAAACGGCCGCCGGCACGCGTTGCATCGCACCCTCTCCCCGTGTCATACTATGCATCCCATGCATACGCCTCAGAGACCGAAGGAAACGCGGCACCCCGCCGTTCCGTTTACGCTCGTTCGGCGCGACGAGGAGCTCGCGTCCCTCTACCAGCGACTCTCCGCAAACCGCTGCGGGCGCCTCGCCATCGACGTGGAGGGGGAGAACAACCTGCACCGCTACGGCATTCACGTTTGCCTGATCCAGCTCTTCGACGGTGCGCGCGCCTTTCTCATCGACACGCTTGCGCTGAAAAGCTCCGCGCGCCTCGCCCCCCTGCTCGTCAAGGCGCCGTGGACGCTGGTGTGGTTCGACGCGACGAGCGATCTTCTCGCGATGCGGCACTCGCTCGGCATCAAGCCCTCCCCCATTCTCGATCTCGCCGTCGCTTCCCGCCTGCTGGGGAAGGAGGGCGGACTGCACGCCCTCACCTCGCGGTCCGGTTCCGTCTCCGCCAAAACCCGGCTCCAGCGGGCCAATTGGATGCGCCGGCCCCTCCCCCCCGTCATGCTCGAGTACGCGGTCGCGGACGTCACGGGACTGCTCCCGCTGGCGGATTCGCTCTTGCGGGAGCTCGAGGAAAAAGGCCTGCTCCCCGAGTTTGAAGCCCGGAACCTCGCGGTGCAGGAGACGGAGAGAACCTGGGACCCGTTTTCCAATTACACGCGCGTCCCCGGATTCAAGCGGCTGTCGCCGAAGGGCAGGCGCCTGGCCAGGCTTCTCTGGTACGCCCGGGAATTGTACGCGAAAAAACGCGACCTCCCGTCGGGGAACGTGGCGTCCAAGGAAGATCTGCGCCTCATGGTCGACAGGGGCCTGCGCACGCAGGACGCGATCGCCCGCTTCCTCAACAAGAACAAGAGAAGAAACTACATCGATCCCGTCGCATTCGGGTCGTGCCTGCGGGAAGCCGAGAGGATGGTGGAGGAACAGTTGAAAAAAGAGGGGGAGAAAACTGCGGATAAACGCGGATGAAGAGGAAAACTACGGAGACGCGGATCTACGCGGATGGGAAAATGAATATTTTAAGAAAAGTATGATAAGGAAGCCAGGAAACTATGATGAAGAAAAATCATGAATTGGAAAAAAGGTTCGTGGACAACCATCACCGCTGTGGGCGTGCCTGAATACCGCTTCCAACTATCCCCCGATAGAAGCCTCAAAAAAGAAAAGGCCCTCGTCTCTGGGGTCTGCGCGGTTCAACCCGCCGAGGAAGCGCCGTCGTCCTTGCTTTTGGCCTGCTTGTCGATCAATTCCCTTTTCCTCGCCTGAACGACGTGGATAATGCTGTACCCGAGGAGCAGTCCCACCCAGACGATGATGATGATGAACACGTTCACCGCCTTCGGCAGGATCACCGAGGTGATGGCGATGACGCTCAGGTAGGCGCAGACCGAGTACATCACGGTGAGGATCTTCTTCTCTCCCAGGCCGAGAGCCAGGAGCTTGTGGTGAATGTGCTCCTTGTCCGGCATGGCGATGGACTGCCGTTTTCGGAGGCGCCTGACAATGGCGGCTACCGTGTCTATGATCGGGACAAGCAGGATGGTCACGGGAATGAGGAGGGCGCCGAGCGATCCGGCGCGCGAAATGCCCATGAGGGGCAGGACGGCGAGGGCGAAGCCCAAAAACAGGCTCCCCGAGTCGCCCATGAAGATCTTGGCCGGCGGGAAATTGAAGCGCAGGAAACCGGCGATCGACCCGGCCAGGGCGAAGGCCATGATGGCCGGGGCGTATTCCGCCGGGCTGGCTCCGCCCTGAATGAGGGAAATGACCCCCATGGACAGGGCGGCGAACCCGGCGATCCCGCCTCCCAACCCGTCCATGCCGTCGACCAGGTTGACGGCGTTGGTGATGCCGACGATCCAGAGGATCGTGAGGGGATAGGCGAAATACCATAAATCGATCTTCCCCAGATACGGCAGGGTGAGCGAGGAAACGACGAGGCCTCCGCCGACGACGACGATCGCCGCGGCAATGACTTGAATGAAGAGCTTGAGGACGGCCTTCAGATTGTAGAAGTCGTCGACCAGACCCAGTAGAAAAATGATGCCGAAGCCGAGAAACAACCACAGGTACTTCACGTCGATGAACTGCTCGGGTGATCTCCCGAACACGAGCCGCCAGACGAGCGGAACGACGAGAATGCTCAGGAAGAACGAGATGAAGATGCCCACCCCGCCCAGGCGGGGAATGAGCACGGTATGTATTTTCCTGCTGCCCGGCCGGTCATACCAGCGGAAGCGATGGGAGATGCGAATAATGGTGGGCGTTAAGACGAAGTTGGCGGCGAGGGCGAAGAGGGCGACCGCGGCAATCAGACCGATGTTGGACAGGATTTCCATATTCTCTTTCTATCATCAAATATATCGCACCGCGGTGAGTATTCCACGCTGACGTCTCATCCCGCTCACCCGCGCCAAGCCCGGCCGCTCGCGCGGGAAAACTCGCACCGCGATTGCCGCGTCTCCGCCGGCGCCAGCCCTCGTGCAAAGGATAATAAAAATCAGTCGTTATTGTCAACTTGCTGGTAAAAAAAGTGGGAAACCGGGGCGGACGATCCGCGTTCACTTTAGTGAGTGCCCCCAAGATTGCGACGGAATCGAAAAATCAAGAGTGGCCTGAGGCGAAGTTAAATCCGGCCGTCTTCGAGGGCGCATTGTCGGGATGCCGAGCCTTCCCGGCGGCGGAAATCGCAATCTTGGGGGCACTCCCCTCACCTTACGATTTCGAGAGCTTTTCGTATTCCTCAATCCGCTGGTACGACTGGTTGAGCTTTGACGTTATTTCGGTGGCCAATTTGAATTTCTGAGGATCGGAGGCGTGCTTGTCGGGGTGGTACTGGCGGAGAAGTTTCTTGTAGGATACCTTCACGTCCTCAAACGGCGCTCCAAAGGGGACCTTGAGGTTGGCGTAATCCTCGCGCAATTTTTCCCTGGCCCGGTCGACACGGGGCTTCTCTGAGGCGCGGGCCTGCTCCCTGCGCCGCGGCTGCTCACGATTCCCGCCTTTGCCCTCGTTCAGGTAATCCTCGAGCTCATCCCAGGCGTCCTGCATGTCTTCGTCGTAATATTGGCGTTTGCCGCTCGAATCGCTCTCGTCTTCCGAGAAAATCGACCGGAAAAGCGACCCCAATCGATCAAAAATATCAGGCATATGCCACCGTCGTCCCCTCTCCCCATAGGATACACGATTCAAGTCAAAAAGACAACTCCGGCCCCGTGGACCGCGCAGTCAGCCGCTCACTCTTCGAAATAATAATTTCCCGAAAAAACATACTCGGCGGGGCCGGTGAAAAACACGTGGTTGGACGCCTCGTCCCACTCGACGAACAGGTCGCCGCCGCGCAGGTGCACGAGCGCCTCCCGTTCGGCGAAACCGTTGAGAACGGCCGCGACGAGGCCCGCCGAGGCCGTTTTGGGGCAGGAGTGAAGCTCGACGCCGCCACGCCGCCAGGCCCGCAGCTCCAGCTCCTCCCGCGAGAACACGCGCACGAACAAGACGTCCGCCCCTCCCGGAAACATCGGGTGTTTTTCGATTTTCCTGGCCAGACGGTGGGGCGAGACCCCGAAACCGGCGACGAAAAGCACGGCGTGCGTCCCGTCGAGCGTCACCGGCGTGCAGGCGTACTCATGGTCGTCGACGACGATCGGCCTGGCGAAAACGGCGTCCGGGACCTCGCGCAGCTCGGCCGGCGAATCGAAACCGCGGGGAGCGCCCACGTCCTGCCTGACGTTGACCGAATCGACCACTTCGAGGGGGACGGACGCGGTCCCCCGGAAGATACTGAACCTGGAGTTCTTCGCCAATCCCGAGTCGAAAGCGTAGCGGGCCGCGCACTGCAAGGCCGCGCCGCAGGTCTCGCCCTCCCCGCCCTCGGGGGTGAAAACCCGGGCCGCAAGGCGCCCTTCCTCGTCACGGGTAAGGTAGAAGAGCCCCTCCCCGCCCACACCGGTGCGCCGGAGGCAGATCTTCTTCGCCAGGGCCGAAAGGTGGCGTTCCTCGAGGGGAGGCGTTTTCTCCGTGTCCACGCAGATGTAATCGTTTCCCGCGGAATGCAGTTTCAGAAAGGCCACGTCCATCGTTTTTCCCGTCCCGTGAAAGGTTCATCGAACGAAGGCTTCCCGGACGGGCGGCCTCATTCGATCTCTCCGCTCAGTATAGACGCATTCACCGTTTCCCGCCAACCGGATTCCCCAAAAAATGAGCCGCGCGGCGACGGCCCGCCGGTCGCGGATCGAAAAAAAACCCTCCCGGTAAGGAGGGCCTTATATGTGAGCGCGCGAGCTTCTTGTGGAAGTCACTCTCTCATCCAGCGCCTGATGGGAGTCGAACCCACATCTTTAGCTTGGAAGGC
>CAZKOS010000084.1:10347-12319 GCA_964554445.1 uncultured Spirochaetaceae bacterium | reverse complement strand
GCGCCTTGACACTCCGCTCCCTTACACACCATAATTGCGAAACTTTTAACCGAAGCAGGAAGACCGACCGTGACCAGTGGAAGCGCCCGACAGAGAAGAAATCCCCATGAGACACGCGTGGTCGTGACCGGTTTGGGCACGATCAACCCCCTCGGCAACACCGTCCCGGAATTTTGGGACAACTTGTGCGCGGGGAAATCGGGAGTCCGCCGCATCTCGTGCTTCGATATCGAAGATTTCTCGGTGCAGATCGCGGGGGAAGTCGACCTGCCGGACCTGACTCCCTACTTCAGGGAAAAGCGCATGATCCGCCGGCTCGACCGGTATACGCTCATGGCGCACGTCGCCGGCAGCCAGGCGATCCTGGACGCCGGCCTCGATCCGGAAAAGAACCCGGCGCGTTACGGTTCGCTCATCGGCTCGGGCGACGGCGGCGTCTTTGCCCACTACGATAATGTCAGCCGCATTCTCAAGGGCGGTATGCACGCCGTGTCGCCTTTCTACATCATCAATGCCATCCCCAGCACGGCCGCCGGTTTTTTCGCTCAGTACTTCAACCTGCGGGGACCGTGCTTCTCGATCTCGAGCGCCTGCGCCACGGGCAACCACGCCATGGGCCTGGCCTCCATGCTCATCAAGTGGGGCATGTGCGACGCCGTCATCGCCGGCGGTTCGGAGGCGGCCGTCAATAAGGCCGGCATCGCCGCTTTCGGCAAAATTCAGGCCCTGTCCGAACGAAACGATTCGCCCGAGACCGCCTCGCGGCCGTTCGACCGGGGGCGGGACGGGTTCATCCTCTCCGAGGGGGCCGGCGCCGTCTGCCTCGAGGAGCTCGATCACGCCAAGGCCCGCGGC
Source organism: uncultured Spirochaetaceae bacterium (assembly GCA_964554445.1). GTDB lineage: Bacteria > Spirochaetota > Spirochaetia > SZUA-6 > RPPD01 > JAFGSW01. The sequence goes on along the minus strand of CAZKOS010000084.1, from coordinate 11,464 downwards.
GCCAAGATCTACGCGGAGCTCAGCGGTTTCGGATTCTCCTGCGACGCCTTCGATTTCGTCATGCCGCACCCGGAGGGCCGCGGACCGGTCCAGGCCATCCGCCTGGCCCTCGACTCGGCCGGGCTCGTCCCCGCCGACATCGGCCTCATCAACGCCCACGCCACGAGCACGCCCGTCGGCGACCGGGCCGAGGCCCGCGCCATCCACCAGGCGTTCGGCCCCGACGCGGAGCGCGTGCTCGTGCAGAGCACCAAGTCGATGACCGGGCATTCGCTCGGCGGGGCGAGCGCCATCGAGGCCGTCGCCGCCATCCTCGCGTTCGAAAAAAACGTCATCCACCACACCGCCAACCAGTTCGAACAGGACCCCGACATCACCCTCAACGTCGTGAAGGACCGGCCGCTGGAAAAAAAGGTCGACCATATCCTCTCCGACGCCTTCGGTTTCGGGGGGGAGAACGCGGTGATCATCCTCTCGCGGTTCAAGGACTGAGATCGCCTTTTTTTCACCATGGAGCCACAGAGACACGGAGGACACAGAGAAGAATAGAGAAGGGAGAAGGTGAAAACTATGACGATTGATTATACTGTATTGCAGACTGAAATTATCAATCTCATGGCTGATCATAAGAATATGGCGCTTGCCACTTCGGCGGAGCGCCGAACGACCTGCCGGATGGTGAGTGTCGTCACTGATGGACTCGACGTGTATTTCCAGACTTCAGCCAACTCCCTGAAATACAAGCAGATCGCCGATAATCCTAACGTAGCTTTGTGCTTTGGAAATGTCTCTTTTGAGGGAACGGCTGAAATCCTCGGTCACCCCCTGGCCGAGGCGGTTTTCTGTGATCAATACAGGGCTACGCATCCGCACAGTTTCGAACGTTACTCACTGCTGCAAGAAGAACGGGTAATTTACGTCAGAATAAAGTTGGCGGTGGTCTGGAAATATATCGATGGGAAACCGTGTCAGGAGATCCTTGACCCCGGCCGCCCAAGTGCCGGGCGAATTTGGATTAATACGAGCCGGCGAACTAACGAAAGCCGCACCTGATGGTCAAATTGGTTTCCCAAATGTTGGTCTGAAATCTCACTTTTTTTCGAATTTCGCATTCTTC
>CAZKOS010000084.1:0-10247 GCA_964554445.1 uncultured Spirochaetaceae bacterium | reverse complement strand
CTCTGTGGCTCTGTGGTAAAGCAAAGGAGGCCTCAGGCAAGGAAAGCCACTTCACCAATTGAAACGCACGCCACCTTCCCGTCGACGAGCGCCTGGCCCACGGCGGTGGCGAGGAAGCCGTCGTATTCGAGTTTTTTGGCGAGGAGGGTGACCGTTTTCCCGGGCAGGATCGGCTCCATGAAAGAGGCGCCCAGGATGCGGGTGGCGCGGAGGGGGAGGGGCTTCGCCCCGGGGGAGATCGAGCCGGTTTTGTTTTCCAGGAAGTAGTAGAGGCAGAGGCCGAGCTGGCCGATCATCTCCACGGTGTACGTCCCGGGGTAGACGGGATATTCGGGGAAATGGCCGTTGAAGACCGGGTCGGCCGGGTCGATCCAGCGTTCGCCGGAAATGAGCCCTGCGTCGAGGTCGACGCCGGTGAGCCGGTCGACGTAAAGGACGGGATCGCGCTGGGGGATGATGCGCTCGATCCCCTCGCGCCCTATGTTCAGCCGAAGAGAAAGCCCCTCCGGTGACGCGAGGGGCTTTTTTCGCAACGATTTGAGAAGGGCGTCGCAGTCCACGGCTACTTTTTGACCGCCGGGACGATGACGTCCTTGATGATGTTGAGGGCCTCGTCCATGTCCTCCTGCGTGAGCTGGGCGGAGACGGACATCCGGAACCGCCCCGTTTCGGCCGGGACGGCCGGGAAGGTGACCGGCTGGAGGAAGAGCCCGCGCTGCTGGATGCCGGCGGCGAGCTCGTAGAGGAGCTTGGAGTCCGGCCCGATGATGATCGGCATGACCTGGGATTCAGAATCCCCGATGTCCAGGCCCATGTCGAGGATGTGCTTGCGCATGTAGGCGGTGTTGGCCCAGAGCCTTTCGCGCAGGCTCGAGTCGCGCGTCGCCACCTCGAGCGCCTTCATGAGCCCGGCCACGGTGGGCGGGGCGATGGCACAGCTGAAGTTCCAGGGCGACGAGTAACCGCGCAGGTAGCGGATGATGCGGGCGTTCGAGCAGATGAAGCCGCCCACGCCGCCGAAGGACTTGGAGAGCGTCCCGAAGGTCATCCCGATCTTGTGCTCCAGGTGGAAGTGCTCTCCCACGCCGCGGCCGTTCTCTCCGAACATGAGCGTGGAGTGAGCCTCGTCCATGTAGAGTTGGACGCCGTACCGGTCGCAGATGTCCACCACCTCGGGCAGCTTGACGAGGTCCCCGTCCATGGAGTAAACGCCCTCCACGCAGACCAGGGTGCGCTTGCCCTTGCACTTCTCGAGCGTCTCCTCGAGCGATTTCATGTCGTTATGCTTGAAGAAGTACATCTTGGCGCCGGAGATGAGGCCGCCGTCGATCATGCTCCGGTGGCCCTTCTCGTCTATCACGATGCAGTCGCCCTTGCGGAGGATTCCCTGCAGGGCGCCCAGGTTGCCGCCGAAGCCGCTCGAGTAGAGGAGGCAGTCCTCCTTCTGCTTGAACTCGGCGAGCCGGCGCGCGAACTCGACGTGGAGGTCGAGGGTGCCGGACACCATGGGCGAGCCGGAGGAGCCGGTGCCGTACTTGTCGAGCGCCTCCTTGGCGGCCTGGATGACCTCCGGATGGGTGGAGAGCCCCAGGTAGTTGTAGGAGGTGAGGTTGATGATGCGCCGCGCCTGGTCGTCGACCGCCGATTTGATCCGGGTGATCGTCGACGGCGCGGACAGCATCGGCTGGCCCGCGAATTTGAAGCCGAAGCTGACGAGGGGATGGGAGTACCATTCCTCGAAATCGGCGGGCGGATCCAAAACGCTCCGCGAGTCGTTCTGGAAGAAGTCGAGCATGCTGTATTTGAGGAGCTGGTCCTTGTCCATTTACGCCTGCGGTGGCTGGCCCATGTTCTGGACGAAGCGGTCCGCCAGCTGGTCGATGTTCTTGATGTCGGCGAGCTCGGCGCGGGGGATCTTGATGTTGAGCTCGCGCATGGTGCAGGACACCACCTCGATGATGTCGAGCGAATTGGCGCCGTAGTCGGCCATCGATTTCATGGGATCGATGTCCTCGGCCTTGATGTCGTCGAGGTTTTCCACGATGTTCTTCTTGATGACGTCTATTACCTCTTGTTTGGTCATGTCGTTCTCCTGTTTTTTCCCGCCGCTTCGGGTCCTGCGGGAGCCGTCCGGCGCTCCGCGAGTCTTCCGCGCGCGTTTTTTTTGCCAATCGTGACGATACTCGCCTGGATTGGATGTTGACGTTCGATGCCGATTGCGAAATCCGGGGCAACCCGAACCGCGCCTATTTTCCCAAGGAACCGGGGTCTTTGTCAATCCTGTTTTGGGACTGGAAGTAGCGCATCATGAGGTTGTCGCGGAAGGGCAGGCCCTTGTCCACGGTGACGACCTGGCCGTTCAGGGCGTCGAGGTAGCCGGAGCAGACCGCGAAAATCGCCCGGCCGCACTCCTCGGGCGAGACCACGATGTCCTCAGGAAGGCCCTCGCCCTTGATGAAATCGAAGAATTTCCGCCCGAAGATGTCCATGAAGGAATCGGTCTTGACCATGCCGAAGCGGATGACGTTCACCCGCGATCCCTCCGGCTCCAGGTGCGTGGCGAGATAGCGGCCGAAAAACTCGAGGAGCGACTTCGAGGCGGCCACGAAATCGTAGCCCGTGTAAAAGTGGTCCGGGCCGTCCGAGGAGACGCCCACCACCGAGCGGGGGTAGGATCCGAAGATTTCCTTGATCGCCCTGGTGTAATCGATGAGCGGCCAGGTCGAGTAGTCGAGTGTTTTGTAGAGCGTGCGCTTTCGGTACTCCCCGAGGGACGTGACGCGCGCGGAAAACCCGACGTTGCTCACGAAAAAGTCGACGCGCGCCTCCTGCTCCTTGACCGCCGCGAGGCAGGTGCGGGTGTCTTCCTCGAGCGAGGCGTCGGCCTCGATGAGCACGGGCGGTATGAGCTTCTCCCGCTCGAACTTCGCCATGAGCTCCTTTTGGTCGGCCGAGCCCCACTTGTAGGTGAGGTAGGTCCTGGCCCCGGCGCGGGCGAACTCGAGCGCCGCCGCCAGCCCGATGCCTTTGGTGCCCCCGGTGATGAGGGCGGACTTGTCTGTGAAATCGATCTTGATCATGAATCACCTTCTTTGAATTAGCCACAGAGACACAGAGAGCACAGAGAAAAGAGAAGAGGGCTAATTTATTATTCTCCTGATTCCATCCTTCAGGGCAAGCACATTGAAATTAATCAACAATCCTATTTTTTTTCTTGTTAATTTCAGATAGGCCAATAATTGTGCTTCAAACATCTTATCAAAACGATCGACGGCTTTCAATTCCACGATGATTTCATTTTCCACGAGGAGATCGAGCTTATAATCACCAACTGAGATGGTTTTATACAATACTGGGACTTTCTTCTGTTTTTCAAAGCCGATACCATTTGTATCTAATTCGAAGCACAGAGCCCTTTCATATGAGCTCTCGATCAATCCTGGACCTAATTCTTTGTGCACTTCTATCGCGCACCCGATGATTTTTTCGGTGATTTCGTTCAATGCATCAAGATTATTTTCTTTTTCCATCTTTCTTTTTCTTCTCTGTGTCCTCTGTGTCTCTGTGGCTTCATCCTGAAGATGAGCTACTCCACGTAAAACTCCTTGATGATCGCCTTGGTCTCCGGGAAGGAGAACGACAGCTCGTGCATCAGGTCCTCCTGGAGGCGGGCGTCGATGAGGAGCTTCTTCTTGCGGGCGGCGAGGGCGCGTTTCAGGAGGCGGACCGATTTGGGATTTTTCTCCGCGATCTGCAGGGCGATGTCGACCGCCTTGGGCAGGACCTGCGCCCGGGGCAGGATGTAGTTGACGTTGGTTCCCCGCCCGACGAGCTCCCGGCCCCTGAAGCGTTTGGCGGTGTACATCATCTCGTTGGCGATGAAGGGGCCGACGAGCTCCGGGAGCAGTGTGGTGCACCCCATGCCGGGCGTGAAGCCCATGGACATGAAGACCGCCCCGTAGCGGCTTTCTTCTGCCGCCACGACGATGTCCGAGGCGCAGGCGAGCATGAGCCCGCCGCCCACCGCGTGGCCCTCCATGGCGGCGACCGCGACGAAGGGCGCGGCGACCAGTTTTTCGCTGATGACGAGGTCCTGGGTGGTGACGTTGCCCTCGGCCAGGCCGACGAGGGCCTTCTTGTCCCCGCCGCCCGCGAACACGTCCGGGAGACCCTTGAGCACCACGACCGGCGGCTTTTGGTTCAGGGAAAGCTCGTCCAGGGCGGCGATGAGCTCGGCGGCGAACTCCTCGGAGAACACGTTCTTGCCGGCCGCGTCGTGCATGGAAAGGCAGGTGATGCCGCGGTCGTCTTTCTCTAGCGACACCAGGGCGGGGGAGGCGTTTTTGGCCATAATCACTCCTTGCCGGTCAGGGGGCGCCGCGGTTTGAAGCGTTCGTACCAGGAGGGAAGCTCGCCCTCCAGAAACCCCTCGATCGCCTTTTGAGTCTCGGCGGCGCTCAACAGGTCGATGAGGGTGTCGCGCGTCAAAGCGAGCGTTTTTTTGAAATCCGCGTCGGCCGTCCGTCCGGCGAGCCGGGCGCTGAGCGTTTTCGCCGCCCCAAGCGCGCGCGGCGACGCGGCGAGGAGGCGCTTGAACGTCTCCTTCACCTTTTTTTCAAGCCCGTCGTCCGCGACGAGCTCGTCGAGGAGCCCCAGGCGCAGGGCCTCGGGCGCCTCCACTTTTTTGGCCGTCAGCACGAGGGCGCGGGTTTTTTGGAGCGTGAGCCGCGGGCCCAGCAGAAACGGGAGGACGTTGGCCGGCACGATGCCGAAAAGGACTTCGGCCATCTCGAAGGAAGCCCCGTCCGTGCCGATGACGACGTCGCAGGCCGAGGCCAGACCGACGCCCCCGGCCTTCACCTCGCCCCGCACGACGGCGACCACCGGGCGATGGGAGGCGTGGATCTTGAACAGGAGATCGGTGTAGAGCTCGACCGTTTCCGTGACGCGCTTCAGGTCCCAGCCCGAGGCGCGCAGGGCTTCCAGGTCCATGCCGTGGCAGAAGGCGGGTCCGTCCGAGCGGAGGAGGACGGCGCGGACTCCCGGCGTCTCGTCCGCGGAGACGATCGCGCGGCCGAGGGCGGAAAGGAGCTCGGGATTGAGGCGGTTGCCCGAGTCGCTGCGGGCGAGGGTGACGACCAGGACCGAGGAATCGACGTAGGAGTCGACGGCGGCTGCCGCTGCGGCGGAATCCTCTCTGGAGGACATTGGCCTAACTCCACTCGTAGGCGCGGTAGAAGTCCTTCACCCCGCTGAGGACGAGTCTTCCCTTGCCGCGGTAGTGCTCGTCGTAGAGGCCGTTGTACGCGTCGCGGTCGGGGGTGAAGTCCGGGTTTTCAATGTACGACTCGCGGAGCTGTTCGAGCTTTTCGTAGGCGGCCACCGGCAGCACGCGCCGGTTCGCGATCTCGGCGTCGAGACGGCCGGCCCCGGCCAGCTCGGCCGCGCCCGGCAGGACGAGGCCGGAATAGAATTCGCCGACCGCGCCGGAACCGTAGGCGTAGAAACCGATGCGGTCCCCGTCGGCGGGCGGGGTGTCCCCGGTGAGGATGCTCATGATCCCGGCGAAGTTGCTCGAGCCGTAGGTGCTCCCCGCCTGGCGTGAGTATTTGAGGGCGGGCTTGACGCGCCGGTCGAAATCGGCCTTGAGCTCGGGCCGGGGTTTGGGGCTGAAAAGGTTGGTGAGGGTGCGGTGCGCCTGGAAGGCCATCCCGGCGAACGGAGTGTGGTAGACGAGGAAACGGAAGTACGAATCGAAATCGACCACCCCTTCAACGGACTCGAGGTAGTGGCGGTAGGCGCCCTCGAGCGCGTCGAGGTAGGAATAGAGGCTCACCTCGTTGTTGCCCACCTCGTGCTTGGCCGAGGGGCGGAAGGTGTCGTAGGTGTCGAGCGTCCAGGTGCCTTTTTTGAGCGCCTCGAACTCGACGAGGCGGGGCTGTTCGCTCACCAGGACCGCGGCGGACACGCCTCCCATCACGAACTCCTCCTTCAGACCCAGGTGCATGCGCGAGAAATCCGTGGAGATGACGAGGGCCTTTTTCCCGCGGTTGAGGCCCGAGGCGACGTAATTGACGGCGGTGTCGAGCGCGGCCACGCCCGAGTAGCAGGCGTGCTTGGTCTCGAAGTTCCTGACGTTGGGCCCGAGCTTGAGGGCGCGGTGGATGTTGGTGCTGATCGGCTTGCCGAAATCCACCGAGCTCTCGGTGCCCACCACCAGGAGCCCGATCTCGTCACGGTCCGCCTCGCCGATCAAGGGAACGGCGGCATTGGCCCCGAAGGTGACGGTGTCCTCCCAGGGCGGCAGCAGGGTCCGCCGGTCGATGAGGTAGTCGCTCACGACCTTGTCGGGGTCCTTGCCCCGCGCCGCGGCCAAATCGCGCATGTCGAGACACAGCGTCGACATGTAAAGATTGAGTTTTTCGATTCCCACTCGGTTCATATGTTGTTCACTCGCCCGGTCTGAAAACCGGCTCTCCTTTCAGATTTACTTGCGAAGAAAAGATACCACGGATGTCACGGACAGGCCGGATCATCACGGATATGAAGGAAAAGAAAAAAAGAGAAAAGCATACGATTTCATGCCTGAAATATCTTCCCATTCTTCGTTCTCTTTCCGTGCCATCCGTTTTATCCGTGTCCATCCGTGGTTCTCCCCTTCTCACGGCACGTAGGTCAGCCCGCCGGAGACGCGGATCACCTCGCCGTTGATGAATCCGGCGTCGGGCGTCGTCAGGTAGTGCACCAGGCTCGCGATCTCGCCCGCCGTCCCGACCCGCTTCATCGGGCAGTATTTCATCCAGATATCGTGCAGCTTCTCCGACAGGTGGTCGCGGGTCATGGCCGTCTCCACGTAGCCGACGGTGACGATGTTGGTCGTGATTCCCTTGACCCCGTATTCCCGGGCGAGCGTTTTGGTGAGGCCGATGAGGCCGGACTTGGCGGCGGCGTAGTTCACCTGGCCGCTCGTGCCGTCCTGCGCCAGGGAGGAGATGTTGACGATGCGGCCGGCCTTGTTCGAGAGAAAGTGCATGAGAAAGCTGCGGATCACGAAGAAGGGGCCGGACAGGTCGGTCCGGATCACCTCGTTCCACTCGTCGTCGGACATGAGGGCGGCGGCGTTGTTCCGGACCACGGCCGCGTTGTTGACCACGGCGAAGATATCTCCGAAGTCGGCGATCGCCTGCTCGGCGACCGCTTCAATGGCCTTCGGATCCTTGACGTCGAGCTCGTACGCCTTCACGACCGCCTTGGGATCGAGCGCGGCCGCCGCGGCGAGCACTTCGTCGGCCGCGGCTTTGTGAGCGGCGTACGTGAAGGCGCAGCCGTGCCCTTCCTTCACGAACTTGAGGACTATTTCGCGGCCGATACCGCGGGACCCGCCCGTCACGAACGCATTCATGCGGCCTCCTAGATCCTTTTGATCAGCGTGCAGCAGTTGATGCCGCCGAACCCGAAGCTGTTCTTGAGCATCAGGTCGATCCTGTGCTCTTGGGGCCGGTTGGCGCAGATATCGAGGTCGATCTCCGGGTCGGGACGGTCGATGTTGATGGTCGGGTGGAGCACGCCGTGCTCCATCTCCAGGAGGCCGGCGATCGTCTCCACGACGGGCGACGACCAGCAGACGTGGCCGAGCATGCTCTTGGCGGCATTGAGCTTGAGGTTTTTCGCGTGAGCCCCGAAGGCGAGCTTGATCCCCTTGATCTCCTCGAGGTCGCCGGCCGGCGTGCCGGTGGCGTGGCAGTTGACGTAATCGACCTTCTCCGCGGCCACGCCCGCGTCCTTGAGGAGCGCCTTGATCGTCCATTCCTGGGTGGTTCCCGAGGGGAGGGGCAGGTGGCAGGCATTGGAGGTGGCGCGCACGCCCAGCAGTTCCCCGTAGATTTTCGCGCCGCGTTTCCTGGCGTGCTCGTACTCTTCGAGGATCATCGTGCCCGCGCCGTGCGAATAGACGAAACCGCAGCGGTCGCCGTCGAAGGGGCGGGAGGCCGCCTCGGGCCGGTTCTGGTATTCCGGCTTCACCACCACCGCGTTGATGACCACCGAGGCGTGGATGACCGGGGCGCTCATGTCGAAAAGCGCGCCGGTGACGACCGACACGTCGCATTCGCCGGTAACGATGTCACGAAATCCGTCGCGCAGGGCGAGGTTGCCGGAGGCGCAGGCCCCGCCGATGGTGAAGGTCGGGCCGCGCAGGTCGAGCATCTCGGAGATGACCGCCGGGATGTTCGGGTCGATGCCTTCCACGCCGGAAAGCGGCTCGATGAACTCGGGCTCCTTCAGGAACTGGAGGCCGTTTTCGAAAATGTAGCGCGAATTCAGGTTGTGCCCGCCCACGAGCACGCTGGTGCGGTAGGGATCGTCCCCGGTTCCGTACAGCCCCGCGTCGAGGTAGGCCTTGACGGCGGTGAGCGTCGACACCTTTCCGGAAAAGGTGCCGGATCTGAACAGCTTGCGCATCGCCTTGAACTTCGGCTCGCCGAGCTTGTCCTTGAGGGCGAGGAGGGCGGCCTGGCAGTCGTAGTCTCCCAGGTCCCCGCCGATTTTGCACTCGATGTTGGTCATGTCCAGGGATTTCCAGCGGACAATGCCGGATTTCCCCTTGATGAGGTTTTCGTAAAAGTCCTTGGGGTTGTCCCCCAGCGGGTTGATGGTGTCGATGCCGGTGATGACGACTCTGCGTTTTTCCATGAAACAGCTCAATTCTTTCGTATTTTTCCGGGCGCGTTACCCGCCTCGTTTTTCGGACGGAGCGACCGGTATTCTCGGGTATTCGTAAACCGGGGCGTGAGGTTCGGGGAAGCGGGCGAAAAATCCCCGCGCTCATTGCCGAACGCCCCCGGTACGGGCCGATGGTGTCGAAAATCGACGATTTTCAACAATTCCGGGGGGAACGGTTTCCCGGTTCCCGAACCCGGAGCCGACCGACGGACAGGCCGCTTCAATCAAGCGGAAAATCGTGTGTCCGGAACAGGCCCAAAAATGAATATTGATTTATATAATAATATCGTCAAAAAGACAAGGGGAACCGTTCCCCGGCCGGGCGCCGCGGTTTTCAGATCGGTGGGGCGCTGACATAAGACGGCTCGAGTCCCGGCTTCCACTTGATGCTGCACCCGATGCTCGGCTTCTGTTCCGCCGGCGCGGGTTTCCCCGCAAGCACGGCGTCCAGCGCCGCGCGCAGGTCGGCCCCGGTGACCGGTCGGCCGTTTCCCGGACTGGAGTCGTCCATTCGTCCGCGGTAGGCCAGCCGCCGGTTGCCGTCAAAGAGGTAGAAATCCGGCGTGCAGGCGGCCTGGAAGGCGGCGGCCGTCTCCTGATTGTCGTCGTAAAGGTAGGGGAAGGTGAACCCGTGCTCGGCGGCAAAAGCGGCCATGTTCTCAGGCGCGTCCTCGGGATAGGCGGTTACGTCATTGGGGCTGATGGCGACCACGGCCAGGCCTTTTTTTCGATACTCGCCGGCGAGCGCGGAGAACGCGTCGATCACGTGCCGGACATAGGGGCAGTGGTTGCAGATGACGGCGATGAGGAGGGCCGGCGCCTCCTTGAAATCGGCGGGGGAATATACCTTCGCGGGAAAATCCCGCCGCGATGCGTCCGGCAGCCGAAAATCGGGAACGGAGGTTCCCAGGGGAAGCATATACGAATTTACCGCTGACATGTCAGCCTCCTTCGTTTTTTCATGGTAATAAGATACTCACTATGAACGGGCAAAAAAAGCGCGGGCGCCTCGGAGACGGACCGAAATACCGCTGTCCGATCGTAAAGCCGGTGGGTACATTGAAGGAAATGAACGGGGAGGTAAAAATGGCGACTCAATTTACGGCAAAAGTATCGGTAACGATCAACGCACCCTCGGACCGGGTGTGGCGCGGGCTCACCGATCCCGCGCTCATCAAGCAGTATCTTTTCGGCACCGACGCGGTCTCCGACTGGAAGCCCGGCAGCCCGATCCGCTACCGGGGCGTCTGGGAAGGCAAGCCGTACGAGGACAAGGGGACGATCCTGGAGGCCGTTCCGGGCCGGATCCTCAGATCGACCTACTGGAGCGCCGCTTCCGGGCTTCCGGACTCGCCCGAAAACTACAATACCGTCACCCAAACGCTTGAAGAAAAAAACGGCGTCACCACCCTCGAACTGACCCAGGATAATTGTCCCAGCCGGGAGTCCGCCGATCACTCGGCGGCCAATTGGAAGATGGTCTTGGGGAAGCTCAAGGAGCTCCTGGAAAAGCCCGCCGCCTGAGG
>CAZKOS010000083.1:0-12498 GCA_964554445.1 uncultured Spirochaetaceae bacterium | reverse complement strand
CAAAGCTTGAGCCTGAACACCGATCAGGGTGACGCCACATCGGGAGTGATCGAGCCCGGCCGGTACGAATTCGGCACCGCAACGCGGGAGACGATGGTCGTCACGGCGGGAAGCCTGAAATACAGGCTGCCCGGCGAAGACTGGAAGACGTGCAAGGCCGGCGGACGGTTCTCGGTCGCGCCGAATGTGCGGTTCGAGGTGTCGGCCGAAAAAGACGCGGCGTATATCTGTTATTACGGTGAGTAAAGCGGAGCATCGGCCGTATTTCAGGAAGAATTCGATCCCGCGTCAGCGCGGCAGGGCCTGCAGGACGCTCACCCTGTTGCCCTCGGTATCCGTGAAGGAGACATACGCGCCGATGCCGGGGATGTCGGTCGGTTCTCCCAGGACCTTGCCGCCCGCCGCCTCTCACTGCGACGCCATTGAAAGATAAATGCCCGGCATGGCGGAGTCAAAGGTTTTTCCTTGCAGTTCCGTCTTGATCCGGTACGATCGGGCGATCGGCTCAAGCGTTCCTTCCGCCGACGCGGCGGAAGGAAAAGGGATTATTTCCCTGTGTTCAAAGAGAAGCGGAATTATTATACTAAAGTGAAGTCTGCGGGATCGTGTGCCCGTCCCCTGAAATCTTCTTACTAAGGAGGAAGAACATGTTCATCGATTATTTGACCATCATGCTCCTGAATCTGGTCGCCGGGCTTTTTTTACTCGCCCTGTTCGTGTTCAGGTATATCGATAAGGATCAGAAGGTGATGACGCCCGGCTTTTTGATCACGGGCCTGATCGGAACGGTGACCGGGTTCGTGATGATTTTCACCTGGCCGCTGCCGGGGAGCAACAACATCGCCTTCGGAGAAATGGGCCTGCTGTTCGGCGTGCTGTTCCTGGCGGCCGGCGTCGCCACCATGAAGGGGTGGGACCTGTTGACCGTCACGATTTACGCGGCGTTCGCGGGATTGGCCGCGATCGTGGTCGGCGTCTCGCTGATCGGTTTTCAAATGACCAAAAGCCCGCTGCTGGCCGGGATCGGCTATATCGCCGCCGGGGCCGGCGCGATTCTCACCTTCCCCGTCTACTTGCTGAAAAAAAACATGCCGCTGCGCGTTATTACCGCCGTCATCCTGTTGATCGCGGTGGCGGTTTGGGCACTGACCGCTTACGGCGCCTATCATGACCATCTGGAAGCCTTTTCCAAATGGGCTCCCCTGACGATGCCCAAGGCGCCTCCCGCCGCGCATTAAGCGACTCTCCCGGGAAATCGGGTGCGACTCCTTTGCGGGAAACACCCGATTTCCGGTTTTTACCGGTGCCGGAATACAGCTTCCTCCGGCCGGTCGCGGGCACGAAGAAATTTCGACGCCCGAATCATCGGGACGTCAGCTCCCGGATTTGCCTGACGAGTTTGTCCATGGGGACGGGCTTGTTGAAAAACGCGTCCGCGGGCAGATCGTCCTTGGTGAAGTCGAAGGCGTATTCGCGGTTGATCGCCGTGAACACGATCAGCGGGAGATCGGGATGACGACTTTTGATGTCCCGGGCGGCGTCGAAACCCCTGGTTTTTTTCTCGGGGAACATGATGTCCAGGAGGACCGCGTCCGGCCGGGCTTCCTCGATCATTTCCAGGCCGCGTTCCACGGTGTCCGCCGACGTGATCGTGAAGTGCTCGTATTCCAGCAGCGCGGTCATGCTCTCAATGATGTCCCGGTCGTCGTCGATGATCAAAATCTTTTCATCAGCCATTTGTCTGCTCCTTCCGCGGCGCCTGGGCCAGGGGAAGGTAAACGTGAAACGAACTGCCGTGTCCGGCTTCCGAATACACGCTGATTTTCCCGTGTAAGGCTTGAACCGCTCTTTGTACGATGGGAAGCCCGAGTCCGGTGCCGTCACGCTCCATTTCCCGGGCTTCCCGCGTTCTGTAAAATTCCTCGAATATGTTGTCGATTTCCTCCGGCTTGATGCCGATCCCCTCGTCTTTGACCTGGAGGTGGGCGGTCAGGTCCTGTTTTTCCCCGCTGAGGTGGATGGTGCCGTGAGGGCGCGAGTACTTGATGGCGTTGGTCAACAGATTGCCGAGAATGATATTCAGCAGGTCCCGTCCCGCCGACACGTAAAGCTCCCGGGAGCAGGCCGTCCGGATGACGAGGCCCTTGTCCCGGGCCGCCTGCTCCCACATCTCCAGGTTCTCCTCGATGACGGCCGCCAGGTTCTGCGGGGCGCCGGCGTTCCTGATCGAACTGCCCGACTGCATATAGGCGTAGTCGATCATCTCGTCGATGATCGTGAGCAGGTTGGCGGTGCGGTGATCCGCCTTGCGCAGGGTTTCTCCCGTGCGGTCGCTGAGCGGACCCGTGATGCCTTTCAGGATCATTTCATGATACCCCTTCAGGGCGGCGATCGGTCCGCGGAGCTCATGCGTCACCTGCAGGATGAAATTGGATTTGATGGTGTCCAGGTCCTTGTACCGGTTGAGCTCGATTTCCGTCTTGCGGCCCTTTTCCTCCAGCCGCGCCTTGATGGTGGTCGTCAAATACGCGCAGATGAGCAGGGTAGACGTCAATCCGATCACCCGCGGCGGAATGAGGGCGCGGTAATCGGAAAAAGCCGCCGAGATGAGAGGCTGGTGGGGCAGGAGGCCGAAATACTCGCCCGCGGCCGTGAGCAGGATCACGAGGACGACCGCGGCGATATAGCGGTAGGTGACGCGGGAGGCGAAGATATAGGAGGTGAGCATGATGTGAAAGACGAAGAAATATGAAAACGGGTTCGCCAGGAATCCGGAAAAATACAGCAGCAGGAACAAGATGATGTAATCCGAGCAGATCTGAATGTGGAGAAACGCCTGGATTTCCCGCCGCAACAGATTCCGGTTTTTCACGGAGAAAAAGTAAACGGCGTATCCGGCGTTCATCAGCAGCAGGACGCCGTTCAACGGGTACAGGGCCGCCGCGGCGATCGGGTACCCGAAGACCGCCTGCACGACGACTAGGGCGGCGAAGACGCCCCCGGCGGCGATCCACCTGAGCAGAATGAACCAGGTGATGACGCGGGTCAAATCGGCGTATTCGGAAGAATTGATTTTCGGAAACTCATCCATACGACGTCAAAAAGACAGATCGCAATCTCTGATGAATTTTTTAATCTCGATGATCTGCCGAATCTTGAATTGCGACAGGGATTGAAACAGCTCCTGGTGCCCCGTCGAGGCGGCCGTCCGCCGGATGTGATCGTAAAAATCGCGGAGCTTTTCCTCATAGTCGAGAATGAGCTTGAAGATCTCCTCTTTGGTCGAGTCCCGGGTAAGGGATTTCTTCGGTACCAGTTCCTCGGTCTTGTAGTCGTCGGGGAATTTGATCCATTCCGCGCCGGCGAATGTCCCGGGATTGATGCGCTTGAGGACCGCCAGGTTTTTCTCCAGATCGTTTTTCAGAAAGGCCAGGATCTTTTTGCATTGCTCGTCGCGGAGGGCCACCAGGGTGACGTCGAGCAGGTCTTTCAACTCCTGTTCCCAACGGAGGGACGCGGCCAGGATGTCTTTCAGATCGTTATACGCCATCGTGTTCTTCCCACCTTCAACGGCCTTCCGGAGGCCTATCGGTATCGCACAGCGGCCCGCTTCCGCTACTGTATCAATTCCGGGACGTTACCGCAAGGTCTTTTTTACCGACGATGTTCCGCCGCCGGCAGTCCATGCTCCGCGCCGGTCCGGGAAACGCGCGGTCCGCCCTCGCTCTTGACAACGAAAATACAATGCTTTAACCTGCCGTATGCATTCGGAGCGTCCATGAAATCCGTTCACCTCCGACGAGGATATGTCTTTTCACGTTTCGCCGGCGCCGCGAACATAAAACCGGTTCGCGCGCCCCTCCCTGAAAAAATTACGATTCCCCTGGGAAGCGGGTACGGCAAAGAGACGCCCGCGCTGGTCGCGGCCGGGGAGAAAGTGGCCGCGGGACAGATCATCGGCCGGGACGACGAGCGTATCGGCAGTCCGGTCATCGCCAGCGCGGCGGGCACGGTCGGCGCGGTGGAAAAGCACGCAGTGGTCATTGAAACCGACCGGACCGCCGCGCCGGAAAGGTTTCAGGGAAGGGAGAACTGGGAAACGCTTTCCGCCGCGGCCCTCGGGAAAATTCTCTATGAAAGCGGCATCACGGCCCTGGGCAAGGACGGCATCCCCAGCGACTATAAAAGCAGCCCCCTGGCGCCGTCCGATCTGAAACATATCATCATTCACTGCCTCGAGGACGACGCTTTCAACATTTCCTGGTCCGCGCTCCTGGACGACGAGTTGATCCGCCGTTCCCTCACCGGGGTGAAGATTCTGCGCGCGGCGTTTCCCTCCGCCCGGCTGCACCTGGCGGTCGACCGCCGCCTGACCGGGTTGCGCAAGAGATTGGAGGCGGACGGTCCTGATCCGGCCGCGGTGCCGGTCTACTCGGTCGCGCCGAAGTATCCGATGCATTCGCATGAGGTGTTGATCTCCGAGCTGCTGGGTACGGACATGCCGTGGGGATTCACGCCCATCCATATGGGCATCGTCGTGAACGACTGGCAGCTCCTTCTCCACTGCTTTGAGGCGGTCGTTGAGGGCAAGCCGCTCATCGAACGGCTCATCGCGCTGTCGGGGCCCGGCTTCCGTGAAAATCTCCACGTCACCGCCCGCATCGGGACGCCCGTTTCCCGGATCGTGAACGAGTACCTGAGACAGGACGTGACGAGCAGGCTGGTGCTGAACAGCCCCCTGACGGGGGAGCGGATCACCGATCCGGAACGGCCGATCGATCATACCTTTTCCCAGATCATCGCGATTCCCGAAAAAACGGAACGGGAATTCCTGGCCTTCGTGAGACCGGGCGCGCGCCGGGACTCCTTTTCACACACCTTTTTGTCCTCGCTGCTTCCCGTGAAAAAGACGGCGGATACCAACCTGCACGGCGACGATCGGCCCTGCATTTACTGCGGTTACTGCGAGGACGTCTGTCCGGTCAACATCATTCCCCACCTGATCTATCACAACGCGGTTAAAATCAACGTCGCCGAGCGGCTGCTTCAGCTCAAGATTTTCAAGTGCATGCATTGCAATTTGTGCGACTACGTTTGTCCGGTGAAACTGCCGCTGTCGGAGGGAATCCGGCAGGGACAGGAGCGGCTGATCGAGGCGGGCTGCGATCCGACCATCGGCCTGCAGCCGTATTACGATCTGGACGGATTCGACGCGTACAGGGGAAAGAAATAAATGCGGAAATTGTTGCGGGCGCTGTTCGATAAAATGCTGGCCAGCAGGATTTTTTACCCGGTGAAACCGGTGGTGAAGGCGGCGGACGACTTTTTTTTCGGAACCCCGCGCGTCACGAGCCGCGCCCCGCATATGCTGGACAATCTCGACATCAAGCGCTACATGTCCACCGTCATCCTGGCCCTCGTTCCGTCCGCGGCCGCGTCGATCGTTTTTTTCGGCTGGCGGGCCGTCATGCTGATCGTCGTCTCCTATGTCGCGGGCGGCCTGGTGGAGATTATTTTCGCCGTCATCAGGAAAAAACCGGTGGAAGAGGGGTTCCTGGTCACCGGCCTGATCTTCCCCCTGATCCTGCCGCCCACCACGCCCTGGTGGGTCGTCGTGGTGGGAATCGTGTTCGGCGTTTTTTTCGGAAAAGAGATCTTCGGCGGCACGGGCCGGAACATTTTCAACCCGGCCCTGGTGGGGAGGCTGTTCATCACGATCGCCTTTCCCCAAATCATGAGCACTTCCTGGCTTCCGCCCTTTGCCGACGCGATCACCGCCGCCACCCCGCTCATGATCTACAAAAGCACGCACGTCATACCGCCGCTCTGGAACCTGCTGCTCGGACAGACCGCCGGCAGCATGGGGGAAACCTTCAGGCTCGGCGTCATCGCGGGCGGCCTGTTCCTGATGCTGACCCGGGTCAGCAATTTCAGAACCGTGGTTTCCTACCTGGGGACGGTGGCGGTCCTGGCCTGGATCGGGAATCTGCTTTTTCCGGCGCAGGTGGCGCCTCCGCTTTTTCAACTGCTGGCGGGCGGCCTGCTCTTCGGCGCCATGTTCATGGCCACGGACCCGGTCAGCTCCTGCTACACGCGGGCCGGAAAATGGGCGTTCGGCATCGGCTGCGGATTTTTCACCGTCCTGATCCGCAGTTTCTCCGGGTACGTGGAAGGAGTGATGTTCAGCATCGTGTTCATGAACGCCTTCGCGCCCCTGATCGACCAGATCGTCGTCCGAACCAAGTTCAGGCCGATGCTGAAGAAATCATGATGGAGAAAGGCCGGATGCGCGACTCGATAAACCACGAACCGACGAAGTTGACGGGTGAAAGAGAATGAACAGCTTCCTGGGACGTATCCTGATCGTACTCGGCGTGGCCAGCGTGTTGACGTTCGGACTGGTCAGCGTTGAATTTCTCACCCGGCCGCAGATAGAAAAAAACGCGGAGACAAAGCTCAGAAAAAGAATCCTCACCGCCAACAACATCGCGTATAACGACCGGAACGTGAATGCGGTCTTCACCTCCAATGTGGAGGTGATCAAAAAAGGCGGACAGACCTTTTATCGGACCAAGGACAACGCGGTCTCGTTCATCATCACCGGTTCGGGACTGTGGGCGCCGATCACCACCGTGGTGAGCATGGAGCCCGATCTGACCACGATCAAAGGCATGTCGATCATCACCGAATCCGAAACTCCCGGGCTGGGCAGCCGGGTGGCGGAACCCTCCTTCCTGGATGAGTTTCACGGCAAATCCGTATCGCCGCGCATCGAGATCGTCAAACCGGGAAAGGCCGCGGGGCCCAACCAGGTGGACGGCATCACCGGCGCGACCATGACCAGCAACGCGTTTCAGGCGATCCTCAATTCGCAAATTAAAAAAATGGCGGCGATCTACCAGGGGGCGTCACAGTGAATCTGGAAAAATTGAAGTACACCAAAGGGTACCGTACCTTTCTGAACGGGATCTGGAACGACAATCCCATTTTTTCCATGGTCCTCGGGATCTGTTCCGCCCTGGCCGTCACGAACCGCGTGCAAAACGCCCTGGCCATGGGGGCGGGGGTCACCTTTGTTCTTGTCTTGAGCGGGGTGGTGATCTCCATCCTGAGAACCATCATTCCCAACCGGTTCCGGATCATCATTTACATGATCGTGATCGCGGCGCTGGTCGCGACGGTGCAGAATCTCCTGGAAGCCTGGTTCCCGGACATCGCGACGGCGCTGGGACCCTACGTGGCCCTGATCATCACCAACTGCATCATCATGGGACGGGCCGAGGCCTTCGCGGTGAAGAACAATGTCTTTCACACGGTGGTGGACGCGGTGTCGTCGGGCTTGGGTTATTCGTTCTCACTGATCATCGTCTCCGTCATCCGGGAGGTCCTGGCCTTCGGGACCATCCTGAACATCAAAGTCGCGCCCGAAGGCTGGACGCAATGGGTGGTCATGGCGATGGCGCCGGGGGCTTTTTTCCTGTTCAGCCTGTACATCTGGATCACCCGTTCCCTGGCCAAGATAGAAACCGATAAGGGGTGACGGGAATGAACAAACTGCTGATTATTTTTCTGGCGTCGATTTTCACCAACAATATCGCTCTCACCTACTTGTTGGGGATGTGCCCCTTCATTTCGCTTTCCCGGAACCTGAAGACGTCGGTGGGCATGGGGATATCGGTGATCGTGGTGGTGACCCTGACCGCGATCATCAACTGGCCGGTCTATTATTACGTTCTTGTCCCCATGCACTCCACGATTCTTACGTATACCGTGTTTATCGTCATCATCGCCGGCACCGTCCAGCTGCTGGAAATGATCATCGAGAAATTCTTCCCGGTCCTGCAGGCGGTGCTGGGAATCTTTCTTCCCCTGATCACGGTCAACTGCATCGTCCTCGCGGTTTCCCTCTTCGTGATCCTGCGCAATTATTCGTTTCTGGAAACGGTCTTTTTCTCATTCGGCTCGGCCGTCGGTTGGGTGGTCGCCATCATCGTCGTGGCCGCGATCCGGGAAAAGCTGGCGTTGACCGGCGACATACCGAGTAAAATGAAAGGAGCCGGCGTCACCATGGTCATCGCCGGGATCATCTCTCTTTCCTTTATGGGATTCGCGGGGATGTTGTCCGTCCAATGAACTTATTACCGCTTGTCACAATTAACGCAATTCTTCTGGTGATTCTGATCGTGCTGACCGTTTTCGAGCGCGTCTTTCTGCGGTACGGCGACTGTAAAATCACCATCAACGGGGAAAAAGTGCTGACGGTCAAGGGCGGGGAAAACCTCCTGCAGGCCCTGGCCGCGCATAAAATCTACATTCCCTCCGCCTGCGGCGGCAAGGCGACCTGCGGGCATTGCAAAGTGCAGGTCACGGCCGGGGGCGGTCCCATTCTGCCGACGGAGGAAATTTTCATCACGGGAGAACAGAAGGCGATCGGCATGCGGCTGGCCTGCCAGGTGAAAATCAAGGAGAACCTGGAAATCGTCATCCCGCAGCACATCCTGGAAACAAAAGAGTACGCCGCCGTCGTGGAGAAAAAAATCTCCGTCACCCACGACATCGTGGAGATCACCCTCGCGCTGCGTGATCCCGACCGGATCAGTTTCCGACCCGGCCAGTACATGCAATTCCTGGTGCCCGGGGCCAACGAATACCGGGCGTATTCCATCGCCTCGCAGCCCAGCCTGGGCTCGCGGATCAAGCTGCTGATCCGGCTGGTCCCCGGCGGTCTCTGTTCCACCTATATACACAAGGTGTTGTCCGTCAATGACGCGGTGACGCTGACCGGACCGTACGGCGAATTCTTCCTGCAAGAAAATTCGACCCGGAGCATCATCTGCATCGCGGGCGGGTGCGGGATGGCGCCCATTCAATCGATTCTCCAGCACGAGGTCGAACGGAACATGCCGCGCGCCTTTCTCTTCTTTTTCGGCGCGCGCACCACAAAAGACCTGTTTTACACGGAAAGCCTCCGGGAGCTGGAAAAGCGATTCCCGAACTTCCAGTACATTCCCGCCCTCTCGGAAAAGGACGAATCCGGCGCCTGGGACGGTGAAACCGGGTTGGTGACCGAGGTGGTGGCCAAACACCTCACCGACGGGAGCAACTTCGAGGCGTATATGTGCGGTCCGCCGCCCATGATCGACGCGGCGACGGTGGTGTTGAAAAACAAGGGCATCGACGAATCCAGGATCTATTACGATAAATTCTAGCGGCTTGCTGAACGACGAGCCGTTTCAGACACCTGCCGGTGAATTGGTCCGCTGTGTCCAAAAAATGTCATATTGAATAATTTCCCAGAGGAACAATGGCGCTGGTTTGCGGCGCGGCTTCGAGTGAAATCATGTCTCAAGGCAGCCATTGAAACACCCCCGTCGATATTTCAGGAAGAGGGGGAATGTGTCTGCCGCCTGTTATCGGGTTCCCGCCGCCGGAGTCGCGGCGACTGCCCGCGATTCCGCTGGCGGGCGGGGTAGTTTGAAAACAGACGTTTTTCGAGGTTCCGGGTAGTCTTTGCGATAAATATGCGGTACCTTTAGCGGGACGTTGAAAAAATGGGACCTTTTCACGCCCGGTTCGTTTACGATTACTCCTCATGAGGGAAACATGGAATTACGCGATATATACGCTCCCATTTCCAATGAGCTCGCCCTGGTCGAAGCGGAGTTGGCGCGACAAGTGACCCGTTTTCGATCGTCGGCCGGCGTGCGGGGCGCGTTCGCGCGATTCATCGACACGGGGTTGACGCACCTGTTCCAAACCAAGGGGAAACAGCTGCGCTCCGCGCTGGTGACGCTGTCCGCGAAGTCGGCCGGTGAGGGACGCTTCGAGAACGAGCGGACGCTCATCCAGCTGGCGGCGTCCGTGGAATTGATCCATTCGGCGTCATTGATTCATGACGACGTCATCGACGTTTCCGACACCCGGCGCGGCCGGCCGGCCGTCCATAAGGTGTTCGGCAACAAGGCCGCGATTCTGATCGGCGACGTGCTTTTTTCCAAGGCCTTCACCCTGCTGGCGGAGCTGCCGATCGACGATCACGGCCTGCATGCGCGCCTTATGGTCCTGTTCGGGGAGATCGCCCAAAAAATGTGTCTGGGAGAGATCAGCGAGGCCCGCTGGCGGCGTTCCCGCGGTCAACCCGGAAAAGATGAATATCTGGCCATCATCGGCAATAAAACGGGGGACCTGATGGCCGCCAGTTGTTACGCCGGGGCGCTTTTGGCCGGGGCGGAGCAGAAGAACTGCGACGCCGTCAGGGAGTACGGCGGGTATTTCGGTCTGGCCTACCAGTTGGCGGACGACCTGGCGGACGGCGATTCTCTCTACGACACGGGCAATACCGTCCGCGACGATTTGAAAGAATATATAGCGAAATCGCACCGCAGTCTCGAACCGTTGCGGGACAGCCCCGAAAAAAATTCCCTCATCAACTTGAGCGAAAGTTTACTGAACGGGCTGTAAACCCGGCGCCCGGCAGAAGCCGCCGGGCGGCGGGATATTTTCCCTTTTGTCACCACAAACCGGGAAACAGCCGGGAAACGAGCATCCCCCCCAAGAGCAGCACGCCGTAGATCAGATGCAGGCGCGCCGTCAACAGATCCAGCATCCCGAAGACGAGATAATCGGGCCGGAACGACAACCGGAGATTCAGATAGGCCCAGGGCAGCGACAGCCAAGAGAGAAAACTCAACGGCGGGAGAATGCCCAGGATCACCAGCGGGATCGGCAGCAGGTAGGCCAGGATCACCAGGGCCGCGTAATAGACGGAGGAGCCTTTTTGCCCCAACAGGGCGGCCACCGTTTTATAGCCGCCGCTCGCGTCTTCCACCAAATCCCGGAAATTATTCGCATGGACGATGCCGACCACCAAAAGCCCGGCGGGCGCGACGGCCGCGACCGGCAGCCAGGAGAGCGTCCTGGTCTGCACAAAATAGGCACCCAGGCTGAGCAGGGGGCCGAAGGCGAGAAACACCGAGAGATCGCCCAGCGCCCGGTATTTGAACCCGAACGGTTTGACTTGGTAGAGCACGCCGATGCAGAGTCCGACCAGACCGATGATCAGAATCTCGATTCCGGCGAGAAACGCCAGCAGCGCACCGATTCCCGCCCCGGCGGCCAACAGGACGATCACCAGCATCGCCTGGGCCCGGGTGGACAGTTTCTTGTCCTGCAGGACGCGGGAAGCGCCCACCACCAGCCAGTCGTCGTAACCGTAACGGTAATCCATCAGGTCATTGAGCGCGTCCACCCCCGCGTGGATGAGGATGACCCCCGCGGCCGCCAGGAGGAACAACAGCGGATTGATCTGCGGGGCGAGCAGGGTTCCCAATGCCGTGGAAACGAACGACGCCGTAAAGGCGAAGGGCCTGGTCGCCTTGAAGAGGGTGAGCGCCAAGGGCGGTTTTTTCTCATACGACGCCGATGACTTGAGATCCCGGGCCGTGGGGGCAAGCTCGGTTCGGGGCGCGTAGACGGTGCGGAAATCGGAGAGGTATATTTTCGACGGCTTGACGCGCAGCAGAACCAGCTCCCGGTTTTTTTTCACGAACGGGATGAGCTCCGGATTCTTCTGGAAGAGGAGGGCGCATTCCCGCCGGTGAGCTTCCGGTTTCCCCAGCGTTTCCGCCTTCCCTTCTCCCTGCAGGAAAAAATCCGGGCGGCCCCGGTCGATCAGGAAAAAAATGTTTTTATCCGATTTGATGTTCGCGTAACTGGTTGATTTTTCGATGATCGCGTAGAGGGTCAGTCCCTCGGAGGCGAAATAAACCTTGGATGCCCAGACCTTGTTCCCGTCGCTGACCAGGCTGAGGGTTTTGTTTCGTTGGTAGACGTTCATGACTTTCCGGACATCGCCCCTGTTCATCATTCCTCCCGTCATTCCTTCAGAAAGCGAATATAATACGATTCTCCGCGCGACGGCAAGGGCGGGGATATCCGCTGCGCCGGCCTCCGCCCGTGGGAGGATCGCGGCGGGAAAATCCCGGACGTAAACCCGATAGTTGAAGATGCGGCCGCACGGGGGAAATATCGATACCGGCGCATTCGGTTTTGTCGCCTCGGCACACCGTGTTGTAAAAAGCATCGGGAAGCCGGAAAGACGGGATGCCTGTCAAAACCGAAAGTTGCGCCGGGCCGGCGGCCGATTCACGGAGGAGCCGAAAGCGGCATCACCTGCACTCGTTTGCACGAGCAGCGAAAGCATCCCCGCAAAGCTGCGTATTGCAGGGTATTGCCGATTATAATTCTTTGGCATACCGAGCTTTATCCAAATCCCGGTATGACAAATCAAAAACGATTGATTATATCCCGGGGGGGGCGGGGGCTAGTGAAATATGGGCTAGAAGGCTTTCCCCTCTTGCATGATATGTCTTCCTATATTAGGATATTGGCTTAATGTGTGCGGATCGCATATGAAAAGACCCGGGCGGGAGCCGGTTCTTATCCCATGAAGCCGCAACGCCGGGCGGAAATAGCGAACCGCCGCATTCCATTATTATC
>CAZKOS010000082.1:9534-12531 GCA_964554445.1 uncultured Spirochaetaceae bacterium | reverse complement strand
CCCCGGAGCGGCTCGCGGCGCTCCTTCACGAATGCGCGAGGCACAATCGGTCTGTACTTTAATTACATTACCACGGAGACACGGAGACACGGAGGACACAGAGAAAGAGTGGAAAAAAGCAAATTAAAATTCTCCCTTAAGTGCTCCGGCGGCAAATGCATGTCCACCTTTTTTCTATTCCCCTCATTTCCCATTTATCATGTCTTTCTTTACTTCATTTCTCTTCTCCTCCGTGCCCTCCGTGTCTCCGTGTCTCCGTGTTGAATGTATTGAAGTCTTGCTTGAAATCAGGCACCGGCTTGATTATGCTTTCCCCATAGAAAGCGAGTGCACGATGGCGAAATTACTCCGCAAACCGAAGATCGGGCTGGCCTTGAGCGGCGGGGCGGCGCGCGGCCTGGCCCACATCGGCGTGATCAAGGTCCTGCAGGAGGAGGGCGTGAAGATCTCCTGCGTGGCGGGCGCGAGCGTGGGCAGCCTGATGGGCGCCCTCCTGGCGGCCGGCATGCGCTGGGAGGAGATGGCCGAGATCGCCCGGAAGATAAAGTGGAAGGACCTGGCCCAGCTCACCCTCTCGCCCATGGGCATCGCCCGGCACTCCAAGCTCAAGGCCATCATCGACGACCTCATCGGCGGCAAGCGCTTCGAGGACCTGCCGGTTCCCTTCGCGGCGGTGGCGGTCGACATCTCGTCCGGCGAGGAGGTCGTGCTCCGGCACGGCTCGGTGGCCGACGCGGTGCGGGCCAGCTCCAGCATCCCCGGCATCTTCGAGCCGACGATCATCGGCGGGCGCTACCTGGTGGACGGCGGGCTTCTCAACAACCTGCCGGTCGACGTGGCGCGGGACCTGGGCGCGGACGTGGTCGTGGCCGTGGAGCTCAACGCCCAGAGCGTTCACCCGACGCCGCCCAAGAACGTGCTCGACATCCTCTATCGCTCCTTCCTCATCGTCCTGCGGCGCTCCAATGAGAACGCCAGGGAGGCGGACGTCGTCGTCGCCCCCGACCTGGACGGGAAGAGCTACTCCGACCTGAAGCCCCTCGACGAGATGATCGCGCTGGGAGAAGCGGCCGCCCGCGCCGCCCTCCCCCGCCTGAAGCGAAAGGCGAAGCTGTAGCGATTCATCGATGCGCTTAAAATCGCTTCCAGAAAACCCAACGCGTAAAATTCGATAAGGAAGCCAGGAACCCAGGAAAAAAATTATTTCTTTCGGAAGATGATCGGATGCTGCAAAAAACCCTATTCCTTTTTTTTCGTTTTTTTCTCTTCCTGGTTTCCTGGTTTCCTTATAAATTCTTCTCTCGTTGATCCCGCGGGATGAAGGTAGGAGGCACGGCAATGGCCGAAAACAATGGATACGTCATGATCATCATCGCGGCGCCGGTCGAGGCGGCGGCGGGGCTGGCGCGCTCGCTCGTGGAGCGCGGGGCGGCGGCCTGCGCCCAGGCGACCGCGCCGGTGACGAGCTTCTACAAATGGAAGGGCGAATTGCACGAGGAGAAGGAGGCCCTGGTCTTCGTGAAGACCGCGGCGGGCAAGACCGGGGAGGTGAAGCGCGTCGTGTCCGAGGAGCACCCCTACGAGGTGCCCGAGGTCGTCGTTCTGCCGTTCACCGGCGGCAACGAGGCGTATTTTCGCTGGATCGACGAGGCGCTCGGCTGACCCGGGGCGCAGCGGGACGACCGTTTCCGGCGCGCGTCGTCGCCGGGACGGGGAGGCCCGCTTTTTTTTTACCCCTGGCTGTTATTAAATTTGAATTCGTGATACATTCTCATTGTTCGATCAAAAATGCACATGTAAGGAGTTGTTATGGCAACCGGTGGAGTGATTAAGATCGAAAAGGCGCTCGGGGACGTGTATTTCGTCTTCGAGGACGGGCGCGAGGCGATGCCTCCCGTGTTCAAGGCCGAAGTGAAGATCAAGCAGGAATTCGGCGGCATGACGCTCAATGACGCCGTCGCGGAGGCCGAACGGTTCATCATCGGCGCTCTCAAGAACAAGATGCAGGAGAAGATCCGGGGCAAAGGCTGCTTCATCGTCCCCCGGAACATCGACGTCAGGTACAAAATCAAATACGGGTTCGGCAAGAAGCCCGCGCCGAAACCGCGCATCATGCCCTGACGACGGCGCCGTTCGGGTCTATATTGTTCAGTAGGCGGAAAACGGCCGGTGCAACCGCCCGCGGGCGGGGCGGCGGCCAGGTCGGGCGCCGGAAAGCGAGGAACGTGTGTTGAGAAAGACCCTGGCCTTTGCGGCCGCCGGCCTCGTCCTGGGAAGCGTCTGCGCTTTCGCCCAGGTGGGGACGCGGAAGATCGAGTCCGACGCGCGCGTGGAAAAGCTCCTCAAGGACGCGGAGATCAAATACACCGTCGACAACGAGGGGGACTTCAAGATCTACATGAAGGCGCGCGACGACCGCCTGCAGGCGATGTGGATCATCTCCGAAACGCAGAACGTCGGTTCGATCGAGGTGCGCCAGGTCTGGTCGATCGGCTACGTCTCCGACGCCCCCCTGACGCCCGCCGTCATGACCAAGCTCCTGGAGGAGAACGCCAAGGTCAAGCTCGGCGCCTGGCAGGAGCGAAAGATGGGAGACAAGTACGTGGCCGTGTTCGCCGCCCAGGTGGGCGCGGACGTCGACAAGTTCACGCTCCTCACCCTCATGAGCGCCGTGGCCACGACCGCCGACGACATGGAGAAGCAGCTGACGGGGAAGGACGTGTATTAGCACGCGACACAATGTGCGGGATGACCCGCCCGGCGCGCTTGAGAGAATCGGCGTTTCCGGGCGGGTTTTTTTTTGGTCGGAGGGAATGAGGAAGAAAAACTTCGGATGCGGAAAAAAGGATCAAAGAACCCGGGTGATCGTGCGGAAGCCTTTCTTGTTGGGACGCACGGCCGTGCGTCCCAACGGTTGACGTCCCCGATAAAATGTCAGCCGCCCCATCTTCCATTCATTGTGGCAAAACCAATAACGTTTTACGACAAAACCAATAA
>CAZKOS010000082.1:4681-9434 GCA_964554445.1 uncultured Spirochaetaceae bacterium | reverse complement strand
CCAGGGCCGCGTCCAGCCGCGCCTTCAAGCCGTCCGAGATCGGCGTGAGAGGGAGGCGCACCTCGTCGCTCCGGATGAGCCCGAGCCGCTTGAGGCAGTACTTGACCGGCGCGGGGTTCGGCTCCTCGAAGAGGGGCGGGACGAGGCGGGCGAGGGTCCGCCAGTGCGCGCGCGCCTTGCCGACGTCGTTCGCCCTGACGGCCTCGTACATGGCGACGAACTTGGCCGTGGCCAGGTGGGCCGAGGCGAGGATGCCGCCGTCGCCGCCCAGGCAGAGGCTGTCGAAGTAGAGGATGTCCTCTCCCGTGAGGATGGAGAAGTCCGGCGGCGGGTCCAGGAGGAGCTCCATCGACTGCCGGACGTCGCCGCAGGAGTCCTTGAGGCCGCGCACGGTCGGGAGGGCCGCGAGCTTGCGGATCGTCTCGTTTTGGATATTGCGGCCGGTGCGGTAGGGGATGTTGTAGACGAGGACGGGAAGCCGGGAGACGTCCGACAGGGAGCGGAAGTGCTCGAAGATGCCGCGCTGGTCCGGCCGGTTGTAGTAGGGACAGGGAACGAGCGCGCCCGCCAGGGGGTATTTCTCGAGCGCCTTCATCCTGGCCGTCACCCGGCGGGTGTCATTGCCGCTCACCCCCGCGATCACGGGCAGGCGCCCGTTCACCTTCCCGAGGACCCGCTCCAGGGCCGCGAAGTACTCGTCGTCGGAGATCGTGGGAACCTCGCCCGTGGTGGCGAGCGGGACGAACCCGGAAACGCCGCGGTCGGCGTAATAATCGACGAGCCGGTCGAGGCTTTCGTAGTCCACCTCGCCGTCCGCGAACGGGGTGACGAGGGGAATCCAGACGCCGGAGTACTTCATGGGGTCTTCCTTCCGAACCGTTTATTGAATGGGGTTGCATCATAGCCGGTCGGCGGCGAAACTTCAAGCGCGGGGGAAGCAGGGAACCACCCTTCGACTCGCGGAGCACGTCATCGCTCCCCTGTCGCTTTATGATCCGCTCGCTCAGGGCAGGCTGACCTTTCGTAGTTGGGGATAACACGAATGAAGAGAAAGAGGGAAAAAGTCTTTTAAAATGAATTGTACCGGGAACCTCTCGCTGTTAGAATATCAATGTACGCCAAGCGACAGGAGACCGTATGAAGAGAATCGTCATTTTCATCGCCCTTGTTCTCATCGCCCTTTCCGCGGCCTGGCCTCAGGACCTGATCCCCTTCCGTCAGGGGAACCGGTGGGGGTTCTGCGAGAAGAACGGGAAGGTGATCATTCCGCCGGAATACACGCGGGTCGAGCGGTTCAGCGGGGGACTGGCGCAGGTGGCGCGGGGCTCGCGCTGGGGGTACGTGGACGCGCGGGGCCGCGAAAAGATCGCGCCGCGCTACGACGCCAGCTGGCAATTCAGCGAAGGTCTGGCCGCGGTATCGACGGGCGGGAAGTACGGTTTCATCGACGCGCGGGGGAAAACGGTCATCGCGGCGCGGTACGACGCGGCCCGGCCCTTCGCGCACGGCCTCGCGCTCGTGAGACTCGACGGCAAATGCGGCTACATCGACAAGGCCGGGAAGATCGTCGTCCCCCTGCGCTACGACGACTCCTGGGACTTCGGCGCCGACGGGAAGGCCGTCGTCGTCCTGGACGGCAAATACGGCTTCGTCGACGCGGGCGGCCGCGAGACGGTGCCCCCGCGCTACGACTGGGCCTTCTATTACAGCGAGGGGCTGGCCGCGGTCGGGCTCCACGGGAAGTGCGGGTACATCGACGCCGCGGGGAAAGAAGCGATCCCGCTGGTGTACGACGACGCCTGGCCGTTCAGCGGGGGTCTGGCCGCGGTGAAGATCAACGGCCTCTACGGCTACCTCGACGCCAAGGGGAAGCTCGTCCTCCCCTTCACCTACGATTACGCCATGTCCTTCGGCGGAATCGCCCCCTCCGGTTCCTCCGGCGCTCGACTGGCGCCGGTCCGCAGGAAAAACAAGTGGGGGTACATCGACGCGCGGGGAAAACTGATCGTGGCTTTCAAATACGACCGGGCCGGCGTGTTCAAGGACGGACGGGCGGCGGTCATGCGCAACGGCCTGTACGGCTACATCGACAAGACCGGCCGGGAGGTCGTCCCGGTCAAGTACGGCCACGGCGCGGATTTCGATCGCGGGCTCGCCCTGGTGCAGAACGGATCGTTTTACGGCTACATCGGTTTGGACGGGACGGAATACTGGAAGGATCGATGAGCTCCCGTCCGGCGGGAAGCGGCAATCGTTTGGGTTGTTTTTTGTATTTCGCCCGATCCCTTCATTTCGTTCGTTTCGGCGGAGTTTATCCCGAGCCTGTCGAGGGGCTCAACGAACGAAAATCATCCCCGCTCCCGCTCTAGACGGCCTTTTTCTCCCCCCGCGGCCGCTCGTGGATGTCCTTGAACAGCAGGTGCACCCGCATGAACACGTCCACGATCTCGGGGTCGAAGGCCTTGCCGCGCTCGCCGGCCACCGTGGCCACCGCCTGCTCGTGGCGCTGCGGCTTTTTGTACGGCCGGGCGGAGACGAGCGTGTCGTAGACGTCGCAGACCGCGGTGAGGCGGGCCGAGAGGGGGATGTTGTCGCCGTACAGCCCGCGCGGGTAGCCCTTGCCGTCCCAGCGCTCGTGGTGGGAGACGGCGATCTCCCGCACCAGCGTGATGTAGTCCTTGCGGCCCTTGTGCCCGGTGAGCGCCTCGGCCACGAGGGTGGTGTGGCGCTTGATGAGCTCGAACTCCGGCGGGGTGAGGCGGCCCGGCTTGAGGAGGATGTCGCTCGACACCCCCACCTTGCCGATGTCGTGCAGAATGGCGGCCAGGGACAGGTCCTCGATATACTTGGCGGTGAGGTGGGGATCGCGCTCGCGAAAGGTCCGGTAGTATTCGCCGGCCAGGGTGCGCATGTAGTGCTCCATGCGCTCCAGGTGGTCGCCGGTGGAGCGATCGTAGATTTCCACCAGGCGCGCGAGCTGGTAGACGGTGTCCTTGGTCTCGATCTTCATGTCGTTGATGAGGCGGTAGAGGAGATTGATGGAGAGCTCGCGGTTTTTGAGGGCCGTGAGGAACTCGGTGCGGTCGTCGATCACGCCGATGACGTACTTGCGGCCGCGCAGCTCGATGGACCGCATGGTGAGCTCGACGATGCGCTTGTTGTCCGGCTTGACGACGAGCACTTCCCGCTCGGTGAAGGATTTCTCCCTCCCGGCGAACAGGGCGCGCACCGCCTTCTTCACCCGCGGCGAGGAGATGATCTCGAAGAAATTGGTCTTGTCGGCGTCCGAGTTTTCCAGGGCGAACGTCTTGAGAAAGGACGGGTTGGTGAAGAGGAACGTGCCCTTCTCGTCGATCTCAAAGGCGCCGTTGTAGCAGACTTCCATGATGGCGCCGAGCTTCCCGTACTGGGCGCACAGGATCTCGATCGTGTCGAGGAGATCGTTGACTTTGAGATCTTTTTTCGCCATTCCTTACAATCATAGCCGAGACCGGTGGAAAAAGCAAATGAACGGGGAAAAAAACTTCCTCCCTTCAAACACGGAGCCACAGAGACACGGAGGACACGGAGAAGAAAAGGGGAAGCCGGGAAGGAGAAGCAAGCACATAGAAATGGATAATTACCGCGGGAGAACACTTCATAAGCTCAGTACCGGATAATTTGAAAAGTTCAGGATGAAAAGTACTTCATCTCTCAGTCGCCTTTTTTCCTTTTCCCGGCTTCCTTAACTTCTCTTCTCCTGCCTTCAGCCGCGGTTTTTTTGCGAGCGGACAAGCCCTCTTGAACAATGGGGCGGGGGCGATTAAGATGTGTGCTTCACGACAACGTTTGAAATCCATACATCGGAGAAGATCATGTCAGGCAACAAATTGAAACTCGGCATTCCCAAGGGCAGCCTGGAGACGGCCACGGTCGAGCTCTTCGCCAAGGCGGGCTGGACGATCGGCATCTCGTCGCGGAGCTACTTTCCCACGATCGACGACCCGGAGATCGCCTGCTCCCTGGTGCGGGCCCAGGAGATGGCGCGCTACGTGGAGGCGGGCGTGCTGGACGCCGGGCTCACCGGCGTGGACTGGGTGCTCGAGAATAACGCGGACGTGGAGTACGTCACCGACCTCGTCTATTCCAAGGTCTCCAACCAGAAGGCGCGCTGGGTCCTGGCCGTGCCCGCCGACTCGCCGATGGCGAAGATCGAGGACCTCAAGGGCAAGCGCATCTCCACCGAGCTCGTCAATTTCACCACGCGCTACTTCGCGGAGCGCACCATCCCGGTCGAGGTCGAGTTCTCCTGGGGCGCGACCGAGGCCAAGGTGGTGGAGGGCCTGGCGGACGCCATGGTCGACATTACCGAGACCGGCTCCACGATCAAGGCGAACGGCCTCAAGATCATCCACACCCTGCTCGAGACCAACACCAAGCTCATCGCCAACAAGAAATCCCTGACCGACTCCTGGAAGAAATCGAAGATCCGCCAGATCTCGCTTCTCCTGAACGGCGCGCTCAGCGCGCGGAGCATGGTGGGCCTCAAAATGAACGTCCGCAAACACGACCTGGACGCGGTCTGCGCGGAGCTCCCCGCCCTCACCGCCCCGACGATCGCGGGCCTGAAAATCGAAGACTGGGTGTCGGTCGAAACCATCATCCGGGAGTCGGTGGTGCGCGAGATCATTCCCAAGCTCATCGCCGCGGGCGCGGACGGCATCGTCGAGTACCCGATCAACAAGATCGTGAGCAAGAAGGACTGGATCGAGTA
>CAZKOS010000082.1:0-4581 GCA_964554445.1 uncultured Spirochaetaceae bacterium | reverse complement strand
ACTTTTTCGCCAGCAGGTTCGGGTACAGCCGCTCGAGGGCGGCCACCTTGGGCTTGTCCCAGACGATGATGTACGGGGAATCGGGATTCTTGTCCATGAAGTGCTGGTGGTATTCCTCGGCCCGATAGAAGGCCTGAAAGGGCACGACCTGGGTCACGATGGGCGAGGGAAATACTTTCGCCTTGTCCAGCGCCCGGATGTACTCATCCGCCACCCGTTTCTGTTCGGGGCTCGTGTAAAAAATTGCCGAGCGGTACTGCGTCCCGTAGTCCGGCCCCTGGTGATTGAGCTCGGTGGGGTCGTGCGCCACGGAGAAATACACTTTGAGGAGCGTCCCGTAGCTGACCACCGACGGGTCGAAGGTGATCCTGATCGATTCGGCGTGTCCGGTGGTGCCCGAGCTCACGAGCTCGTAGCTCGGGTTGCGCACGTGCCCGCCCGAGTAGCCGGAAACGACGTCCGTGACGCCCTTCAAGCGCTCGAACACCCCTTCCATGCCCCAGAAACACCCGCCGGCCAGCACCGCCGTCTCGGTCGTGCCGGGCCGGGCGGCTTTCTCCGCGGGAGGATTGGGGAATTCCGCGAAGGCGAGCGCGGGGATGAAGAGAAACAAGACCGCGCACGCGATGACGGCTCCGATTCCGAATCTATGCTGAAGTGATTTATTGTTCATACATCGGTCCCTTTCCATATGAAAAACGCTTCCGGTGGATTTATCCCCGCAAAGCGGAGCTTTGTCAGGTATTGGCCATGACAATTCAATATTCGGCTGTACACGCTCTTCATATATGTAAAGTTAACTATTCATTGGCTCGAGGGAAAGCGATTTACGTCAAATTGAGTGACAATACCACGATGAAAGATCGATTGGGCCCGCACAGCCGGTGCCCCCAAGATTGCGACAAACCATTTGACCGGGAAAGCGGAACGGAAATATCTTATGGATATGACAAACGTGAAAAAAGAATATGTACCCGGAGTCTGCAACATCGGACCGGCCGAACGGCGGGCCCGGATGCGGGCCGGCTGGATCGGGCTCGCGGCGACGGCCGCGCTCTGCTTCCTTCTCTTCAGCTTTCAAGCCTCGCCCTGGTGGGCGCTCTTCCTCTTCCTCCCGGCGGCCGGCGCGGCGGTCGGTTTCCTCCAGGCCGCCCTGCATTTCTGCGCCGCCTTCGGCATGCGCGGCGTCTTCAACTTCGGGAGCAAGGTGGGGGACGTCACCGACGTCCAGGGGGAGGAATTCCGCAAGGCCGACCGGGCCAAGGCGGTCCGGATCAGCGTTTATTCCGGGCTCATCGGCGTGGGCGCCGCAGCCGCCGGCGTCGTCGCGCTTTTCCTCACCGGGAGATGAGGCGGTTGGCCGTGGAGGCTTCAATGCCGCGGGCTCCCCTCCCCGGAGAGGACACGGAGGAAAGAGCGGAGAGAAAAAGAGGAAAGGTAATCATCATTCCTTTTCTTTTTTCTCCGGGGTATCCGTTCCCTCCGTGAGCTCCGCGTCCGCTTCTTACGTGGACCCGATATCGGGAATCGCCAACCGCTTCTTGCCTTCTCCCCGCGATGCGATTACACTGTTCCCATCATGCCCACTTCGAAGAAAAAGAAAAAACGGGCGCCGGAGCGCGAAAACGCGGGTAAACTCAAGATCGGGGACGCCTGGAGCGCCATTTCGATCATCGCCTTTTCCCAGAACAACCCCTTGAAGGCCATCGCCGAATTCGTCGAGAACTCGATCGACGCCCGGGCCCGGCACGTCACCATCGTGCGCGGCAAGGACCGCGGCGAGGCCTACCTCAAGATCATCGACGACGGCGCCGGCGTACCGCTCAACGAGGACGGTGCGCCGGATTTCAAGTACGTCGCCACCCACATCTGCGATTCGGTGAAAAAACGATTCAAACGCGAGGGCATGAAGGGCATCCAGGGCGAATTCGGGATCGGCCTCCTCTCCTTCTGGACCGTGGGCGAGCGCCTGGCGATGAGCTGCGCCGGCAGGGACGACGTCGTCTACCAGATGGAAATGGAGAAGGAGAAACCCGGCTACTCCATCCGCGCGCGCCGCGCCCTCCTCGCCCGCCCCGGCACGGAGCTCGTCGTCCAGCCCCTTCTCCCCGGGCTGCGCCAACTGTCGGGAGAGAAGATCCAGAATTACCTCGCCTCCGAGCTCCGCGACCGCATCCGCACCTCAGGCGTCACGATCGAGATCAAGGACCGGTTCGCCCGCAAGGAGTTCGCGGTCGAGCCGCGCCAGTTCGAGGGGCGGCTCATCCATTCCCTCCCGACCGCCGTTACCGAGCGCGGCGAAATCTACGCGGAAATCTACCTCCACGCTTTCGGCCCGGAGAACACGGTCGGCCTCTACCGGCAGGGCACGCGCGTCCTCCCGTCGCTGGCCGCCCTCGACACCTTCTAGCACCCGCCCTGGAACTCCGGCTACCTCCAGGGGATGATCGACGTGCCTTTTCTCACCATCACCCCGGGGACCCGCGACGGCATCATCCGCGACGAGCGCTTCCAGGATTTCGTCTCCGCGCTGGTCTCCATTGAAAGCGAGCTCAACGCCGTCATTGAGAAGGAAAAGCAGGCCGAGGAGGAAAAGGCGAGCCGGGACATCCTGAAGAGCGTCCAGCGCGCCTTGAAGGAGGCGCTCCTTTCGCTCCCGCGCGAAGAATACGGCTGGCTCGATGTCCGCGGTGAGGGCGGAGCCAAGCGGGCCGGAACCGGCGGCGCGGCCGCCGAGGCGGCGGCGGAATCGGAGCCGGCGGTTGAAGAAGAAAGCGCCGCCGGCCTCGGGCTCGAAGGGATGAGCGAACGCAAGTTCTATGAATACGCGGGCCCGCTCTTCAGCGTGGCCGTGTCCCCCGCCTCGAGCCTCCTCGCCGTCGGAACGGAGAAGACATTCCGCGCCGTGCCGCGCGACAAGAGCCGGCGCACGGTGGAAAGCGACGTGGCATTGTCGTGGTCCATCAAGGAGGGAGAGGGCGCGCTCTCCGCGACGGCGGGCGAAATGACGACCTTTACCGCCCCGGAGGAGCCGGGGATCACGGTTCTTTCCGTCACCGCCGTCCAGGGGGAGACGACCTGCTCGGGCGAGGCCACGATCACCGTCACCGCCGAGCTCGTGAAAAAAGACGAAAAAACCGAAGGGCCGAAGAAGGGCCTCCCCGCCTACACCTACAAGCGCGCCCCCGGCGAGCTCTGGCGCTCGCGCTGGGACCAGCCGAAAAACGTCATCGTCATCAACAACGGCCACGCCGATTATCTCTACGCCGCCCGGAAACCGGGCCGCAAGCTCAAGTACATCTGCAAACTTTACGCCAAGGAACTGGTGCTCGGCAATTTCCCCGGCTTCAGCCGTGAGGAGCTCCTCGAACGCATGGTCGAGCTTTCGCTGTATACGGAAGAAAACCTGAAGTGAGCGCCGGGCGGAAGTGCGGTATGGGGTTCACTGACGCGGAACTTTGAAAGCGGGCGCGAAAGAAGAGGGGAAAAGGATCTCATGTTTCCCCACCAGATTCGAAACACGCACCGCATTCTTCCGAAAGGGAAAGTTGCCGCAACACTCGGTACTCTCACTCATGATGTCGAATGACCGATAGGGACTTCGTCAGTCATCCGTTCACCGCCCTTTGACTTTCCCTATCGATTGCAGTATTGTATTACAGGAGGTGTATCGATGAATTCAGTGACCGTTTCACCGAAATATCAGGTGGTAATCCCAAAAGAGATAAGGGAAAATATCGGGATAAAGCCGGGAACGAAACTTCAAGTACTCAATTACGGAAACAGGATTGAATTATTGCCGATAGTCGATATTAAGAAACTCAAAGGTTCCTTAAAAGGGATAAATACCACCGTTATCAGAGATAAAGAACGAATATGAATATTGTTGACTCATCGTGCTGGCTTGAGTATCTATCAGGCTCCGAAGTCGGAGAAGCAATTTCCAAAATCATTGAAGATACGGGGAATTTACTCGTACCATCCATTATTCTCTATGAAGTATTCAAGAAGCTGCTCCTTGAGAAAGATGAAGACGTCGCGCTTTTTATTATCGCGCAATTAAGACAAGGAAAAGTAATCGGTCTGGATGAAGACTTAAGCATTTTTGCAGCTCGGATTGGAAAAGAAAACAACTTGGCGCTTGCGGACAGTATCATCTATGCAACTGCACTCAAATATAATTGCATTTTATATACTCAAGACAAACATTTCAAAAATCTCAGCGGTGTGAAATTTTTTACCAAAAAGTAAAAAGAGTAAAGCCGTACGCCGCCGAGGGGGTGTCCTCTTCTCAAGTGGATCCTACACCGTGAATTCCCTGAGCTCGTTGGCCGGTATAATTTCAAGGTAGTGCTCCCGGATCTCCTCGTTGCGGGTCTGGCGGGTGGAGATCTTGACCACCCGGAAGGCGATCATCCGGTGCGTGGGAAGGGGCGGGACGAGGGGGCGGCCGTTCAGGTCCACCATCTGGTTGATGGAAAGCGGCCCGTCGATCTCCTGGGTGTCCCCCTCGGGGAAGACGACGGCGTTGACCTTGTCGATCATGGGTGTTGTATACACGATTCGCAGCGTCCCCGCAAG
>CAZKOS010000081.1:0-12549 GCA_964554445.1 uncultured Spirochaetaceae bacterium | reverse complement strand
GCCGGGCGGAAATAGCGAACCGCCGCATTCCATTATTATCCTATCCATCAATCAAGTCATATCATCATCATTCAGAGGTTGCGGCGTGCACAGGATGAGAAATAAGTATATAATCGATCCTAAATACGTGCATAAACTGAAACAGGATAATGTCCTGCTTTCCAATCTCAGGCGCGCCCTGGCAACGCATATCCCCAGGGAAATCTGGCAGCGAAGCATCATCTGCGAAGAAACCGACGGAATTTTGTCGCATGCTGAAAAACAGATGCTCAAGGATTACTATCTTCCCCATACCGGGGTATTTCTCTCGGGTGATAAAAATTTAGCGCATCATGAAGAATTGGTGGAATATTATATATTGCATAACGTCCCTCATATGATTGAGAAGGAATTTTTCGACGATGTCAATCAAAATAAATCCAGCAAGAATGATGTGGATTTACTCAAAGGATTTTACAACTTCGATAAAGTGAAAAATGCTTATGTGATCAATCAATCCGTATCGGAGTCGGATGAAATCAAAATCAAAAATATACTCGATCGCAAGTACGTTTATATGACGGAAGTGGAAAAAATGAAGCTGTCGGAGATTTTTGAAAAGCTTCCGAATTTCGCCAAGGAGAACATCTTTTATGCGCACATGGTGGTGGATCATAACCATGCGTTCTTTTTTGAACATCCCAACGACCACATCCCCGCCATCATGCTGATTGAAGCGGTCAGGCAGCTCTGCGTGGCCCTGCTCCATAAATATTTGAACGTTCCGCTGGTTGATTATCAGATAGCCCTCAGCTCCGTTTCGGCCAGCTTCCAAAACTATCTTGAGATCAATCAACCGGTCAGATTCATGGCGAAAGTAAACAGGCTGGACGTTTCACGGCATAAAATACCGACCTACGCTGAAATTGAGATCGAGGTGCTTCAAATGGAAGAGGTTGCGGCCGTGTTTAATTTTAGCGGTCCCATTATGCTGAGAAAATTGTTTCTAAAGATCAGGCAATCAGTCCCGAAAGCGGCCGCTACCTCCCGTTATTATCCCATCTCATCTTTTTATCACCAGGTAATCATCCGGCAATCTTCTCATGAGGCGGATTCCAAATTCCTACTGGTCAACCTGTCGGTGAGCGGTTTCTGCGTCCGGATGAGCCGCCTCTTCCCGCTCGAAAATAATTCGCAGACGTACGAGTTTATATTATGCTTCGAAGACATAGGTTTTATATTCGGTGCGTGCATGATGGTGTGGCAGAAGGAAGAGGCCGATGAATACAATGCGGGCTTTTCAATCGTGGAAATAACGAAAAAGAACAAGACCGCACTCATCGAAGTCATAAAGAAGTATTGCTATATTCTTGAGGACAGGGAAATCCTTTGAAGCACTTGAGGATGATCGCGGTCGACATTGACGGTGTCTTGTTGAAAGACACGTTCAGCCCCGTGTTACGGGGACTGGTGGAGGAATTGGGCGGAACGTATTCCTCGGAAATCGAAAGGAGACTGTTCTCGAGGCCGCAATACGACGCCGCGGAAAGCCTGATAGAAATGTTGCATCTGGATATCAAGCCGGGCGAACTGATCGACCTGTTTTTTGACAGAAGGAAGCGGTTCATCGAAGCCAATGGGGCCGGTCTGGAAGAGGGCGTTCCCGGGTTTCTGCAATTACTCGATTCACTCGACGTTCCTCTCGTGTGTTACGGCGGGCTTTCCGATAGCCATTTCCAGGCGGAGCTGGGGAATTATTGCGGCTATTTTGCGCGGTATATCTGCACCAACGATTTCAGGCCCGGACTCAGAGAGATTATCAGGGATATTTGTAAACTGGAATTCGAGCAATCGCTGTTTATCGACGACGTGAATACGGTGGCGGAAACGGCGAAAATGCTCAATGTCCCCTTCATCGGCTGTCCCGCATCCCATGCTTGGGGGCATCAGCGGGAAGCGATGATGAAAACGGGCGTTCGGTTCTTAATTTCATCCGTGCGGGATATCGACAGGCGCTATATTGAAAAAATCGACAAGGCGGCGGCTCAAAACGAGGTGTGGAGTCGATTGTGACGGCAAAGGGAAAAAACAGGATAAAACGTATTTTTGTTGACTTCGACGGTGTCGTTTCCAAAAACTCAGTCGTCGTCATCCTGAAATTCATCCACGCCTTCATCGCCAGATTCATCAGCCTCCCCTTTGAAACGATTGAAAACTATTTTAAGGCGACAACCTGTTTCCCGGCCGGAAAATCTATCGAGCTTTTTTTCAGTTCCTTCGGCTTGTCTGATGTCATTCCGGATTTTATCCGTGAATATAACGGACTCGTGTGTTTCGAAGGCGAGGAGATAACGGTTGAGCCGGATTTCAGTCAGTTCGTCGATTATTGCCGTACGGAGAATATCGATTTGAATATACTCACGGCCGCCGGTCCCGACGATATTCGCCTGGGATTGCTCGCCGGCACATGGTGCGACCGTTTCGGAATCATGACACTGAACGGCGAATCAAAGGCAGACGCCCGGATCCTGGCGCGCTGCCTCGAGAGGAACAAGGCTGATTCTCGTTCCAGCCTTCTGGTCGACGATTCGCCCAATGCCTTGCTCGCCGCCTCCCGCCTTGGGATGTATGCGGTTATGATGATCAATGACGTCTTTACGCTGCGCGACTATGGCAACATCAAGCCGTACATTCATTCGGCGGTCGGATCGTTCACGGACATAATGAAAATGCTCGAAAAAAGCAAGACAATTCGGTTGAGTGCCGACAAGCCCTTGCCTGACCGAAAAATCGAATCACGGGTCGCCTGCCGGAATTTTTCATGTGACTCTGACAGGAAACCCGTGTAACGGCCGAGAGGACCTATGGAAAACAGATTCGAGTTGAAAGGCTATCGACTGGCTGAGAAATTATACGAGAGCGATTCCTCCATCATTTTTCGGGGAACGACCGACGATGAAAAGCGCCTCGCGGTCGTCGTCAAGTTCCATAAATCCGAACGTCCGGCGCGGAGGGAAATCGAGAAGCTCGAACATGAATACGACCTGATGAAAAGTCTCGCCATACCCGGGATGATAAAAGTGTACGCCTGTGAAAACTTTGGGAATACCAAGGCTTTCGTCATGGAGGACTTCTCGGGTGTTTCGCTGGATAAATTCTTGAAAATGAGAAAACTCGCGCTGTCTGAGTTTCTTTCGATTGCGATAGATATAATATCGGCCCTGGAACAAGTGCATGCGGCTCGAATCGTCCACAAGGATATAAAGCCGCACAATATTTTGATAGACGAAAAAACCTTGAAGATCAAATTGATCGATTTCGGGATCGCCGGGCAGTTGGGCCGGGAGTACCGGCAGTCGGTGGGAATCGACAAACTGGAAGGAACGCTCGCCTACATGGCCCCCGAACAAACGGGGCGGATCAACCGGCCGATAGATTTTCGTTCGGATTATTATTCGCTGGGCGTCACTTTCTACGAAATGCTCACCGGGAATCCGCCCTTCACCTCGTCCGACCCCATGGAGATTATCCACGCTCACCTGGCGAGGATGCCGGTAAATCCGTCAGAACGGAATCCAGACGTCCCGGAGACGATTTCCGATATCATTCTCAAGTTGTTGTCCAAAAATGCGGAAGACCGCTACCGGAGCGCGGCGGGGCTGAAATCCGACCTGGCGGAATGCCTCGATCAATTGAAAAAAAACCGTGCCATCAAACGGTTCCCTCTGGGGGAAAACGACGTCATCACGGCCTTCTGCCTGCCGGAAAAGATATACGGCAGGGAAAAAGAAGTGAAGATTTTCTCCGCCGAGGCGGCGCGAATTTTCGAAGCGAACGCCGAACCCGTGCTGATTTTTCTGTCCGGCCCCCCGGGAATCGGAAAGTCGTACCTGATAAATGAGATGCGCCGATCCCTCATCGAAAAAAAGTGCTATTTTATCGGCGGCAAATACGAACAACTCCAACGCGCCGCGCCTTTCAGCGCGATTATCGACGCTTTCAAGGATCTCATGGACCAGATTTTGGGTGAAAGCGAACCCGCCATCGAAGTTTGGAAGAAGAAGATCGTGAACGCCCTGGGTGATAACGCGAGCCTGGTGACCGAGGTTATTCCGCAGCTCAAGCTCATCATCGGGGATCAACCTCCGGTTGAACAATTGCCGCCGGCCGAATCGGAGAACCGCTTCGCATACGTCTTTCAGAATTTCACGAAGGTATTCGCGAGCGCGAAGCGCCCCCTCGTGTTTTCCCTCGACGACATGCAATGGGCGGATAACGCCAGTTTGAAGTGGCTCCAGATCATCTTTATGAACACGGAGCTCAAAAACATGCTTTTCATCGGATCGTACATGGACGGGGAAATCACCCCGAGCAATCCGTTCTCGCTTTTCCTGGATAATATTCATGAAAAGAATCTCAAGCGGATCGATATCGTCCTGAGCCCGCTGGAAGTTCCGGCTATCGCACATATCCTGGCGGACGCCATGCGCTCGGATCCGGATGATACGCGGCGGTTGGCGGAAGTCATAAAGCACAAAACCGAGGGCAATCCCTTCTTTATCAATGAATTCATGAAGTATCTCGATGAAGAGCGATTAATCAGGTATGACCAAAAGAGGTGGCACTGGGACATTGAGAAAATAAAACAAGCTCATACGACCGACAATGTCGTAGAATTTATGGCCAAGAAAATATTGAAACTTCCCGCCCGGACCAGGATCGCCATGAAGGTCGCCTCCTGCGCCGGTATGACGTTTTATTTCGACACGCTCGGGGCGGTGCTTGAACTGACGGAAGAGACGCTCATCCGGTTGCTGGCGCCGGTCATCCTTGAGGGGATGGTGCTCAAATTCGAAAACATGGCGAAATTCGCCCATAGCCGGGTCCGGGAAGCCGTCTACGCCATGCTCTCGCCCGAGGAAAAAATAAAGTATCATTATCAGCTGGGCCGTTCGCTTCTCCTCATAACTCCGCCCGAGCTCCTGGATGATAGAATTTTCAGCATCGTCCAGCAAATGAACTATGCCATCGCAAAGATCGCGAACCCGAAAGAAAGGCAGGATCTCGCTTTATTGAATTTGCGGGCCGGTATGAAAGCGAAGCTGGCGACGGCCTACGAATCGGCGAGCACTTTTTTCAAGGCCGGCATCGAGCTCCTTCCACCCGACGCGTGGAATATCTGCTATGACGCCGCCCTCTCGCTTTATACGGAGAGCGGCGTCGTCGAGTACATCCTCGGAAATCACGCGGACGCCGAGGGATTTTTTCAGGCGGTGTTGAAATTCGCCAAAAATCCCCTGGATAAGATCAACGTCTTCAGCGTCCAAATCCCCCTGAACACCGTAAAAAACAACATGGACCTGGCCGTCAAGCAGGGGAGAATGGCATTGCAGCTGCTGGGAATGAAAACCCCGAAGAAGGGAAATGTGCTCCTGGTGCTCGCGGAAGTGTTGAAAGCCAAAAGACTGCTGGGCAAGAAGAACGTCGAGGATCTGCTTGCATTGCCGGATATCACGGATCCCCTGAAGCTGGCGATATCCAGGCTTCTCATGCAGTTGATGCTTCCCGCCTTTATCTCCTTTCCCGATTATTTTCCCGTCATCGCCCTGAAGCTCGTCAATTATTCACTCAAGCACGGCAACTCTCCTTATTCTCTCTTTGCGTTCACCGTCTACGGTTTGATGTTGTGCGGGCCCCTGGGCGACATTGAGCTCGGATATAAATACGGCCGCTTCGCCAGGGCGTTGGTCGAGAAGTTCAATGCGAAAACCGTTCGTTGCAAGGTCGATTTTATTTTCGGAAACATGATCAACCATTGGAAGCGGCCCATGCGCGAGGACATCCCGCTTCTCGAGGAAGGGTATGTCGCGGGATTTGAGGCCGGCGATCTTTCCTTCGCGTCTTACTGCATCAATCACAATATGGCGCATTCCATATGGAGCGGCGAAAACCTTGAAATCGCAATCGACAAGGGCCGTCAATATTTGGAGATAATGAAAAAATTCAACCAGATAGACGCCATTTTCGCCTTTCATATGTTCTACCAATTCGCGCACGATCTCTCCCGGGCGCAACATTCGTTTTTGATAAAGGGAGACCTGTTCGATGAGGAAAAGATGATACCCGACTGGATCGAAAAGAAAAATTATTCGGATATGGGTTTCTATTCAATATGCAAGCAATTCGTTCATTACCTCTTCGGGGATTACAAAAACAGCTTGAAATACGCGCACGAGATGCAAAAATACATATCAAGCCTGCTCGGCATGATCTTCGTCGTGGAATCGAACTATTATCATTCGCTGGCCTGCCTGGGGGATTTTGACTCGGTCGGAATGAAGGAACGCACGAAATACCTGGTGACGGTGCGGCGCAACCAGAAGCAAATGAAAAAATGGGCGAATCACTGCCCCGAAAACTGCCTGCATAAATACCTGTTCGTCGAGGCCGAACTTTCTTCAAAATCCGGCGACATCGGAAGCACCATGAAGATCTTCGACGACGCGATAGACGCGGCGAGAAAAAACGGATTCGTCAACGAAGAGGCGATCATACTCGAGCATGCCGCCCTGTTCTACAATGCCTGCGGCAGGGAGAGGATCTCGGACGCGTATCTGAAGGAATCTTTTTTGGCGTACTACAGCTGGGGAGCGATGGGAAAAATCGCGGCCATGCAGGCTGAGCACCCCGAAATTTACAAATCGCTTTTGGAGGAGGGGAAGGT
Organism: uncultured Spirochaetaceae bacterium; assembly: GCA_964554445.1. Classification (GTDB taxonomy): domain Bacteria; phylum Spirochaetota; class Spirochaetia; order SZUA-6; family RPPD01; genus JAFGSW01. The sequence goes on along the minus strand of CAZKOS010000081.1, from coordinate 5,846 downwards.
GGGCCCCATCCCCGCGACAAGTTCCGATGTCTCCGAGTCCCCGGCGCCTTCCTCGACTACTTCCAAGACCGTCATGGGGTCCCTTGATATGTCGACGGTGATGAAAGCCGCCACGGCGATTTCCGGAGAAATAGTCATGGACCGGCTCGTGGGGAGGCTGATTCGGATCGTCATGGAAAATGCCGGAGCCGAAAAGGCGGTCCTGTTGTTGAATAAGGACGGGGAACTCGTCGTTGAGGCGATGGGCGCGGCGGGGAGCGACATTATCCGGAAATACGATTCTCTTCCGATGCGGGATTTTTCGATTATTCCGGAAAGCGTCGTTCGTTTCGTCAATCGCACTCATGACAATCTCGTCTTGAACAATGCCTGTTTTGACGGCGCCTATACGCGTGATGAGTACATCATCAAGAATAAAATAAAATCGATCCTGTGCGCCCCGATCGTAAATAAAAACGCGTTGCGAGGGATACTTTACCTGGAGAACAATCTTTCGACCGGCGTTTTTACGAAAGAGCGCCTCAAGCTCATTTCATTGCTTGCGGGTCAGATAGGAATATCGATTGATAACGCCTCGCTTTATGAAAAGCTCGAGGATTACAGTAAAAACCTGCAGCTGAAAGTCGAAGAGCGGACTCATGAATTGTCCAAAGCGCACCAAGAGCTTGCCAAAAGGCACGAAAACATGAAGAAGGAATTGAAGATCGCCAGAACCATACAGCATGCCTTGATTCCGGAAAAATTTCCGGATTTTCCGTCGGTCAGGCTGGCCGGACGCTACGTGCCAATGGAAGAGCTCGGCGGCGATTTTTACGACGTGATTTACATCAATCAGCACAAACTGGCGCTGGTGATCGTCGACGTGAGCGGCCACGGCGTGCCTGCGGCGCTGGTCACGGCGATGGCCAAGATTTCATTCGGTTCCAATACGGTTGACGGCATCGCCTGCGGAGATATTATGAGCCGGGTCAACCTGGAAATCTGCGGCGCGATCGAGGGGCTGCACAATTTCCTGACCGCGTTTTTTTGTATTTTGGATATTGAAAAGAGGGAGCTCGAATATTGCAATGCCGGACACCCGGAAGCGCTGCTCATCCGGAACGAGAAAGCAATCATACCGCTCGCCCCGACCGCCACGATATTGGGATACAGTAAAAAGATAGAGTACCTTTCCGAAAAAATAAAAATCAGAACCGACGATAAACTGATATTGTATACGGACGGTATACCCGAGGCGAGAAACGAATACACGAAAAATTTTTATCAGATGGCGAGATTCAAGGACAATATACTGAAAAACAGCCGCAAAGAGCCCGACCAATTGGCCGAGCGGCTTTTAGCCGACGTCTATGACTTTATAGGCGAATCGGAAATCAAGGATGATATCACGCTTTTGATAGGAGAAATTACCGGAACGCGGGAGAGCGCCGGTTCCGGATTGGGAAGAACCCGTCGCCGACCGCAAGAATGAGCGGGATGAATTGGAGATCTCATTGTCATGAGGATAAGGAGCAAGGATTGAGCGTCGTTTACAGAATATTCGAGGATATCCAGATAGCGATAGACGAAAAATACAAGACGGACGCCCAGGGACTGGATGAAAACCTGAAGCGGACCCTGCAGGAAGATTACAAGAAGGCGTGTCTTGAAAACTCCTTTATTTCCATTTCCTTTACGACGAGGAATTTTCCGCACCCGCTCAGAATGGGATTCATTCAAAGAAGGGTAAAGGAAGTGTTAAGCCTGTTTATCACGCATGAAGTGCTGCTCCACGACGTTTGTATCGCGATCGAAGAAGCGACGTCCAACATCATCGAACATTCCTATGAGGGGATGGATCATCCGCTCATGGAATTCAGGTTTAGTCTAGACTCTTCAAAAATCATTATTACAATCGACGATTTCGGTGAACGCGGCCGGCAATTCAAGCTGGAAAACAATGGGAAATACAATTCGCACAATGAGTTGAAGAGCACCGTTACCAAGCGCAAGGGCGGAATCGGCTTGTATTTAATCCGCAAAATCATGGATGACGTTCGCTACGAAGCTCATCCGGGCAAATACAACAGGATTATTATGGTGAAAAACTACGGAAGCGATTTCAAAGCGGTATGAGGGGCACCGAATGCGGAGCGAAAGGAGGTTGAAATGAAGGATGAAATAAAAATCACCATCACCAAAGCCACGGAGAAAATTGCGGTCATCACGATTTCAGGCATTATCAATATTGATTCGGCGGAGGAATTGTACCAATTAGTCCAGACGGAATTGCTGGAGCAGGAAGAGTATATTTTTTTCATTTTCAATATGGACGAAGTGGAGTATGTTTCGAGCGCAGGGGTGGCGGTATTCATTGATATATACGACAAAATAGAAAATCGCGGCGGGAAAATATGCCTGTTGAATCCCAAACCCGGAATCAGGAGAGTGTTCGAGTTGATCGGATTCATGAAATATTTTATGGAGTCGAAGGATCTCGATGAAGCGATAGAAAAGATCAACGCCTGAACCGGTCCGCCGGCCGGGGTTTAGTGAACGGCGACCAGGGTTTGTTTGGGTTCTCCGAAATAATAGCCCTGGGAAAAATCGACGCCCAGGTTCAGACCCATCGCATAGACATCAAATGAATGAACGTATTCGGCGATGGTTTTAATGCCGAGTTCCTTGGCGAAACTGACGATCGTTTTCGTGATGATCTGCGCGTTCTTGTTGACGTCCAGATTCTTGATGAGCGATGAATCGATTTTTATATAATCGACCGCCAACTCGAAAATATGGTCGAAATTGGAATAACCCGAGCCGAAATCGTCAATGGCGATTTTACAGTTGTAAGCTTTCACCTCCCTGATAAAATCCTGAACATTGCTTAAGTTCTCAATTCCTTCGGATTCAAGTATCTCGAATACAATCCGCTCCGCGACATGCGGATATTTTTGAAGCAGTGAATTGATATACAGGTTGATGTCTTCATTGAGGATGTCGTTGATGGTAAGGTTGATCGAGAATTCGTAATGATTGTGCTCGAATTCGGCAATCGAATAGTCGAGCATCGTTTTCGTCAAATCCTTGTAGACATGGGCTTTTTTTGCGCTTTCCAGGAAAAAAAGCGGTTCGATGATTTTTCCGTTCCTGTCGATCAGCCTGACAAGGCATTCATATTTCTCAATATTCCTGGTCGCGTTGTTGACTATCGGTTGATAGAAGGGAATGATTCGCTGATTCAAAAAAGCGTCGGTGACGCTTTTTTTCCAGAAAAGGTTGTTTTTAAATTCGGTTTTTATCTCCATCGAGTCGTTATAGATCAGGAAGCCTTGAAGCAATCTCTTGGCTCGTTTCAGCGCCATATCGGCGTTGATCGCGATATTGTGCCATTTTTTCATCGCTTGATGATCGGTAACGGTAATATCGTCCCACCTCGCGGCGCCGCAGGTGATCCTGGCATGAATCAGTTCATCCTTGATTTTATAGGGGACATCGTTGATTTGGCCGGACAGATGCCTGATGATCCGAATAAGCTCGTGCTTGTTCAGTTCGCCGTCGAATAGAAGGGCGAATTCGTCGGCGGGCATTCTGTAGAGATTGTATTTATATTCGTCCCCGAATTTCCCGAGGCGGGCGGCGATTTCTTTCAAGAGCATATCCCCGGCCCAATTACCGTAGCAATCGTTGAATTCCTTGAATTGGTCTATGTTCATCAGCACCAGCGTCGGGGAGTCCGCAATATTGATGTCGAGCATGATTTGATGGCGATTCGGCAGACCCGTCAGGATATCTTTATGAACCCGCAATGCGAGCCGTGCGAATTTATTCTCCAAAATTGAAGAGAATTTATTCATCTGGTTCGTGATGACCCCGAATTCATCCGGGGAGTCATATTTGATCATTTCGTTGAAGTTTTCGTTCCGCAGCCGGTTGAGCATGGAATAAATACCGTTCAACGGATCAAGCGCCGTTTTTTTCAGGAAGAAGAAAACGATCAGTGATGCGACTGATAATATGAAAAGAAGACAGATCGCCAGTGATAATATCGAGATCGGGGTAAAAAGCGACTTTCCGAAAAAATCAGGCCCAAATACTGCAATGAAAAGCAGAAAGATCAAAAAACAAAACAATATAAAGCCGTTTACCAGCAGAATAAATTTAAAGATGAATGAAGTTGTAAATGAATTCAGGCGGATTCTGTCATTCGTCGCTTTGTGGATTTCCATAACTAACACTGAGAGGAAGAATTATGGCCGTGCGGAAGCACCATTGCACCCCTGGCAATACCGGGGACATTTGTCAGACGAAGATCGTCACGCGCTTGAGAACTTTTCCGCCCGGCATTTTCTAGATACGTCATACTATAATATATGTCGGCGCGGAATGCAAGGCCGAATACTTTTCCGGACAATCAACCGTTTTGACCTGAAAAAACGCGAGGGCCTGCTTCGGAATTACGACAAGCCGGACACTGAAAAGTACGTGCCCGGACGGCGGCCAAAAAAAATTTGCTGTCTCAGCCGGTTGAACTTATAATAACGATATTACGGCATTGCAACCGATACGACGGGAGGTGGTAAGCCTGCCGCCGTATTCGTTTTTACGCCAGGCTTGAAAAAGTCGGTGTTATTTGGAATGGTTTACGATTTTCCGGGAAAGGAGTTCAGGAATCTTTATCATCAATAGTACGGGTCGCTAAAACCAAACTTCGGATTTTAATCAGTAAATGTACCGTCGGATGACATGGATAACGTTCTCCCGAATACTCAATGCGCAAGGAGGAAGTATGCATAAAAGAGGCATGAAATTCATTACAATAACTTTTTGCGTTGTTATTTCTGCTCCCATTTTTTCGTGCTCGCTGCCGGCCCAAAACGACAATCCGCCGGTCATTCCGGAATCCCGGAGCGCGGCGCAATATTTTTCTCCATCCCGCTGCCTGGGCGGACACGCTGGTTATGGATTTATAAAAAAATTGACCTTGGGCTGGAAGGCGAAAACCGCGGCTGAAAGAACCGTGGCCAAGGCCTATGCACGATTGGCGCAAACCAACATACCGGCGTTCCTGGCATTGTTGTCCGATGATGTTGCCTGGAAATACGAGGGGATGGTACAAACCGTGCCGTTCGCCGGAATCTTCAGCGGGAAAGCGGGGGTTGAAAAATTCATACGGCACATCAGCCGATCGATCGTGATCACGAACCTGGCCTGCCGTTACATCGTGTCCGAAAATGATCGGGTCGACGTGCATTTCCTCGAGGAAGGATACGTGAAAGCGACGGGGAAAAAATACGCCATGGAAACGGCTCACCTGTGGCGGATCGATTCTCGCGGCAAGGTGATCGAATTTCAGTGTTTTAACGATACGTTCGCCCTGTACAGCGCTTTCATCCCGGGAAACGATCCCGCGTGGAGCAGGCAAACGCACACGGCCGATTATCAGATTCCGGGAGGCGCGTTCCCCGATGCGTTCGGGGCGGTACAAAATCTCTACGCCGCGTTTGCAGCGGGAAATCTGCAGTATATTTTGGACAATGTATCCGACGACGTCGTTTGGATCATGGCCGGAAACACGAGCGCCGTTCCTTTCGCCGGCACGTACAGCGGGAAACAGGGCGTACAACAATTCTTTATCAACCTCATGTCGAACGTGGGCTATGACGCGCCTTATACACAAATGTCCTCGGTCGTCGACCGCGGGAGGGTTGATGTCAGACTGTACGAGTCAGCCTATTCGCTGGCCGATCCGACGAGGAAATTGCGTAATTATGTTCTTCATTCGATTGCAATCAACGCTGAAGGTAAAATTACCTCCTTTCGAAGCTATAATGATACGTATGCGCAACAAAATATCTTCGATTGGC
>CAZKOS010000080.1:0-12561 GCA_964554445.1 uncultured Spirochaetaceae bacterium | reverse complement strand
AACTTTTATCTTCAACTTTTTTCTTCCGGTTCATTTGCTTTCCCGCATCAGGGGGCTTTTCCCGCCGCCCTCGATGATTTTCCGTTTCGGTGATCGCACCGAAAAACAAAAAACTTAACATGATGAGGATAACAACATCCGCGGAGTAAGGGGAGGATGTTAATCCGTCATCTATTGACTTTTTACCGCCGGCCCGAATACCGATTCAGACCGCGCACCGCCGGGCGATGACTGTCCGCCGGCCCCGATCAGAGAAGGGCGTCCGCCCATCACATCGACATTTCGCCCGACAAACCCTTCAGGTAGAACCGGTCCCTGACCGGTTTGCCGTTCGCGCCGAGCACCGGTTCGTCCGGCCCCGGGTACTCGAATTTTCCGATCACGCCCGCGTCCTTGTGGAGTTGGACGATGTACCAGCGATCGGCCTCGGGGTAACGGAGCCGCACCGGGATGTCGAGGTTGAGGCCGTCGCGAACCGGCGCGTAGCCGAGCATTTTCCCCGGCGAACCGTTTTCGTCGGCGAACACGACCACCCAGCCCGGGCCGACGCTGACCGCATTGGCGATCATCACGGTGCCGTCGGGCGTGGGAGCGTATTGATTGTACGCGGAAACGCTGGGCACCCCGACGACGGGGAGTGTCCGGCAGGAAAAAACGAAAAGTGAAAAAACGATTGAAACTCCGGCGGCCCGGAGAAGATGATGTGCCTGTACCATTTTTTTTACCTCCATATTGAAAAGTATAAAAAAGCGGGCCGTTTACCAAACGGAAAATCAGTCGAGAGCCGAGCGGAGGTTCGACCTTCTTCCTTCGTACGACGATCGTTTTCAACTTGACATCGTTCCGGCTTTTCCCTAGCATGAAACCAAGGTGGTCAGAAAAAAATGAACTATGCCGAGCTTCCCGTCTACAAGCAGAAAGACAAAATCCTCGAGGCCCTCTCCCGCAACCAGGTGATCGTCGTGGAGAGCCCGACCGGGTCGGGCAAGACCACCCAGATCCCGCAGATTCTCTTTCAAGCCGGGTACGCGGAGAAGGGCGTGATCGGCGTCACCCAGCCGAGGCGCATCGCCGCGGTCTCGGTCACGGAGTTTATCGCGCGCCAGCTCGGGAAAAAAGTGCCCGACACGGTCGGCTACAAGATGCGCTTTCACGATCACACCGACCCCACCACCCGCATCAAGATCATGACCGACGGCACCCTGCTCCAGGAGATCAAGCTCGATTATTACCTCTCCGCCTATTCGGTCATCATGGTGGACGAGGCGCACGAGCGCAGCCTCAACATCGATTTTATTCTCGGGCTCCTGAAGCGGGTGCTCGAGGAGCGTTCCGACTTCAAGGTCATCATCTCCTCCGCCACCATCAACCCGGAAAGTTTCTCCGTCTACTTCGACGGCTGCCCCATCGTCAACATCGACTCCCCCATGTTCCCGGTGGACATCCGGTACCGGCCGGTCGAGCCCGAGGGCGATTACAACGCGCTCATCGAGGCCGTCGCCGGCGTCACTCAGGACTGGATCGCGAGCGAGCCCGAAGGAGACGTGCTCGTCTTCCTCCCCGGGGAAAAGGCGATCAAGGACGCGGCGAGCGCGCTCACGCTCTCCAAAAACTACCGCGACCTCGAGATCCTGCCCCTCTACGCCCGCCTCTCGAGCGAGGAGCAGGAGCGGGTTTTTCTCGACTATCCCGGCAAGCGCAAGGTGATCATTGCCACCAACATCGCGGAAACGTCGGTCACCATCGACGGCGTGGCGCTGGTCGTCGATTCGGGCCTGGCCAAAATCAACTACTATAGCCCCACCACCTTCACCTCGTCCCTCGTCGAGACCCCCGTCTCCAAGGCCTCGGCCAAGCAGCGCCGCGGCCGCGCCGGCCGCACCCGGCCGGGCGTCTGCGTCCGCCTCTTCTCCCGACAGGACTACGAGCGCCGCCCTCTCTACACCGCCGAGGAGATCATGCGCACCGACCTTTCCGAGGTGGTGCTGCGCATGGCCGAAATCGGGATCAAGGATTTCGAGGATTTCGAATTCCTGACCCCGCCCGAACCGGCCGGCATCGCGGGCGCCGTCGAAACCCTGCGCCTCCTCGACGCCCTCGACGCGAACCGCGACCTCACCGAGATCGGCCGGATGATGACCCTCTTCCCGCTCTCGCCCCGGCACTCGCGCATGATCGTGGAGGCGATCCACCGCTACCCGAAAGTCCTCGAAGAGGTGCTCATCGCCACCTCCTTCCTCACCACCAACACGCCCTTCCTCCTCCCCCAGGGGGAGGAGATGGAGGCGCGCAAGGCGCACCACACCTTCCGCCACGCCCTCGGCGACTTCATCTCCTATTTGAAGATATTCGGCGCCTACGTCGAGTCGCGCGACCGCGAGCGCTTCTGCCAGGGATACTACCTGGACAAGAAGGTGATGGACGAGATCGTCAACGTGAAGACCCAGCTCACGGAGATCGTCTCCGAACAGCGCATCCCCGTCCTCTCCGGCGGCGAGTACGGCGATTACCTGGCGGCCGTGGCGCGCGGCCACATCCAGTTCATCTGCGTGCGCGCCGGCAAGGGACTCTATTACTCGCTCACCGCCGCCAAGGTGCAGATTCACCCGAGCTCGGCATTGTGGGGCAAGGAGCCCGAGTACATGGTGGCCGGCGAGATCGTGCGCACCACCCGCCTCTACGCGCGCTCGGTCTCGCTCCTTCGCGAAGAATGGCTTCGGAAGGTGTCGCCCACGCTCCTCGGCGACCTCAAGGCGCGGCGGAGCGGACGGCCCGTGGGAGCGCACCGGGACGCGCCGGGCGAAGAACGCGGCCGGCGCGATTTCACCAACCAGGTGAAAATCGGAAGCGAGGTCTTCAAGATTACCTTCGTCAAGAAGAGAAAAATCGTCACCATCCCGGCGGAAAAGCTCAAGTACCTCGAGGAAAAGGTCCAGCCGAACGTCATTGCCGGCTTCCGGGACCTGCGCGCCGAGATCCAGTTCGGCGGCTACAAGCTTCTCCACGGCGCCAAGCTGCCCAATCTCATCGCCCTGGCGCCGTTTATCGACCTCACCCGTGAGCCGATCACCGACTGGCCGAGCCGCAAAAACTTCACGCTCCCCCGGCAGCGGAGCGAGCTCGTCGGCACGCTCGATCTTCTCCTCCGACCGACGCGGCGCGCCAAGCACGAGAAATACCTCGGCTTTCTGGCCCTCAATTCCGACGGCCAGGGCGCCTACTGGTTTACCGCGGAGAAAAACTTCACCAATGCCGCCTCCGTGAGCCTCTCCAGCCTCGAGGCCCTGGCCGACGAACCCGAGGGAAACCTGGACCGCGACGCGGTCGCGCACGTGAACAGGCTTTACCGCAAGCTCGACGAGATGATCGAAAAGTGAGGCGAGGAACCGCAGCGCCTCAACCCCGCTCCCGTTTTCCTCAGATCTTCAATAATTGAGTGGATATTATATCCAGTAAACACTATAATTACTTCATTATAGAAAGAAATTCGAGCCAAACGATTTACTTATTCTGAATAAATATAAAAATCCCAAAAATTTTCCGCCCCTTGTCGCTGACTGTGTATTGGAGGTGTAGTCATGAGAACATATTCCAAGATATTCCTCATTTTCTTCATCGGAATAGCATCCACCGCCTGCCCTACACCCCCCACAAGCGGCGGCGCCGCCGTGGAAACTCCACAGATCTCCCCGCCGGCCGGATTGATCGAGCAGGATACGGCGCAGATCACCATCACCTGCGTTACCTCAGGCGTCGCCATTCACTTCACGGACGACGACACGCCGCCGAACGCCGCCTCGCCTCCCTACGCCGCTCCCATCGCGGTCAGCGCCTACCCCGAGGGCGCCCTCCACATCAAGGCCGTGGCGGTTTCCGGCGACGCCACCAGCGCCGTGGCCTCCGCCGACTATTCCGTCACCGACAATACCGGCCCGGTCCCGGTGATTTCATCCGGGAACTCCGGCGGGACAAACGCCCCGACCTTCGACGTCACCGTGACCTTCAACGAGCAGGTCGTCGGCTTTGACCAGTCCGATCTCACCATCAGCAATGGCTCGGTCGTCGGCTTCGCTGAGGATAACCCGGTGTTCATCGTCACCGTTGAGCCGGACGTCGTCGGCGATGTGACGGTTGAAATCAAAGGTTCCGACAGCACACCCGCCACCCCGGTCTGCACGGATACTTCGACAAATCTAAACGAGAACGTCAAATCAAACGTTTTCTCCATATATTACGATCCGAACGCGCCCCTGCCGACGATTACCTCGACGGCACCCAATCCCACGAATACAAGCCCGATTCCGATCACGGTCACCTTCGACCGGGACGTCACCGGTTTCGATATTTCCGACCTTATCATCGGCAATGGCACCGCCTCCAACTTCGCGGGCGGTCCCGCGGTCTATACCGCGGACGTCACGCCCGAGGGTCAGGGGTCCGTCTCGGCGGACATCGACGCCGCCGTCTGCACGTCGACCACCGGCTCGCCCAACACGGCCGCGGTCCAATTCGGCATCGTCTACGACACGATTTCTCCCACGGTCACCGTCGACCAGGCGGCGACACAGAACGATCCGGCCAACGGCACGATCAACTTCACGGTCGTCTTCTCCGAGCCCGTCTCCGACTTCGCCTCGGGCGACGTCACCCTTTCCGGTACGGCCGGCGCGGATACGGCGACGGTTACCGGCTCAGGCACTACGTATGATGTGGCCGTTTCCGGCATGACCGGAGACGGCACCGTGATCGTCACTCTCGCGGCCGGTGTCGCCCACGACACGGCCGGCAATGCGAACGTTGCCTCCACGTCCACTGACAACACCGTCACCTACGACGGCACCCCGCCCACGGTCACCTGTAACCAGGCCGTCGGGCAGGCCGATCCCACGAACGCCGCTCCGATCAACTTCACGGTCGTGTTCTCGGAGCCCGTCTCCGACTTCGCCACCGGCGACGTGACCGTCACCGGTACCGCCGGGGGCACCAAGACCGCCACGGTCACCGGGAGCGATACCACCTACAATGTAGCTGTTTCCGGCATGACCGGCGCCGGTACGGTCATCGTATCCCTGGCCGCGGGCGTCGCCCATGACGCGGCCGGCAACCCGAGCGCGGCCTCCACTTCCACCGACAACACCGTCAACTTCGACGATTCCGGCCTCAATGTCAGCATCAATCAGGCGGGCGGTCAGGCCGATCCCGTGAATTCGGGACCGATTAACTTCACTGTCGTCTTCTCCAAGCCCGTCAGCGACTTCGCCACCGGCGACGTGACCGTCACCGGTACCGCCGGGGGCACCAAGACCGCCACGGTCACCGGAAGCGGCACCACGTATAATGTAGCCGTCACCGGCATGACCGACGGCACGGTCATCGCTTCCATCGCCTCAGGCGTCGCCCACGACGCCTTGAACAACCCCAACACGGCTTCCACGAGCACCGACAACTCGGTGACGTACGATGCGACGGCGCCCGGTCTGACCTTGAGCTCGACGGATCCGAATCCGACCAACACGGGCTTCACCGTCACCTTTGCGTTCACCGAAGCGGTCTCAGGCTTCACTGCTTCCGATATCGTGTTTACGGCGGGATCCGGCTCGGCTTCGGTTCCCTCGACCTCGAATAACATTACCTGGACATCGATCATCTCTCCGTCCGCTCAAGGAACGATCACCGTGACCGTCAACGCGGGCGCGGTCCTGGACTCGGCGGGCAACGCCAACACGGCCGCCGCCGACTCCGTCACCCGCACTTACGATTCGGTCGCCCCGACGGTCACCTGTAACCAGGCTTCCGGGCAGGCCGATCCCACGGGTACGTCTCCCATCAACTTTACGGTCGTGTTCTCCGAGTCGGTGAGCGATTTCGCCACCGGCGACGTGACCGTCACCGGCACGGCCGGAGGCGCCAAAACCGCCACGGTCACCGGGAGCGGCACCACCTATAATGTGGCAGTCTCCGGCATGACCACCGACGGCACGGTCATCGCCTCCATCGCCCAGAGCATGGCCCATGACGCGGCCGGCAATGGAAACGCCGCGTCAGCTTCCACGGACCACACCGTCGGCTACGACGGCACCCCGCCCACCCTCTCCTCGTTCTCGCCGGCGAGCGGCGGCCATTTCATCGCCTCCCCCTACACGCTGACGATCAACTTCAGCGAGACGGTGGTCGGATTCAGCGCCGCCAGGATTACGGTAACGAACGCCTCCAAGGGAACGTTCACCGCCGTCAGCGGTTCCCAGTACACCATCCAGCTCACCAATCCGACCGATCGTTCCAATGTCCAGGTAACGCTGTCCGGTACGGGGGTCACGGACAACGCGGGCAATGCCTACGCGGGCGGCGCCAGCTGGTCCAGGATCTATCGCAGCAAATTCATCGGCTGTGTCATAGCCGACAGCGTTCCCTCCTCCTGGAATACGTATTGGGACCAGGTTACTCCCGAGAATGGCGGGAAATGGGGTTCCGTTGAGTCCACCAGGGACAGCATGAATTACGGATCCCTCGACGTGGCCTACAACCACGGCGTCAACAACGGTTTCGATTTCAAGGAACATTGCCTGGTATGGGGCTCGCAGTATCCGAGCTGGATCACCTCTCTATCCGCCGCCGATCAAAGGGACGAGGTCGAGGAATGGATAGCGGATTACTTCTCGACGCACCCGGACACGGCATTGGTTGACGTCGTCAACGAGCCCATCAAGACCTCCTGCCCGTTCGCGGCCGCCTTGGGCGGCGCGGGCAGCACCGGCTATGACTGGGTTGTGTGGTCGTTCCAAAAAGCCAAGATCTACGCGGGCGGCTCAAAATGCCTGATCAATGAGTACGGTACCGAGAACGACCCGCCCGTCCGCAGCACCTACAAGACTATCATCAATATCTTGAAGGGCTATGGAGTGATCGACGGCATCGGCATCCAGTGCCACAGCTTCAACCTTGATTACATGTCCGCCAACCAGATGCAAACCTGCCTGGACGACCTCGGCGGGCTGGGACTGCCGATTTACGTTTCGGAACTGGATATCAGAGGCCAATCGGGCACCAATAATGATACGACGCAAAGAGCGCAATACCAGGCCTTGTTCCCGGTTATTTACGGCCATTCGGCCGTCAAGGGCATAACCTTCTGGGGCTATGAGTACGGAATAATTTGGCAGACAAATGCCGAGCTTCTCAATTCAAGCGGCGCCGAGAGACCGGCCATGACGTGGCTGCGGCAGCAAAACTATGTCGGCGGCAATTAAGGGCGGCGGCCGGGACGTATATTGATTGCGGATAGGTTGCATGATGCCTGATTCCTTACCTTGACAGCCCGTCCGTTATCGGTTGTCATTTATCCGCCGTGCACAGCGGGAGCCTTTTTTCATGACATTCAGAATCATCTTTTTTTCCATGTGGCTGTTGGCGCTTGTTCCCGGTTGCGAAAAAACGCCCAATCCTCCGGTTCCTGCTGCGAACAAAAAACTCTTTTTCATCGGTGATTCCTCGCACACGATCGGCTTTATCGACGTCAATGGCGATGTCATTATTCCAAAAAAATATCATTTTGGGGGAGGCGACGGTTCTTTCAAAGAGGGAATGCTCAGAATTATTTCAAACGGAAAAATCGGCTATATCGATACGACCGGGAGAATCGCGATCGCGCCCATTTATAGAGTCGGTTCGGCCGGTGATTTTTCGGACGGGCTGGCCTCCGTCGCGATCGAAAGAAAATCGGGATACATAGACAAGACCGGAAAAACAGTCATCGATTTCATATACCAAAAAGCCGGCGATTTCAGCGAAGGATTGGCTTTTGTCGAAACGGATGACGGAACCCTGCAGATTATCGATAAAACGGGAAAGGTCGCGGTGGTTGTCGAAAGACGGGAGCAATGCGAACCCGAAACCGCCTTTATGAACGGATTCGCGCTCATGAAGGACGTGTATGGACGATTCGCATATATCGGCATGGATGGAAAATTCATCACGAACTTCCGTTTCGGCGCCGCGAATTCCTTTCAAGAAGAAGGTTTCGCCGTCGCCTATGACGTCGGCCTGGAGCGCAGCGTTCTTATCGATAAAACCGGAAAGACGGCCTTCCCGCACCTCGGCGAATATTGGGCCGGCGGTTGGTTCAGTGACGGTCTTATCCCGATCGGCATCGGACCGATCGACGTGCGCCAATGGGGTTTCATAAATGCCGCGGGCACATACGTCGTTCAACCCCGGTACTCCGGCGTCACCGTTTTCGGCGACGGCCTGGCCGCGGTACAAGAAAAAAAAAGCCGGCTTTGGGGCTTTATCGATACGAAGGGGCGCATGGTCGTCAAGCCGCAATTCGGAAAGACACGATGGTTCTCCGACGGAATGGCGCTGGTCAGTTATAGACCCGAACGGACGGGCGGCGAAAAGGATTGGGGCTACATAAACACAAGGGGCGAGCTGATCATCAAGCCGGGGGACGGCATCGCTTCCCGCGGCATGGATCGCTATTTTTTCCATGACGGCCTGGCCAGGTTTTCCGACAAGACGGCGAACATGAGAGGATACATCAACAAGGCGGGAGAAGTCGTCTACAGTGAGGCGGGCACATGGTAGCGTGCCGGGGCTTGAAATATAATGATGGATGAACACATAGAACAGGAAAAAATACAGCCTGCGAACATTTTAATGGAAACAGCCAGCTGATCCCCCACGATGGCATGCTGACGGCAAGAAAACCGGGATCGGCACTTTACTCCACCCCGACCACGTCCATCGCCATGGCGTAGAAGCCGGAGCTTGCGGTGATGAAGAGGGTCTTCATGTCCTTCCCGCCGAAGCAGACGTTGCTCGTCCAGGGCTCGCGGACGTCGATGTGCGCGATCTGTTTCCCCCCCCGGTCGAAGACGGTCACGCCCTTGCCGGTAAGGTAGAGGTTGCCCTCGACGTCGATCGTCATGCCGTCCGAGCCGAGGGAGCAGAAGAGCCGCTTGCCGGTGAGGCGCCCGTCCGGTCCGACGTCGTATGCGTACGTCCGGTTCGCGCCGATGTCGGCCACGAAGAGCATCTTCCCGTCGGGCGTGCCCACGATGCCGTTCGGCTTGACCAGGTCCGATAAAAGCAGGACGAGGGTTTTCCGATCCGGCGGCAACAGGTACACTCCCTCGCACGGTTGTTCCTTCGGACCGCGCCTCCAATACTCCCTCTGATAGTACGGGTCGGTGATGTAGAGCGCCCCGGACGGGTGCACCCAGACGTCGTTCGGTCCGTTCAAGAGTTTTCCGTTATAATTCGCGACGAGGACGGTCTTCCGGCCGTCGGGAGCGATCGACCAGAGCTCGTTCTTTTCGTCGGCGCAGGAAATGAGGTTTCCCCGGCGATCGAACGACATGCCGTTGGAGCGGCCGGCCGGCCGCATGAAGGTCGAAAGCTTTCCCGCCGTGCTCCAGATCATGATCCGGTCGTTCGGCTGGTCGGTGAAATAAACGTTGCCGGCCGCGTCAGGCGTCGGACCCTCGGTGAAGGCAAACCCCCCGGCGAGCTTTTCGAGCTTCGCGCCGGGCGCGAAGGGCGCGGCGAGCGTATTATCGGTCATGTCGCCTCCCGTGGCGCACTGCCAGCCGGGCACGAACGCCAGGAACAGACAGGCGGCGCCTCGTAATAAAGAATTCGAAAGCGTATTTCTCATCGATCACCCCATTCCTCGATAGTATACTCAATCGTTTTTGATTTGTCATACCGAGGTTTGAATAAATCTCGATATGACAAAGAATTATCATCGGAAATACCCGACAAAGCGTCGCTTTGCGGGTATGATATCCGCCGACCGCGCCGGCAAGCCGATTTTCATCCGGCCTTG
Source organism: uncultured Spirochaetaceae bacterium (assembly GCA_964554445.1). Classification (GTDB taxonomy): domain Bacteria; phylum Spirochaetota; class Spirochaetia; order SZUA-6; family RPPD01; genus JAFGSW01. Next base: position 2,735 of record CAZKOS010000080.1, on the reverse strand, counting down.
CGGTCAGCCCGGGGCGGGCCTCGGCCGCGGGAATGATTAACGAAATCTTAACGAAAACCACAACATCCGCTTAACACGATTCCCGTTCAATACGGAAAACATATTCCGCAGTCTGTGGAACTCGATTATTTGCAAAGGAGCACGAAATGAAAAGATTCGTTATGTGGTTGCTTGTGTTCGCCATCGTCGTCCCGGCGTTCGCCGACGATGCGAAGCCGAAATCTCAGTTGTACGGCAAGTTCAGAGCCGACTACGATTTGACCCAGGCTATGGTGGAAGCGGCCCAGCCCCTCTACGGTGGTTTCAATTTCGACCGGGTCCGCTTCGGATTCACCACCATGATGCTGGACAACTTGCAGGCCCTCCTGGAGCTTGAATTAAAGCCCACGAGCACCTCCCCCACCGGCAAGTTCGAATTGCGGATCGCCGAGGTGGATTGGAAAATCGCCGAAATGTTTACCTTTTCCGCCGGCAGGATGTACGAAGCCTTCGCTCCCTATTCCGACTACTGGGGCAGCCGTTTCGACGGCCTCGGCGTCCTTCTCGATTTCGGCATGATCAAGGTGAAAGCGCAGGTGGGAAATGACAAGGATACGGGCTTCACTCCCGGCGGCCATATCACCGCCATGCCCGGCATCATTTTCACCCCCAACCTCGGGGATGCCAGTTTGGAAGCAGGTCTCAATGGCAAGGCCAAATTCGACACCACCAAACCCACACCCGTCTTGCAGGCCAATGCGTACGCCATGCTGAAACTGGCCGGCCTCTACGCCCTGGTCGATTTCGACGCCAATTATTTCGACACCGCCGCCACGACCTACCTCAATCTCTTCTCCGAAATCAACTATAAAATCGGAATCGTCACGCCCGGGATTAAACTCTGGTACGTGGATCTCTCCGACAATTTGGCCGCCGGCGGTCATTTCGACATCGAGCCGTACATCGCCTTCGAATTCGTGAAAGGACTTTCCATCCAACCCCGGCTCAATCTCACCAACCTGTATTCTTCAAACTCAACGCCTCTGACTTGGACGTTTACACTGCGCGTTGAATGGAACCCCAAGGTCGCTTTCTAGGGAAGTCAGTTCCTCCCTTTTCTCTCGCCGCCGGGCTTGCGGATTTTTCCGCAAGCCCTTTTTTTCAAGCAAAGACTTGTTTCGTTTTGTCTCCTGCTTCCTTTCCTTATCGTATTCCCTTCGTGCTCTTCTTCTCTTCTTCGTGCTCTTCGTGTCCTCCGTTTCAGGATAGAAGCCAGTAAGGTGCGGTAAAAACGATACTTACCGCTTCACCGCCCCCACCGGCAGCCACACCCCGAAGACCGTGCCGCCGCCGGGGTTGGCGCGGAGCCCGATCGTCCCGCCGTGCTTTTCCACGATCTCCCGGGTGATGGCGAGGCCCAGGCCGGAGCCCGCCTCTTCCCCGCCGGACGCGGCGGTGTAAAAGCGGTCGAAGACGCGGCCGCGCTCCGCGGCGGCCACTCCCGGTCCCCGGTCGCTCACCTCGAGGCTCACCCCGGGCCGGCCGCCCGACTCCGCGGGCTCAAGCGACACCCCGATGAACCGGCCCCCGGACGCGTGCGTGACCACGTTGTCTATGAGGTTGCGGAGCGCGCGGGAAAGCCGCTCGCGGTCGCCCGTGAAGGGCAGGATCTCGGGGATGTCGGTGCCGATCTCGAAGCCGGCCGCCTCGAGCTGGGGCAGGTACTCGATGATGATCTCGCGCGCGAGCTCGCCCAGGTTGAATTCGGAGGTCTTGAGCACGTAGGTGTCGGAATCGAGGCGCGTCAGCTCCATCATCTCGTTGAACAGGCGCGTCATGTATTCGGCCTTTTTGCGGATGATCGAGTAATATTTTTTCTGCTCCGCCTCGTCGTCGTAGACGCCTTCCTCCAGCGAAACGGCGTAGCCGAGGATGGAGGTGAGCGGGGTGCGGAAATCGTGGGAGATGTTCCGGAGCAGCTCCTGCCGGTCGCGGTAGATGCGGATGCGCTCCTCGTAGTCGTCGTGGATGCGCTCCGCCATGCGGTCGAAGGTGTTGTGGATGAAGCCGATCTCGTCGCGCCGCGGGTCGGGATGGCCCGCGACGGGGCTCCCCAGCTCGAAGCCGTTGATGCGGGCGTAGAGGGCGCGCAGGCGGCGGACGAGGGGCGACGTGAACAAGAAGACGAGGACGAAGGACAGGGCGATGATGAAGGCGATGGTCCCGAAGACGATGAGGTAGACGTCCGGCAGCTTCTCGTCGTTCACGCGGATGTAGAACGGGAGGAAATACTCGCGCTGCACCGACACCGCCAGCCGGCCCAGGACGCGGTTCCCCTGCAGCACCGGTTTCATGACCATGAACGGCGAACGGTCGATGGTGTCCACGAAGCGCAGGCTCGAGCTGCGGGCCGCGGCGCGCTTCTCCTCCTCCTGGATATGGCGCCTCACTTCGGCCATGATCTCCGGCCGCCGGCGCGGGCGGTCGTCCGTGGCGTAGACGAGCTCGCGCTTGTCGTTGACGACCGTAAAGAACAGGCGGGGAAAGCGCGCCTTCCAGGAGGCGAGCTTTTCCGCCGCGGAGGCGGCGTCGAGCGCGCGCGCGCCGGACAAGTCGCGGGCGGCCCCGGCGGCGATCTGGTCCAGGTCGTACCAGCTGTAACTGCGGTCGAAGATCACGATGAAAATGTTGATGAAAATGAAGGAGAGCCCGGCGGCGAGAAACATGGAGGCGATGAGGGTGAGGGAGATCTTGGC
>CAZKOS010000079.1:11885-12681 GCA_964554445.1 uncultured Spirochaetaceae bacterium | reverse complement strand
AGGTACGCCGGGAAAAGGACGTGCCGCACGAACGGCAGGCGTGGCGCCTTACCTTTCCGTACGCCTTGGTGCGGTACCAGCCGTAGGGCCGGTACCAGCCGGAGCCTGGTGCGTGGCGATGGTTCGCGCAATCCTTGTTGGGACAGAAAAGGATGGAAGGCGGCATGATTTTCCTCCAATAATCAGTTTTCATCCCTTCTGTACGCACGGATTTCCGTTCCGCTTGCATTTGTCGCAATCTTGGGGGCACTCAAAAAGCTTTTTCAGCTTCCCCGAAGTCCGGTCAAGAAGACGGGACTCGGTGCTCTTCACTTTTGCCACCAAAGATGCTATTTTATTTATAGACTTGTGATGCGGTTGGGCGGCTGAAAAGGCGTCGTCGGGCTCGTCCATTGACGGCCGACAAGGGGGAAATACGGACAATGCCCCTATCGGATTTCGAAGAAGGCATAAAAACACAATCGAAACCCAAGGCGGAAACGCCGAAAATGTATCGGGTGATACTTCTGAACGACCACTATACGACCATGGAGTTCGTGGTCGAAGTGCTCGTCAGGGTGTTCAAGAAACCGGTGCCGGAGGCGACCCGCATCATGCTCGACGTGCACCGGAAGGGACAAGGCACGGTCGGGGTGTACACCCGCGACATCGCGGAAACAAGGGTGTCCCAGGTGCACGCCATGGCCAGGGAAAGGGAATTCCCGTTGCGGTGCACGTTCGAGGAAACGTAGCCAAATGAGCAAAAGGTTGAGCCTTTTGCTCATTTGGCTACTGATATTGCCGGGCCGGAAGGGCG
>CAZKOS010000079.1:3725-11785 GCA_964554445.1 uncultured Spirochaetaceae bacterium | reverse complement strand
ACTGCGATTGAACCTGAGGGCAGTAAAGGGGATTACGAGACCCGGCAATATCTTGAAACGTGAAGGAAGTTTTCGAAAAACCTCAATAGGTTTTTCGAAAACGGGGCAAAAAGGTTGAGCCTTTTGCTCATTTGGCTACTGATATTGCCGGGCCGGAAGGGCGGTTGGCCTTTACTGCGATTGAACCTGAGGGCAGTAAAGGGGATTACGAGACCCGGCAATATCTTGTAACTTGAAGGAACTTTTCGAAAAACCCGAAGGGTTTTTCATAACCGAAAAAGGCGCGGCCTTTTAAGGGGACCGAAGGATCTATGAACATAAATAAGGAACTGAACAATATAATCTCCCAGGCCTACATGGAGGCCAAGACGCGCAAGCACGAGTTTCTCACCCCCGAGCACGTCCTGTATTCGGCGCTCGGCTCGGAGGAGGGGAAGACGCTCATCAAGACCGTGGGCGGGAGCCCGCAGCGGCTGAAAAAGAGCCTGGAGCAGTTTTTCAACGACCAGATGCCGAAGGTGGAGGACGAGGAGCCGGTCCAGTCGCTCGCCTTCAAGAACGTGATGGAGCGCGCCTTCCTGCACGTGGTGGGCGCGGAAAAGCCGGAGATGGACCTGGGCGACGTGCTCGCCTCGCTCTTATTGGAGAAGGATTCGTTCGCCGCGCACTTCCTCCTCAAGGAAGGCATCACCCGGATCGACATCCTCAACTTCATCTCCCACGGCTCGTCGGCCTACGACGCGAACGGCGGCGGGGGGGAGGAAGCGGCCGAGACCGCGGAGACGGGTGACGAGGACGAGGAGGAGGAAGAGGGCGAACCGGGGCCCCGCCGCAAGGTCAAGCGCGTCCTCGAGGCCTTCACCGTCGACCTCACGGAAAAGGCTCGGCGCGGGGAGATCGACCCGCTGATCGGGCGGGAGGACGTGCTCGAGCGGACGATCCAGGTGCTCTCGCGGCGCCTCAAGAACAATCCCGTGCACGTGGGCGAGCCGGGCGTGGGCAAGACGGCGGTCACCGAGGGCCTCGCCCAGATGATCGTCGACGGCCGCGTGCCCAAGGCCCTGGCCGATTACCGCATCTTCGCCCTCGACATGGGATCGGTCCTCGCCGGCACCAAGTACCGCGGCGATTTCGAGGATCGCATGAAGAAGGTGCTGAACGAGCTCCTGAAGATGGACAAGGTGATTCTCTTCATCGACGAGATCCACTCCGTGGTCGGCGCGGGCGCGGTGTCGGGCGGCGGCTCGATGGACGCCTCCACCATCCTGAAGCCCGTCCTCACTTCGGGCAAGCTCCGCTGCATCGGCTCCACCACCTACGAGGACTATCGGAAATACTTCGACCGCGACCGGGCCCTCACCCGGCGCTTCCAGAAGATAGAAATCTCTGAGCCGACCGTGGACGAAACGTACAAAATCCTTGCGGGCTTGAAGGACCGCTACGAGGAGCACCACGGCCTCACCTATTCGGACGAGGCGCTCCACGCCGCGGCCGAGCTCTCCGCCAAGTACATCAATGACCGCTACCTGCCGGACAAGGCCATCGACGTCATCGACGAGGCCGGCGCCTACGTGAAGCTCTTCAAGGAAGCCGCCGGCGAAAACGGGCGGCCCGTCATTACCGCCGCCGACATCGAGCGGGTGGTGGCCAAGATCGCCAAGATCCCGGAAAAGAGCGTCTCCCACACGGAGGGCGTCAAGCTCATGGACCTCGAGCGCGAGCTCAAGTCGATGATCTTCGGCCAGGACAAGGCGATCGAGCTCGTCGTCCACGCCATCAAACGCTCGCGCGCCGGCTTCCACAAGCCGGACAAGCCGGTCGCCTCGCTCCTCTTCGTCGGTCCGACGGGCGTGGGCAAGACCGAGCTGGCCCGCCAGCTCGCCGCCTTCATGGGCGTGCCCCTCCACCGCTTCGACATGAGCGAGTACCAGGAGAAGCACACGGTCTCCCGGCTCGTCGGCGCGCCCCCCGGCTACGTCGGCTACGACGAGGGCGGGCTCCTGACCGAAGCGGTGCGCAAGAACCCGCATTCGGTCCTCCTCCTGGACGAGATCGAGAAGGCGCACCAGGACATCTTCAACACGCTCCTGCAGGTATTCGACTACGCCACCCTCACCGACAACAACGGCAAGAAGGCCGATTTCCGGAACGTGATCGTCATCATGACCTCCAACGCGGGCGCCCGCGAGATCGGCAAGCCGCTCGTCGGTTTCGGCGACCGGAACGTGGCCAAGGACGCCATCGACTACGCCGTGGAAAACATCTTCTCCCCCGAGTTCAGAAACCGCCTCGACGCCGTGGTCACCTTCAACAACCTGAACGACGAAATCATGCGGATGATCGTGCGCAAGGAGATCCGGGAGTTCCAGGCCCAGTTGGTGGAGAAGAAGGTGACGCTCGAGGTCGACGACGAGGCGGTCGCCTGGCTGGCCGCCAAGGGCTTCTCGTCGCTGTACGGAGCGCGCGAGGTCGCCCGGCTTTTCCAGGACAAGGTCAAGAATTATTTCGTGGACGCCGTGCTCTTCGGCGCGCTGGCCTCGGGAGGCACGGCGCTCGTGTCGGTCAAGGACGACGACATCGCCATCGAGAGCCGGCCCCTCGACCCTTCGACCGCTGGAAGCTCGCTGCGCTCGCAGCGGGAGACGCCCGGGACAAGCCCCTCGACCCGACCGGAGAAAGGATCCGATCGGGAAGCGCCCGCAGAGGAGGCAGGGACTCCGCCGGGAGACGCCGGGTAAGACCGAATGCCGGTGTACGAGCTGGGACGCGACATCGCCTTTCCCCCCGTCGAGCTCTCCACGCGCGAGGGCATTCTCGCCATCGGCGGCGATCTCCGCCCCGACCGGCTGCTCGAGGCCTACCGTCGCGGGATCTTCCCCTGGTACAGCGAGCCCGAGCCCATCCTCTGGTGGTCGCCCGACCCGCGCTGCATTCTCTTCCCCCACGAGGCGGTCCTCTCCGAGTCGATGCGGAAAATCCTGAAAAAAGGGACCTTCCATTTCACCGCCGACACCCGCTTCCGCGACGTCATGATTTCCTGCGCCAAGGACCGCCGGAACAAGCCCGGCACCTGGATCACGGAGGACATCCTCGAGGCCTACTGCGAGCTCCACCGACTCGGCTTCGCCCATTCGATCGAGGCCTGGCGCGACGGAAAGCTCGCCGGCGGGCTGTACGGCGTCTCGCTCGGCTCCATCTTCATCGGCGAATCGATGTTCCACTTCGCGCCCAACGCCTCCAAGGCCGCCTTCCTCATCCTCTGCCGGCGGCTTTCGGAGCTGGGTTTCATGGTCGTCGACTGTCAGGTGTACTCGCCCCACCTGGGCAGCCTGGGCGCGTGGGAGCTCCCCCGCCGCGACTACCTCAAGCTCCTCAAGCTCGCGCTCGAGCACGAGACCCGGGGCGGCTCCTGGAACCCCGACTTCGAGGGGCGGGAGACGGTGTTCATGGAAGCTTCGCTTCATAAGAGGAGCCACAGAGACACAGAGGGCACAGAGAGGAAGATGAAATAGAAAAGAATAAAATGGGCTGTCCCAAGCCAAGCTCAAAACAATTTAGGCCCTTGTTATTATAATTTTTGTGTCCGTTGTTTCTCTATGTTTAAGCCTTTTTTACTCAGTGCTTATTCTCTATTCCCTTCTTTTCTTCTCTGTGCCCTCTGTGTCTCTGTGGCAATATTTCAGAGTAAGCCTTAGTAGATATTCGCCCGCCAAGGTGCTACAGTACTAGAGGACGGAGGACTGAAATCAGGCATGAAATCTCTTGAAAAAGTCGTCATCATCGCCGCCGTGATCGCGGGAATCGCGGCCATCGTGCTGGTGCTCACCTTCACCTTCTCCTCCGCCGGAAGCAAGGCGGAACGGGAGCTCGCGGCGTACCGGGCGCCCCGGGAGGCGGAGGGCCTGGTGACCTACGTTTCGGGCGGGGTGTTCGTCTACCGGGGAAAACAGTGGAAAGCGGTGGAAATCGGGGAGCTCGTCCGGGCGGACGACTACGTGAAGACGTTCGAGAATTCCTATTGCGACATTCAGGTCGGCCAGCGGGCGATTTTCACCATTCTTGAGAACACGTCGGTCCGGCTCGGCTCGGTCTTTCACTCGGCCCAGGGCGTCAAGGGCGAGGCCGAGCTGTTGTTCGGGAGCATTTTCTGCAAGGTCCGGAAGCTGGCCGGCGACGAAAGCGTGCGCGTGCGCTCGGGGAGCACGGCGTTCGGCGTGCGCGGCACCGAATTCCTCGTCGAGCGCCGCGGCGACGTTCTGGTCTGCGCCGTCAAGGACGGCCGGGTGGCGGTCTCTCCCGCGGGCGGCGGCGCGGTCGAAACGACGGTGGCCGCGGGCCGGGAGGTCACGATCGACGAGGCGGCCGGCAAAGCGGCCCCGTCCGCGCCCGTGAGCAACCTGCGGCGCGCCCGGCTCGACCGGCTCGCCGGCGTGGATTTCGTCGACGCCGATCCGGCCCGGGAAGCCGAGCTCGTCAAGGTCGGGATCGAGGTGGAGCCGGACACGGCGGAGATCCTGGTGAACGGCACGCCGGCGGGGATCGGCTCGTATGCCGGCCTGTTCGCCGCGAACGTCCCCATTCCCGTCGTCTTGCGCAAAGCCGGGTACAAGCCCGAATCCTTCAGCATCACGCCCAAGCGCGGCGACAATCGCATCTACACCTTCCGGCTCGACCTCGACGCGCCGGAGAAGCCCGTGGGCGCGCCCGGCCCGGACGCGGCCGCCGCCCTCGAGATCAAGCGGCTCCAGGACGAAGCCAAAAAGGCGGCCGCCGACAACGAGGCGCTCCGCGCGAACGTCGAATCGCTCCAGGCGGACGTCCAGAGCCTCAAAAAAGACAAGGCCGACCTCAACAAAAAACTGGAGGACGCCAACCGCAAGATCAAGGACGCGCTGCAGAAGCTTCAATAGTCACGGGTCCTTCGAGGGAGGACACGGAGAACACGGAGAGTACGGAGAGCACGGAGAAGAGAGAAGAAGAGGAGAAAGAATAGAAAAAAAGGTTGAAGAAAACCCTTCTTGTTTTTTCCGGCTCATTAGAACTTTTTTCCCTTACTTATCCTGGATTCCTGGTTTCCTCAGCTTTCCCTCTTTTCTTCTCCTCCGTGCTTATTCCGAATTTCTCCTGCCCCTTCCTCCTCCGTGTGCTCCGTCCCCTCCGGGTTCTCCGTGTCCTCACATTGTCTGCGGCCATTGACACGTGAAGCCCCGCATACTACCATGCCCCCCATGAACGCAACCGAGCTCCGCGACAAATTCATCGCCTTTTTCATTTCCAAGGACCACAAGCAGATCGCCGGGAAGTCCCTTCTGCCGGAGAACGATCCGAGCGTCCTGTTTACGACGGCGGGCATGCACCCGCTCGTCCCCTACCTGCTGGGTGAGCCGCACCCGGCCGGGACACGCCTCTGCAATTACCAGAAGTGCGTCCGCACCGGGGACATCGACGAGGTCGGGGACGCGTCGCACCTCACCTGCTTCGAGATGCTCGGCAACTGGTCGCTCGGCGACTACTTCAAGAAGGAATCCATCGCCTGGTCATGGGAATTTCTCACGGACAAGAAGTGGCTCGGCCTCGACCCGCGCAAGATATCGGTGACGGTCTTCGCCGGCGACGCCGATGTTCCCCGGGACGAGGAGTCGGCGGCCATCTGGAAATCGCTCGGGCTTCCCGAGGGCCGGATCGCCTACCTGGGCGAGGCGGACAACTGGTGGAAGGTCGGCCCGACCGGCCCCTGCGGACCGGACACGGAGATCTTCTACTGGACCGGGCCGGGAATCCCGGCCGATACGTCCAACAAGCTGAACGACCCGGACAACTGGCTCGAAATCTGGAACAATGTCTTCATGGAATTCAACCGGGTGGACGAGAAAACCCTCGTCAAGCTTCCCAAGCAGAACGTGGACACGGGCATGGGACTCGAGCGTACGGCCACCGCGCTGCAGGGCAAGGATTCCGCGTTCCAGACCGAGGTGTTCACGCCGATCATCGCCGCCATCGAATCGGTTTCCGGCCGCCGCTACGGGACGGACGCCGAAAAGGACCGCTCGATCCGCATCGTCGCCGACCACCTGCGCTCGGCCGTATTCATCCTCGGGGACGAGCGGGGGGTCGTGCCCTCGAACGTCGGCGCCGGGTACGTCCTGCGCCGCCTCATCCGCCGCGCCGTGCGCCACGGCCGCAAGCTCGGCATCGACAAGGCCTTCCTCGAACCGCTCGCCCGGGCGGTGGTGGACACGTTCAAGGGGCCGTACCCCGAGCTCGGGACGAACGAGGCCAAAGTGTACGCGGAATTGAACAAAGAGGAATCCAAATTCCTGGAGACGCTCCAGAAGGGCGAGCACGAGTTCGAGAAGCTCGCGCCCAATCTTCTCAAGAATCCCAGGAAAATCATCCCCGGCCGGATCGCCTTCCGGCTGTACGACACCTACGGCTTCCCGCTCGAGCTCACCGAGGAGCTCGCGGCCGAACGCGGCCTGGCCGTGAACAAGGAAGAGTTCGAAGAGGCCTTCAGGAAGCACCAGGAACTTTCCCGCGCCGGGAGCGAAGCGGTCTTCAAGGGCGGCCTGGCCGACCAATCGGAAATGACGATCAAGTACCACACCGCCACCCACCTTCTCCAGGCCGCGCTCAAGCGCGTGCTCGGCGACCACGTGGCGCAGAAGGGCTCGAATATCACCGCCGAGCGCATGCGCTTCGACTTCACCCACCCGGCGGCCATGACCCCGGAGGAGGTGAAGAAGGTCGAGGACATAGTCAATGAGCAGATCAGGCGCGACCTGCCCGTGACCATGGAGATGATGAAGCTCGACGAGGCGAGGAAAAGCGGCGCGACCGCCCTCTTCGGCGAGAAGTACGAGGAAACCGTGAAGGTCTACACGATCGACGATTTCTCCAAGGAAGTCTGCGGCGGTCCGCACGTCGAGCACACGGGCGTGCTCGGGAAGTTCAAGATCACCAAGGAACAGTCGTCCAGCTCCGGCGTGCGGCGGATCAGGGCCGTGCTGGAGTAGCATAGTCATGCTGAGCCTGTCGAAGCATGACCGGCTCGTTCACCCGTCGAAAGGCCCAGGGTGACGCAACCAGTGCGGGAGCGATAAAAAGCGAATCAATCAATGAAATCGCCGGGTTTTTTTCTTTTTTCCCTGGAAGATCACTTGGCAGAGTGGAATCGTCTTTCATGGATTTCTCATCCCCCGAAAGCGCCGCGAGCGTGAATCCAGTCAGAGTAAAATACGAAGAATCACGGCTGCCCTGATAATTGATCCCGGTTTATGAGTCATTGTCTCTGTACCAATCTTCCTTTCCCTGTGATAAGTCTCACTCGCCCTTCACCCCGACGACCAGCTCGTAACAATACATCGCCTTGATCTTCCCCTTCACCAGCCCGCGGACCGTGCGCTCGTATTCGTCGACCGGGGGCCGGAAATCGTCCGGCCAGCGCTTGAGCGCCGTCTGCACCGCCCCCTGGCTCACGGCGACGCCGATGATTTCGTCCGCGGAAAGACGCCGCACGTCGTGGAGGAGTATTTCCCTTGTATAGGAGAACCTGCCGGACGACGCGAAAGCCGCCGGGTGTTTGGATTTCTCGTTGTAGACGACAGCCTCTTCCGTGTTCCGTTCCGCGTACATCCGGTTCGCCCTCGCGATGAGGTCCGTGTGGAGCGTCTCGAGCTCGCGGCCCATCACGAGGGGCCAAAGGCAGTCGTATACGGCGAGCACTCCGCCCGGCTTGAGGACCCGATCGAACTCGGCCAGCGAGGATTCCGGTTCCATCCAGTGGAAGGCCTGGGAGACGGTGACGACGGCGATCGAGGAATCCGGCAGGGTGGTGTCGTCGCTCCGGCCGTCGATGAAGGCGACGTTCGTCGTCCGCCGCGACTTCCCCCGGGCGAACTCGCGGAATTCCCGGTTCGGCTCGACGCCGATGACTTTCGCGGCGCGGCAAGCCCAGGGAAAGGTCGACAATCCCGTCCCGCTTCCCACGTCCGCGACGACCGTCGGCTTCCGTCCCGCGTACAGCAGGATCGCCTCGATCAGCGCGCGCGGGGGGACGGGTC
>CAZKOS010000079.1:0-3625 GCA_964554445.1 uncultured Spirochaetaceae bacterium | reverse complement strand
TTCCGTCCCGCGTACAGCAGGATCGCCTCGATCAGCGCGCGCGGGGGGACGGGTCGCGAATCGTCGTAGAGCTTCGCGAAACCGTCGAACCGGTCGATATTCGCCTTCACGGCCATGATTCGCTCCTGGGAAAAGTCGCCGGAAATTCCTTGCCGTTTCTTCCAGGCGATTATATCAATGTGAGGCGCGGGTTGTAAATGACGAAGGAATGTCGTTGTTTCCCGTTCGCTTCATCGTTATTTTTCAATTGAGGAACGGCCCATGTTGAACAGCGTGCTGCACCCCGCCCGCTTCCAGGGCGAATTCAAAAGACGCCGCTACTTCGAGGGATGGTATTTTAAATGCGTCACCGCGAAGGGCGACGCGATTTTCTCGTTCATCCCCGGCATCGCCCTGGGCCGCGGGCCCGGCGACGCCCACGCTTTCATCCAGATCATCGACGGCCTCACCCGCCGGACCGCCTACTACCGTTTCCCGCGGGAGAGCTTCTCGGCCGCGCGGGACGAATTCGCGATCGCCATCGCCGGCAACCGGTTTTCACGGAGGGGATTCGAGGTGCGCCTGGCCGGAGACGCGATCGGTGTCGAGGGGCGGCTTCGGTTCCGAAACGCGTCGGCCGTTCCGGCGCGCGGTCTTTTCCGGGGGCTCATGGGGCCGTTTTTGTTCCTGCCGGCCATGGAGTGCTACCACGACGCGGTGAGCCTGACGCACGGACTGGAAGGCAGCCTGACGATCGACGGACGCCGAATCGACTTCACCGGCGGCAAGGGGTACGTCGAGAAGGATTGGGGCCGTTCGTTTCCCAGCTCATGGATCTGGATGCAGTCCAACCATTTCGAGAATCCCGGCGTCTCGTTCATGTTCTCGCTGGCGCGCATCCCCTGGCTCGGCCTGCGCTTTCCGGGCTTCATGGGATTCCTCCTCACCCAGGAAAGCCTCAAGGTGTTCGCCACCTATACCGGGGCGCGGGTCGAGGGGTTGACCGCCGGACGCAACGCGGCGAGCTTTACGGTGAAGGACCGCGGGGGACTGCTCGCCGTCCGGGCCGAACGGTCCGGGGCGGGCGAGCTCAAGGCGCCCGTGCGCGGCGAGATGGACCGGCGCATCGCGGAGAGCGTCACCGGCGTCATCGAGCTGGAATACAGGGCGCGCCGGGGCGGGAGAACCGCTTCCTTCGCCGGCAGGGGGCGGCACGCGGGACTCGAGATCATGGGGGATATGCGCCAATTGGGAGCGAGCGGAACGCAGCGATAGTTTAAATGGGAAGAATGAAGGCGGGAACAAGGGGAGAGGGGCCCGGACGGCACGATCGCGCACGAATCGTGCCGCGCGCGCTTCGGGCGTTCCGGCAGTGACGGAGATTTCGGTTTTTCCGGGGACGCTTAATTCCCGCCCTTGACCTTTTCGAGAAGCTCCGAGATGCGGGCGTTCTTCTGGCCGGTGCGCAGGTACCGGGAAAGAATCGCCTGGGCCTTGTCCTTGTTGCCGAGCTCGATGTAGCACTCGGCGATCTCGGTGTAGAGGCGCGGGTTTTTCGACTCGTTCACCAAAAGCCCGGTGAGCGATTCGAGCGCCTCCAGGAAGTTGCCCTTGGCCTTGTTGATGAGGGCGAGCCCGAGCACGGCATAGGTGTCGAATTCGATGTTGAGGGCGCGCTTGTAGTACTCCTCGGCCTCGTCCAGGCGGCCCAGGTTGCGCAGGGCGTCGCCGGCCCGGGTCAGGATCACCTTGTTGTTCGAATCGGCCTCCAGGATGCGCAGCCAGTAATCGAGCGACTCCTGGTGTCGGTTCAGGCCGCGGTAACAGTCGGCCATGCCGAAGAGGGCGTAGAAGTTGTTGGGCTCCGACTTGAGCGCTTCCTCGAAGAAGGCGAGGCCTTTCTCGAAGGTCTTGAGCTTGCGGTGGCAGTTGCCGATGGAGGTGAGCACGCGGATGTCGATGTTGTCCTGGTTGATGAGCATCATCTTTTCCCAGTACTTGAGCGCGGTCTCGTACTCCTTGAAGTCGTAGTGCAGGTGCCCCAGGCCGATGAGCGCGTAGGCGTTGTCCGGCTCCTTTTCCAGCACCTTGAGGTAGATCTCGCGCGACTTCTTGAAGTTCTTCACCTTGCGGTAGGCGTCGGCCACGCGGGTGAGGACGGTGATGTTGCTTTCGTCGTGGAGAAGATACTTCTCCCAGATGTCGATCGCCTTCTGGAACTGCTGGAGCGCCTTGTAGCAGTCGGCCAGGCCGAAAAGGGCGTAGTTGTTGCCCTCGTGGTGCTTCAGGCAGCGGAGATAGTACTCCGTCGCCTTGTGGAAGTTGCCCTGCTTGCGCTTGACGTCTCCCAGGCCGACGAGGGCGTAATTGTTGGTCGGTTCGTACTCGAGGATCTTGTTGAAATTCTCCTCGGCCTCGTCGAGGAGGTCCTCCTTGAGAAACGTATAGCCTTTCTTGGAGAGCTCGGAGATGATGGTATTGGTGGCGTTTTCCAGCGCCTGGTCTTCAGGGGTCGCGAACGCCTGGTCGGCGGATGATTTTTCCCCTTGTTCGTTCGTTTTCGGATCGTCCATAAATTTTCCTTTGCCTCGTCGTTAGTCTTCTCTTCTCATTCGTGTCTCATTCGTGCAGCCATCGCTTGATGACCAAGGACATTTTTTCCACGAAATGATCCCGCTTGGCGGCATGTTGCGCCAGCCAATACATACGGAAGGCTTCCAGCGGTTTTTTTTCCTCCATGTACCGGTCGCCCAGCCGGACCAGACCGTCATTGTACCCGGCGGTCAAAAAGACCTTCTTGGCAAGGTCGAACCTGCCTTGGTTGAAGAGGTCGTTCCCTTTCCGGATAAGGGCGATGCGCTTCTCTTCCGGAAGATCGACGTTCTCCCGGGTGAGCTTCAAGAATCCCTCTTTGGGGATGCGTGCCAGCATATCCTTTCGGTTCATGTCCAGCGACCGTTTTCAACATTGTATACTATAAAAAAAGACGATTCCCAAATCAAATTTATTTTAAAGCCTACTGTAAACCTACTGTAAACGCTCGGCTTTGTTTATGCAATAGTGCCTTTCGTTGATATGGATTCCCGGCCGGGAGCCCGCGCATAAGCCTCAGCCAGGGCTTTGCCGAGCGCCTTGAAAAGCGACTCGGCCATGTGGTGGCTGTTTTCGCCCTCCCGGACGGCGGCGTGCAGGCTGATTTTCGCCCGTTGAGCCAGGGCGAGGAGAAATTCACGGATGAGCGCGGTATCGAACGAACCGACGAGCGGCTGTGGAAATTCCGCCCGGAATACACAGGCGGAACGGCCGCACACGTCGACCGACACTTCGGAGAGCGCCTCGTCCATCGGGATGACCGTATGCCCGAAGCGCTTGACGGACGGCTCCGCCGCCGTCAGGGCCAGAAACGCGTCGCCCAGCACCAGGCCGGTATCCTCCACCAGGTGGTGGGCGTCGACGGACAGGTCGCCCTTCGCCCGGAGCGACAACCCGAATCCGCCGTGAAAGCTCATGGCGGTGAGCAGGTGGTCGAAAAACGGCACCCCGGTGTCGATTTCAACCGGTTCCGCCTCGTCCAGACACAGGGTGAGGGCAATACTTGTCTCTTTGGTTTCCCTGGTCAGGGAATACCTTCTCGGTTTCATGCCTT